>NZ_JAWIRU010000004.1:156922-220152 GCF_036320025.1 Stenotrophomonas sp. SMYL86
CGCCGACGCCCCCGTGGCGGCTCGGGCCGCGCCGGGGCCCCCCCCCCCCCCCCGCCCCCCCCCCCCCGCCACTACCGTTGGGCATCAAGCCACGTAGACGGTCTTGATGTTCATGAACTCATGGATGCCATGGTCGGCCAGCTCCCGACCGAAGCCGGACTGCTTGCTGCCGCCGAACGGCAACCGCGCGTCGCTCTTGACGATGGCGTTGACGAACGCTGCACCACACTCCATGCGCTGCGCGAAACGTTCGCCGCGCACCGGATCGCGCGTCCACACGCTGCCGCCCAGGCCGAAGCGGGTGTCGTTGGCCACGCGCAGTGCCTCGGCCTCATCCTTGACCCGGATCACCGCAGCGACAGGTCCGAACAGCTCCTCGTCGTAGGCCGGCATGCCCGGGCCGACCTGATCGAGCACGGTGGCCGGATAGCCGGCATGTGTACCCGCAATCGGCTCACCACCCAGCAGTACCCGCGCGCCCTTGGCCACGCTGGCCCTCACCTGCTTGTGCAGTTCGTCGCGCAGGTCCGCGCGCGCCATCGGCGCCAGCGTGGTACCGCGCTCGTCCGGATCACCGTACTGGCGCTCGGCCGCGGCTTCCACGAAGCGGCGCGTGAACTCATCGGCCACCGCGTCGACCACGATGAAGCGCTTGGCCGCGATGCAGGTCTGCCCGCTGTTGTCGAAGCGCGACTTCACCGCCGCCGCCACGGTCTTGTCGAGGTCGGCATCGTCGAGCACCACGAAGGCATCGCTGCCACCCAGCTCCATCACCGACTTCTTCAGCTGGCTGCCCGCGTTGGACGCGATCGAGCGCCCTGCCCGCTCGCTGCCGGTCAGCGTCACCGCCTTCACCCGTGCGTCGCGCAGCACCTCGGCCGCCTGGTCGTTGTCGATGTGCAGTACATCGAACACGCCGTCAGGCAGGCCACCGTCACGGCATATCGCCAGGATCAGGTCGGCGCACTGCGGCACGTTGCTGGCGTGTTTGAGCAGGGCCACGTTGCCTGCCATGAACGCCGGGGCGAGGAAGCGGAACACCTGCCAGATCGGGAAATTCCACGGCATCACCGCGAACACGCAGCCGATCGGCTCGTAGCGCACATAGCTGCGCTGGGCTTCGGTGTCGATCAGCTGCGGCTTGAGATAATCAGCTGCGTGGTCGGAGTAGAACTCGCAGGCCGCCGCGCACTTGTCGACCTCGGCCAGCGCTTCGGCCTTGAGCTTGCCCATCTCATGGGTCATCGCCTGCTGCAGATCGTCACGGCGCGCGCGTAGTTGCGCGGCGATCCGGCGCAGGATGGCACCGCGATCCTGCAACGAGTGATCAGCCCAGCCGGGGAAGGCATCGGCTGCGGCCTGCAGGCGTTGCTCGATGTCGGCAGCACCCATCAGTTCATGGCAGTAGGTCACCTGGCCGGTGGCCGGGTCGACAATCTCGACGGTCATGCGGGGTCTCCATCTGGTAGACCCCCATTGTGCGCCGCCGGCCGTGAGCCAGATGTTGCCGACGCTGTCGACAAACCGTGTGCTCAGCCGTTGTCCTGGCGTGCCAGCTGCAGGTCGCGCTGGCGCCGTTTCTCGGCACGCGCGTTGATGTACCAGCCGATCACGGCGGCGATCGATACCGCCGACACCAGCAGCGTGGCCAGTGCATTGATCTTCGGGCTGATGCCCATGCGCACCGAGGCGAACACCTTCATCGGCAGCGTGGTCGAGCCCGGCGTGGCGACGAAGCTGGCCACCACCACGTCATCCAGCGACAGGGTGAACGCCAGCAGCCAACCGGCCACCAGCGCCGGCGCGATGATCGGCAGGGTGATGCGCCCGAACACGGTCAGCCGGCTCGCGCCCAGGTCCATCGCCGCTTCCTCCAGCGACAGGTCCATTTCCTGCAGGCGCGAGGACACCACCACGGTGACGAAGCACAGGGTGAAGGTGACGTGGGCGATCCAGATGGTGGTCAGGCCACGCGCCGGGAAGCCGGGAATCGCACCCATCGAGGCCAGCAGCGCCATCAGCGAGAAGCCGAGGATCACATCCGGCATCACCAGCGGCGCGGTCACCAGTGCGCCGAACAGCGGCTTGCCACGGAAGCGCTTGAAGCGCGTCATCACCATCGCCGCCAGCGTGCCCAGCACGGTGGCGGTACAGGCGGTCCAGAACGCCACCACCAGGCTGGTCCACATCGCATCCATCAGCGCGCGGTCGGCGAACAGGTCGCTGTAGGCGCGGGTGGAGAACCCGGCCCAGACCATCGCCAACCGCGAGCTGTTGAACGAATAGAACATCAACAACAGGATCGGCAGGTACAGGAAGGCGAAGCCGAGCAGCAGCACGCCCAGCCCGAGGCCCTTTGCGCTACGCGGGCTCATGCCTGCTTCCCTTCCAGCAGGCGCTGCTGGGAACGGTTGAACAGCAGGATCGGCACCAGCAGCAACAGGATCATCGCCACCGCCATCGCCGAGGCGCCCGGCCAGTTGCGGTTGTTGAAGAACTCGTTCCACAGCTGGCGGCCCACCATCAGCGTCTCCGAGCCACCCAGCATTTCCGGGATCACGAATTCACCAATCGCCGGAATCATCACCAGCATGCAGCCGGCGATGATGCCCGCCTTGGACAACGGCAGGGTGATGCGCAGGAACGCCTGCCACGGCTTGGCACCAAGGTCGTAGGCGGCTTCCAGCAGGCGGTGGTCATGCTTGACCAGATTGGCGTACAGCGGCAGCACCATGAACGGCAGATAGCAGTAGACGATGCCGATATAGGCGGCGGTCGGGGTGTCGATCAGCTGCAGTTTCGGCAGGCCCATCGACGTCATCAGCGTCTGCAGGCCGGTGAACTGCAGGAACTGGTCGAGCAGGCCGTTGCGGTCCAGGATCGCCTTCCATGCATACACGCGGATCAGGAACGAGGTCCACGACGGCAGCACCACCAGCATCATCGCCACGTTACGCGCGGCCGGCGACAGGCGGGCGATGGCGTAGGCCATCGGGTAGCCGATCAGCAGGGTCAGGAAGGTCGAGATCGCCGCGATCTTGATCGAGCTCAGGAACGCCTGCGCATAGATCGAATCGCGGAACAGCGCCAGGTAGTTTTCCAGGTTCAGCTTCAGCGAGAAGCCGCCATCGGCGTACTGCAGCAGCCAGGTGTACGGCGGCGAGCCGACCCGGCTGAGCGAGAAGCTGATCATCAGCACGATCAGGAACGGCACTGCGAAGAACAGCAGCAGCCACAGATACGGAATGCCGATCACCGTGGCACGCAGCCCCGGCAACCAGCGCTTCAGGCCGGCGACGCTCATGAGGTCAGCACCACGCCGTCGTTGTCGCGCCAGTGCACCCACACCTCGTCGCCCCAGGTGAGGCCATCACTGGCCCAGCGCTGCGAGTTGGCGAAGTTGGCCAGTACCTTGGCACCGCTGGGCAGGCGCACGTGGTACACCGAGTGGCTGCCGAAGTAGGCAATGTCCTCGATCACGCCCTGCGCCTTGTTGGTGTGCCCTTCCGGCTCGTCCTTGCCGATCATCACCTTTTCCGGGCGCAGCGCGAACGCGACCGGCTGCCCTTCATAGCCGGTGATGCCATGGGCGATGTAGATCGGCGCAGGGAACAGCGGCGAGCGCACGGTCACGTACTCGGGAAGGTCCTCGTCGATCACCCCGTCGAACAGGTTGACCGAACCGATGAACTCGGCGACGAAGCGGTTGGCCGGCTGCTCGTAGACCTCATCCGGCTTGCCGACCTGCTGGATCCAGCCGGCATCCATCACCGCGATGCGGGTGGCCATGGTCATCGCTTCTTCCTGATCGTGGGTGACCATCACGCAGGTCACACCCGACGATTCGATGATGCTGACCAGTTCCAGCTGCATCTGCGAGCGCAGTTTCTTGTCCAGCGCGCCCATCGGCTCGTCCAGCAACAGCAGCTTCGGCCCTTTGGCCAGCGACCGCGCCAGCGCCACGCGCTGCTGCTGGCCGCCGGACAGCTGATGCGGCTTGCGCTTGCCCAGGTGCCCCATCTGCACCAGGTCCAGCATCTCGCCGACGCGCTTGCTGATCGCATCCTTGCCCAGGCCATCCTGCTTCAGGCCGAAGGCAATGTTCTGCTCGACCGTCATGTGCGGGAACAGGGCATAGGACTGGAACATCATGTTGACCGGCCGCTGATACGGCGGCAGCGCGTCCAGGCGCTGGCCGTCGAGGGTGATGCTGCCCTTGGTGGGCGTCTCGAAGCCGCCCAGGCAGCGCAGCAGGGTCGATTTGCCACTGCCGGAGCCACCGAGCAGGGCAAAGATTTCGCCCTTGCGCACGTCCAGGTTGACGTCGTCGACGGCGACGAAACCGTCGAATTCCTTGCGCAGGTCACGAATGGAGAGATAGCCGGGCACACCGGTCGTGTCGACGACGGTGGCTACCGGCTGGGCTTCAACGGGCATGGGGGCTCCGGGAGCGGGCGGTGGACAGCGGCCGCCATTCTAACGGCCGGGGGGCCCAGGGGATATGACGGCGGCAGGCGGAAGCGGCCGCTGGCCAGCCCCGGGGGCCCTGGGAGTGTCGGTTTTCCCCCGCCATGGTGGCCTGTCCGCGCAAAGGCCCGGGCTCCCCTGGACGCCCCTGCGGTCGTCCCGGCCAGACACCACAGGCGACGCCTCGATCTGCAACGTTTTTCAGAACCGGATCTGTTGAAGGCCCGGGGCATTCCCCGCGCAATGGCCCGGATCAAGCCCTTGCATGGACCCACCCTGGTGACTTCCCCGGACCGCCCCTCCCCTTTCCCGCCCCGCCTGCCGGGCTCCCTGCCTGCAACGCTGCCGCTGGTCATCATCGGCGCCGGCCAGGCCGGGCTGTCCCTCAGCGCGCTCCTGCAGGAAGCCGGCGTCGAGCATCGCGTGCTGGAGGCCGAAACCGTGGGCGCCAGCTGGCAGCGGCGCTGGGATTCGTTCCAGACCAACACCGCCAACGCGACGATGGCCCTGCACGACCATGCCTATGCGGGCGACGACCCGGAAGGTTTCATGGGGGCCCCCGAGGTGATCCGGCGGCTGCGCGACTATGCCGACGAACGTTCGTTGCCGATCAGCGAAGGTTGTGCGGTTCAGCGGGTCACGCCCGAATCGGGCGGCTATGCCATCGAAACCAGCGACGGATTGATCCGGGCTGGGGCGATTGTGGTCGCTACCGGCGAATACCGGCGCGCGCGGATGCCCCGGGTCCCCTTCGCGCCCGGACCGGGTCTGACGGTGCTGCACTCCGGCGACTACCGCAGCCCCCGCCAGCTGCCCGACGGCGGCGTGCTGGTCATCGGCGGTGGCCAGTCCGGCGCGCAGATCGCCCAGGACCTGCGCGACAGCGGTCGCAGCGTGCACTGGTCACTGGCCCAGCGGCATTCGCATACCCGCCGGCTGCGCGGCAAGGACTCGATGACCTGGTGGGACATGGCCGGGCGCATCCACCAGCACGTGAGTGAAGCGGCCGCCGTCCTGGCCGGAGAAGCGGATGCGCTGCGCAAGGCCCGCACCGCCGAGTTCCCGCTGATTTCCGGCAAGGGACGTGCCGGCCTGGGCAGCTCGATCAGCCTGCTGGCGATGCACCGCGCAGGCATCAGGCTGCTGGGTCGGTTGCAGGGCTTCGAAGGAAACATCGCCCGCTTCGCCGATGTGCGCCCGCAGCTGCGCACCGCGATCGAGGCGACACGGACCGAATATGCCTATCTCGATTCGCTGGCCAGCGCGTACTACGCCACGCGGCCCGAACCGCGCACCGACGATGCCCGCTACATTCCCGAAGAGGTCTATCTGCACTGGGAGCCGGACGCCGCCCCGCGTGAACTGGATCTGCAGGCCGCAGGCATCCGCTCGGTGGTGCTGGCCACCGGCTTCGTCGCCGAATGGCCCTGGCTCGACGTGCAGGGCGTGCTGGACGCACATGGCTATCCGCTCGGCGAGTTCGGCGTTTCACCGCATCCGGGGCTGTTCTTCATCGGCATGCACAACCTGCAGCGGATGAGTTCGTCGTTCCTGTGCAACGGCGGTCGCGATGCACGTGACCTGTTGCCGGCGATCCTGCGGCACCTTGACCAGGGCGGCGGTACCGCGCCCGGCCAAGGATGAAGCAATCCGCCGGGCATGGCCCGGCGGCGCCAGACCGGCTTAACGGCCGGTCTTCACCTCGGTCCACAGCCGGGTGTAGAGCTTGTCGGTTTCCGGCGTGTTGATCGAATAGGTGAACATCTTGTCGGCCACGTCGGCCGGCGGGTAGATGGTCGGGTCGGTACGGATCGCCTCATCCACCAGCGGGGTCGCGGTCGGCACCGGATTGGCGTAGTGGATGAAGTTGGTGTTGGCCGCGGCAACCTTCGGCTGCAGCAGGTAGTTGATGAACGCGTACGCGGCTTCCGGATGCTTGGCATCCTTCGGGATCGCCAGCATGTCGAACCACTGCGGGGCGCCTTCCTTCGGGATCGAGTAGGCCACGTGCACGCCATTGCTGGCTTCCTCGGCGCGGTCGCGGGCCTGGATGATGTCACCCGACCAGCCCACCACCAGGCAGGTGCCGCCATTGGCCAGCGAACCCACGTACTGCGAGGAGTGGAAGTTCTGCACGTACGGGCGGATCGACTTCAGCAGGTCGGCCGCCTTCTGCAGCTCGGCCGGGTCACCGCTGTGCGGGTCCAGGCCCAGGTAATGCAGCGCGATCGGAATCATGTCCGCCGGCGTGTCCAGGATGGTCACGCCGCAGTCCTTCATCTTGCTGATGTTCTCCGGCTTGAACACCAGGTCCCAGCTGTTGGCGATGTCGGTGCTGCCGCCGAAGCGCTGCTTCAGCATCTCCACGTTGTAGCCGATGCCGGTGGTGCCGATCATGTACGGCACGCCGTACTGGTTGCCCGGGTCCTGGGTGGCGATGCGCTTCATCACCGCCGGATCGAGGTTGGCCAGGTTCGGGATCTTGCTCTTGTCCAGCGGCAGGAACACGCCGGCCTGGATCTGGCGCCCGAAGAAGTTCAAGGTCGGCACCACCACGTCGTAGCCGCTGTTGCCGGCCAGCAGCTTGGTCTCGACCATCTCATCACTGTCGAACACATCGTAGGTCACCTTGATGCCGCTCTCCTTCTCGAAGGTCGGGATGGTGTCCTCGGCGATGTAATCGCTGTAGTTGTAGACGTTCAGGACCTGGCTGTCCTGCGCGCCGCCGTTGCCACCGCTGCAGGCGGCGAGCATGGCGGAGGCCAGGCCGAGCGTGAGGATACGCAGCTTCATCGGGTGCTCCAGAATGCGGAAAGGGGGGCCGGCGGGGCCGGCGACGGGTGCCAGCCTACCCCCCGGCGGCGGATTTTTCTATTCCAGATGCTCAGACGTTCAGCAGCAGGAACTCGCGCTCCCACGAGCTGATGACGCGGAAGAAGGTCTCATATTCCTTGCGCTTGACCGAGATGTAGGCGCGGCAGAAGCGCTCGCCCAGCAGCGCCTGCAGCTCGCTGCACTGCTCCAGCCCGTCCAGCGCTTCGCCCAGCGAGCGCGGCAGGTTGTAGCCCAGTTCCTTGGCGCTGCCGGTCACCGGCGCATCCGGTGCCAGCCGCTCGCGGATGCCCAGCAGGCCGCAGGCCAGGGTCGCCGCCATCGCCAGATAGGGATTGGCGTCAGACCCGGCGAAACGGCTTTCCACGCGCATGTTCTCCGGCGTGTCCAGCGGCACACGCAGCCCGCAGGTGCGGTTGTCATAGCCCCAGTGCACGTTGCTCGGCGAGACCTCGCCGAACACCAGCCGGCGATAGGAATTCACGTTCGGCGCAAAGAAGGCCATCGCCTGCGGCACGTACTTCTGCAGGCCGCCCAGGTAGTGGCCGAACACCGGGCTGAACTCGCCCTCGGCATGGGTCTCACCGGCGAACACATTGCTGCCATCGCTCACCCGCACCAGGCTCTGGTGGATGTGCATGGCGCTGCCCGGCTCGTTTTCCATCGGCTTGGCCAGGAACGTGGCATACACCCCGTGGCGCATCGCCGCTTCGCGCATGGTGCGCTTGAACAGGAATACCTGGTCGGCCAGGTCCATCGCATCGGCATGGGTGAAGTTGACCTCCAGCTGCGCGGCGCCGGATTCGTGGATCAGCGTGTCCACGTCCAGCTTCATCGCATCGGCGTAGTCGTACATCAGGTCGAGAATCGGGTCGAATTCGTTGACCGCATCGATCGAGTACGACTGCCGCGCGGTTTCCGGACGCCCGGAGCGGCCGGCCGGTGGCAGCAGCGGGAAGTCCGGGTCGGTGTTCTTCTGCACCAGGAAGAACTCCAGCTCCGGCGCCACCACCGGGCGCAGGCCCAGCTCGGCGTAGGCCGCCAGCACGCGGCGCAGCACGTTGCGCGGTGCCAGCTCGTGCGGCTCACCGCTCTTGGTGTAGCAATCGTGGATGACCTGCGCGGTGGCATCGGCCGCCCACGGCACCATGCGTACGGTGTCCGGATCGGGGCGCAGCATCATGTCCGAGTCCGACGGCGAGGTCAGGTCGTAGTAATCGTCAGGGAACTCGCCGGTGACGGTGGTGGCGAAGATGCCCTCGGGCAGCCGCGTGCCGTAGTCGTGCGAGAACTTGTCAGCCGGAATGATCTTGCCGCGCGCGTTGCCGGTGATGTCCGGCACCAGGCACTCGACCTCGGTGATGCGCCGCTCCTTCAGCCAACGCAGCAGACTGCTTTCCTGCGGTGCGGGGGGCGTAGCCGTCTTGCGCGGGCGCGTTCGGGAACTCATCGGGAATCCAGTCGGTTCTGTTGGTGCTCCCGGCAAGCTTGGCCGAACGCACGGAAAATAGCGTGATAGAACGGCGAATCCATGACACGCCACTCCGGGTGCCACTGTACGCCGAGCACGAAATCATGGTGCAGGCTGCGTGCCGCCTCGACCAGGCCATCATCGGCCACGGCTTCGACCTGGAGCCCCTGCGCCAGGCGGGCGATACCCTGCCCGTGTACCGAATTGACCTGCGTCCGGTCACTGCCGCTCCACCGCGCCAACCAGCCATCAGCGGCCAGGGTGACCGTGTGGGCCGGCCCGTACTGCACCTCCACCGGCGCCTGCGGGTCTTCGCGGTGGTCGGCCAGGCCAGGCACCGCGTGCACCTGCGGATGCAGGCTGCCACCCAGCGCGACGTTCAGCTCCTGGAAGCCGCGGCAGATCGCCAGTACCGGCAGGTCCAGCGCCAGCGCTTCGCGCAGCAGCCCGAAGGCATTGGCATCGCGGGCCGGGTCGTGCGGATTGCCTGGCCAGCTGCGGCCGCCCTCGTAGTGCTGCGGTTCGATGTTGCTGACCGCGCCGGTCAACAGCAGGCCATCGAGCCCCTGCAGCCATTCGCCAGCCGGCAAAGGAGGCTGCAGGCTCGGCAACACAACCGGGGTCACCTCGGCCGCCTCGGCCAGCGCGCGCACGTACTTCTCGCCGGCCACCGCGAAGCGGTGATGGCCGAGCACGGTGCTGTCGGTGGGCAGGCCCACCCAGGGCAGGCGGCGCATGGGAAAACTCCTTGGCGTGCCGACACGTTACCCGTCGCCCGGCGAACGCGGCAAGTCGTCGCCGTCACACCATGGCCGTCACGCATCGGCGAAACTAAGCGCGTGAACGCTGATCGCCCTCCCCCGCTCCGCCCGTCCGTACTGCGCCCGCAAGGCCTGCGATGAGCGCCGCCTTCCCGCCCAGCTGGTACGCCGCCAGCTTGCCCGAGCCGCCCGCACTTCCCTCGCTGCAGGGGAATGTGCAGGCCGATGTCGCAGTGCTTGGCGCGGGCTACACCGGCCTGACCGCAGCACTGGAACTGGCTACGCGTGGCCAGCGCGTGGTGGTGCTGGACGCGCAGCGGATCGGTTGGGGCGCGTCCGGTCGCAACGGTGGCCAGGCGCTGGTGGGCTATGGCTGCGAGGTTGACGAGCTGGAGCGCCAGCTCGGCCGCGACGATGCGCGCCACCTGTTCGACTGGTCGCGTGACGCGGTGCAGGCGATGCGCACCCGCATCGATCGCCACGGCATCGACTGCCATTGGGTGGAAGGCCATGCCAGCGTCGCCATCCGTGAACGCCATGAGCGTGAACTACTGGCCAACTGCGAGCACCTGCAGCGCCACTACGACTACCCGATGCAATGGTGGGACCGTGATGCCCTGCGCGCGCAGCTGGACAGCCCGCGCTACCGCGCCGCGATGTTCGACCCGCTCAGCGCGCACCTGCAACCGCTGGCGTATGCACGCGGGTTGGCCGATGCGGCGCGCGCGGCCGGCGTGGTGATCCACGAGAACTCCGCGGTGACCCGCGTGCAGCGGGGACCACAGCCTTCCCTGCATACCGCTCAGGGCAGCGTGCGCTCTGCGCATCTGGTGGTGGCCGGCAACGCCTGGCTGCAGGGCCTGCTGCCCGAGCTGGAACGGCGGATCATGCCAGTGGGCACCTATATCGGCGCCAGCCAGCCGCTGGGTGCTGAACGCGCCCGGGCCCTGATCGGCAACAACATGGCCGTGGCCGACACCGCATGGGCTCTGGACTACTTCCGCCTCAGCCACGACCACCGCCTGCTGTTCGGCGGCCGCGCCAGCTACTCGGCCCTGCCCCCACCGGGCCTGCGCGGGGTGATGCAGCGGCGCATGCACCAGGTGTTCCCACAGCTGGCCGACGTGGCACTGGACCAGGTCTGGGGCGGCTATGTGGACATCACCCGCAACCGCGCCCCGCATTGGGGCCGGCTGGACGGCAATCTGTACTTCGCGCAAGGGTTCTCGGGGCATGGCGTGGCCGCCGCCGGGCTGGCCGGCGAGGTGATCGCCGCTGCCATTGCCGGCCAGAGCGAGCGCCTGGACGTGTTCCAGCGCCTGCGGCACGCGCCCTTCCCTGGTGGGCGGCTGCTGCGGATGCCGCTGCTGGTGGCAGCGATGTCGTGGTACAAGCTGCGGGATGCGTTGTGGTAGCGGGGCCCTTCCCAGCCACATAATCGGCGCAGGAGCTGGGGAGCACGTGGATGCAGTGGTGGAAAGACGGCCTGCTGGTGAGGATACGGGTCAGCCCCGAAGGGCTGGCGCTGGCGCTGCTCTATGCCCTCGCCTGCTGGGGTGCGCGCAAGCTGTCACTGGACCAGTTCTTCCTGCCTGCCGGCGTGCGGGTGGCCGCATTGCTGTTGTGCCCGCCCCGTCTTTGGCCCTACCTGCTGATTGGTGAGTACGCCTACTTCGCGCATCTGCGCATCCCCCTGATCAGCAAATACAACCTGACCTGGGTGATCCTGGCCTCGGTGTTCCTGATGCCCGCCGTGATGCTGATCGTGCGCCTGCACCGGAAGCTGCTTGCGCGCACCACGATCCTCGGCGTGATCTCCATTGCGGTATGCGCCGCGACGGTCATCAGCCTGCTCAACCTGGGAATCTCGTACCTGCTCTGGGAGCCGTTGCAGAACGCATCATTCATCACCAACGTGTTGCGCTATGCGCTGGGCGACTTCACCGGCATCCTCATCCTGGCGCCACTCGCACTGCTCTGGATCCGTCGCGCCGAGGAGCAATGGACGCCCCGGTCCGTTGCTGCTGTGGCAGGAGCACTCGCAGCCATGCTGGTCGTTGGCCTGCAGGCGACGCCGGTACCTGCCTCGATCACGGCGCCTGGCTCGCTGCAGTTGTTGTTGATCCTGCCTATTCCCGCGATCGCCCTGACCTGCCTGCTGGGATGGCGCGGTGCGGCCATCGGTGTCGCCGCCGTGAACATGATTCTTGGCGTCAGCACCCCCGCCGACCATCCGACGGCATTCGACCCGGCTACCTTCGCTACCCAGCAGGCCATGGCCATCGCCAGCATCGCCCTGCTGTTGCTGGGCGCGCGCATCACCCACTTCCAGAACCAGCACCGGTTGCGCGAGGAAGATGGCAGAGCGGCCCTGCAGCTTGCGCGGAATTCACATTTGGCCAGCGAGATGGACCTGCGTGAGCGCGCGGCCCATCTGCGCCAGCTGGGCGATGGCATGGACCTGTCGCTGAACGAAATGGTGAACTGGCTGCATGCACAGGGCCATCACGCTGTCGCAGACAGCCTGCGGCATACCTCGGAGGTGCATTCACGCCTGTTCCGGGCCCAGGCCAGCATGATCTACCCCGCCGCCCTGGAACGGCTAGGCTTGTACGTGGCCTTGCAGGCGGGTGGAGTGCGTGAGGCTTGGGGCAATACCCACCGGATCAATCAACCCTGGTTGATGGGCGATCCCTGCGCCCTCAGCCCTGGCTTGCAGCTGGCAGCCTATCGCTCGATCGTCGAGGCAGTGTCCATCCTGCTTGGCAACGAATCCGGTCAACTCACCGTGCGAGCGCGCTGTGGCCGCCTTGGCCGACAGCAAGGAATCTTGCTCGTTGCAGCCATGCTCGATCCACGCCGACGCCTTTCGCAGGCGACGATGATCATGGCCACTGACCAGTTAGCCGGCCGCGTGCTCGCATATCGCGGCACGATTCAATGCCAAGGCAATCGCGTCCGGATCTGCCTCATCGAAGCGGTAAGCGCTCCCCAGACCGGGGCCTACCCGGTTCGTGAAGCCGGTCGGGACAACCCGCTCGACCCGATTGGCCCACCCTCACGGATCTGATACCCAAATCAGAAAACTGCGACGGACTTCACAGCCGCTTGGTGACATCCAATGGCGGCGTGTTCACGGCTGGCGAAAGACCGCCTGACGCCTCCGCCGCCTACGAGATTGCGCCCATCGGCATCAACAGATACTGTCGGGCCTGAAGGATACATTCAGTGTCGCCAGGACTGCGATAACGCGGTACGAGCAAGGGAGGCTTGGGCTTGAGTTGGTTGAAAAGTGGATTTGAACTGAGCTTCCGTATACGACCTGTCGGCCTCGCTCTTGCTGCGCTGTATGCCTTCGCCTGCTGGGGAGCCCGTCACTTCTCCGTTGATCAGTTCTTCCTGCCGGCTGGCATTCGCGTGGCCGCACTGCTGTTGTGTCCGCCCAGGCTCTGGCCGTATCTCATTCTTGGTGAATACGCCTATTTCGCGCCGCTGCGTTATCCCATGATCGAAGAGTACGGGATAAGCTGGGTCATCCTCGGATCGGCGTGTCTGATACCTGCGGTGGCGCTGATCGTCCACCTCCACCGCAAGGCGATGGCATCGACCAGTGAAAGCTGGCTGCTTTCCGTTGCAGCATCCGCAGCACTGGTCGCCAGCGCTCTCAAGCTGGGACTGTCCCACGTGCTTTGGCCGGTCCCGCCAAGCATGCCCTTCTACACGAATGCAGCGCTATTTGTGCTGGGTGACTACATCGCCATCCTGACAGTGGCACCACTTGCATTGCTGTGGCTCCGCCGTCGTGGCGGCTACGACTGGTCTACCTGGCGGCTGCGCCCTACCATCACGGCGCTCAGCGCTCTATGTGCTCTCAGCATTCTCATCGCCACGGCCGGTGCGCGTGATGATGCGGCACGAGCCATATTGCAGCTGTTGATGACCTTGCCCGTAATTGCGCTGACATGCATTCATGGATGGCGAGGTGCTGCTGTGGGCGTACCGCTGATGAACATAATTCTCAGCGTAACCATGCCCAGTACCGGACTACCGGGCTCGTTCGACCAGACAACCTTCTTCACGCAACAGATCATCGCGATCACGGGTACCACCCTCTTGGCTCTGGGCTCACGCATCACTCATCACTATCATCAGCGTGCGCCCACAACGGTTCAGCTACAGGAGCCGAAGACAGTGGTTTTCTCTCGCTCGGCCCACCTGGCCAGTGAGATGGATCTGCGCGAGCGGGCACTGGGCCTGCGCAGGGTAGCCGACGATATTGAAGCAGCCCTTGATGAAACCCTGAAGCTGCTCAGGACACATGGCCAGGAAGGCCCGGCAATCGATCTTCTGCGAACATTTTCCTCACGCTCGCGCAAGTTCCGCGAGCTGACCAGCATGGTCTACCCGACTGAGCTGGAGCACGCTGGGCTCTATGTTGCTCTTCAGGCAGGCGGGCTGAGCGAAGCCTGGGAAGAGACCCACCGAGTGGTCCGCCCCGTACTTCAGGGTGATCCCTGCCAGCTGAGCATGGGTTTACAGCTTGCCGCTTATCGCGTCCTTGCCGAGTCCATGTCTCTGTTACTCAAGGAAGAACGGGGCCAGATCCAGCTCCGTGCACGTTGCGGACACGTGGGTCAACACAAGGGAATATTGATCACAGCTTCGCTGCTCGATCGCACGAGCACGTTGTCGTCGAGAACTGTCGATCTGGCAATTGAGCGTCTCTCAGCACGTACACAGGCCTACTCTGGCACAGTCAGCTGCCTGGATAACCGGATCCGGATGGTGATGCGTGATACCCACTACGAAATGCAAGGGGACAGCGCGCCGCCGCGAGTGGATGCTCCGATTGACATGCCGGTCAAGTACTGACTCAAAGCCCCGCCAGTTCGCATCAGCAACGGCAGGGAAGCGTACCCGCAGCGGCTCTGGACCACCGCGGGCACTCTACTTGCCATCTACGGTCTTTCACTTTTCGCTGGGGGACGTCTCGACGGACCAGATTGCTCCCTTCCCTTCACCGTGGACAGCCAACGAGAAGTCCGACGCTTGGAACACCAGATGCCTACGCGCCGTCGCCGGCATCGCCAGCCGCTGCGAAGGTAGCGAGACACGGACAGACGAATTTCCGGCCGGCAGTGTCCAGAAAGTGGAATCGATGTTGGCGATGATCAAAACCACTTGGCCCGAAGGATCATTGACCTGGTAGTAGGTCACACCATCGCGCTGAAAGGCATAGACAAACCAAGCCGGATCCAAGCTTAGATTGATGGCGACCGGCTGGCGTTCGCCCAAACCGGCGCTGGCCATCTGGACACCATTGCCCCCCGTTGTACAGCAGGATGCTGAAACCAGCATGGGCATGGATAGCAGAGCTACAGTCGTCGCCGCAACGGAAAATCGGGGAAATCTCACAGGCATCTCCATTTTTGATTGAGTTACTGCATCCGGGTAATTCCGCATTGACCGCGGCAAAAGAGCGCCATGCCACTTCATGGCCGGATAAAATCGTCCGCTGCAAGCGTCAAGGCCGGAGCATCCCCAGCATACCGAGGCCCCCACGGGGGTGCCATCGCACCGACCGGCCCCCGTGTGTATTCTCCATTTTTCCGTTGCACGGCGTGCTATCTGCCGAAGCCGCTGTGCTGTGCTGGGCAGGCCACGCATACGCGGGACCGAGCGTCCCAACCGACCCGGGAGGGTGAAGTGAGCTGGTGGAAGGATGGAATACAGGTAGACGTTCGCTTCCGTCCAGAAGGATTCGCGGTAGCGACCCTATATGCGGCTGCGTGTTTGGTGACGCGGCAACTGTCACTTGACCAGTTCTATCTTCCTGCGGGCGTGCGGATTGCTGCACTTCTGTTGGTACCTGTGCGCCTATGGCCGTACCTTCTGCTTGGCGAATACGCCTATTTCGCACAGATCCGCATGCCAATGGCGACAACCCACGGACTGGCATGGGTCATTCTTGGCTCAATTGGGCTGATGCCTCTGGCAATGCTGATCGTGCGCTTCCATCGCAGACATGTCCCTACCGCGGGCGGATTGTGGCTGCTCTCCCTGTCGTTCTCGGCAGGCATTGCAGTCAGCCTGCTGAACATGGGACTTGCGCGTCTGCTGTGGCCTGGCCCAGACCCGGAAATGATGCTCGAACGGGTGGGACGTACTTTGCTGGGCCAAACCACCGGTATCCTTACGCTTGCCCCACTGGCACTGCTCTGGCTGCGGCGTCACTCCGAACCAGGATGGAGCACCCGCTTCGTTGCTTTCACCGCCACATCCATCACGCTGATCATGGTGCTTGGATTGGCAATGAAGCTGACACCGGCTACGGCCAACACCACCCGTGAGCAACTCGTCCTGATGGCTTCGCTCCCGGCAATCGCACTTGCCTTCCTGCACGGTTGGCGCGGCGCGGCAATCGCAGTGCCGCTACTGAATCTGATCGTGCTCGCATCTACACCAAGCACTGGGCTACCCGCTTCGTTTGACCTCGGAGCCTTCTCTACGCAGCAGAGCCTTTGCGTAATAAGCGTCGCGCTGCTCGCACTGGGATCTGGTATCAGCCACTATCAACGCAAGTACCAAGAGCATGAAGATAGTGGCCGGAACACAGTAAAGCTGGCGCGCGCCTCGTACCTGGCCGGTGAGCAGGCTCTGCGTTCACGGGCGCTCGAGCTGAAATCAATCGGTGACGGCATGGATATGTCGGTGCAAGGTGTTGTTGACTGGCTCAAGACCCATGGTCACCACGATATCGCGGCAGATCTGGTTCAGACATCTGCAACGCATTCATGGCAATTCCGCCAACAGGCCAGCATGATCTACCCGACTGCAATTGAGCAGATCGGGCTTTACCTCAGCCTGCAAGCCAGCGGCGTACGGGACGGTTGGAACTCCACCGGCCGTATGAATCGACCACAGTTCTCCGGCGACCCCTGCCAGTTGAGCGTGGGTCTGCAACTATCAGCCTATCGCCTACTGATCGATGCAGTGCCGGTCATGCTGAGTCATGAGCCGGGACAGATACACATCCAGGCACGTTGTGGCCGGCTCGGCCAGCGTCACGGCATCATGTTGAACATCGCACTGTTGGATCGCGATCGTCCACTGACGTCGGCCACCGAAGCTGCACTGATTGATCGGCTCGGCGGACGCCTGATTGCTTACGACGGCATGCTGCTATGTCGTCACCATCGAATCACGATCATACTCAGCGAATCCCTGCCGTCCCTGGTCCAGGGGGGCAGAGCGCGAAGCAAAGAGTTCGCCTAGCTCCATTCTCCGCGGCATGATGTACGCCGGGCGCTGCATGAGCGGCTAAAGTTACGCCCGAAACCGCCGCTATCCGTGCCGAGCCCTCCTTCGTGAGCCACCGCATCATGCCCGTCCTGCCGCAGGCCGCCGTCGATGGCGACCTGGCCGATCCGCTGCCGCAGCGGATCCTGCTGGTCGAAAATTCCCGTGCCTTTACCGGCATGCTGCGCGAAGCCATCGAGCAGCGCCTGGAACTGCCGGTGGTGATCGCCTCCACCCTGGCCGAGGCCGATCGCCTGCTGAGCGAGGGTGGCGGCTGGTTCCTGGTGCTGACCGGGTTGGTGCTGGCCGACGGCGACCGCGATGCGGTGGTCGAGTTCTTCCTCAAGCGCGACCTGCCGACCGTGGTGGTCAGCGGCGTGTACGACGAGGACCTGCGCAAGCGCGTGCTGCAGCAGCAGATCATCGACTACGTACTGAAGAATACCCCCGGCAGCATCGACTACCTGGTGTGGCTGGTGCAGCGGCTGGAACGCAACCGCCGCATCGCGGCGCTGGTGGTGGACGATTCCCCGTCCGCGCGCGGCTATGCCGCCGCCCTGCTGCGCATGTATGGCCATGAGGTGCACGAAGCGGCCGATGGCAACGAGGGCCTGGCCGCGATCGAGGCGCATCCGGCGATCCGCCTGGCGGTGGTCGACCAGGAAATGCCCGGCATGCAGGGCGTGGAATTCACCCGCCGCCTGCGCACCCTGCGCTCACGCGACAAGGTGGCGGTGATCGGCATCTCCGGCAACACCGACGCATCGCTGATCCCGCGCTTCCTGAAGAACGGTGCCAACGACTTCCTGCGCAAGCCATTCTCGCGCGAGGAATTCTTCTGCCGTGTCTCGCAGAACGTGGACCAGCTGGAACTGATCGGCACCCTGCAGGACCTGGCCACCCGCGACTTCCTCACCGGCCTGCCCAACCGCCGCTGCTTCCTGGAACAGAGCCAGCGCCAGTTGCCGCAGCTGCAGCTGCATGGCCAGTGCGTGGCGGTGGCGATGATCGACATCGATCACTTCAAGCACATCAACGACACTCACGGCCACGAGGCCGGCGATGATGCGCTGCGCGCGGTGGCCGGTGCGGTGGCCGCGCATGCACGCAGCCAGGACCTGATCGCACGCTTCGGTGGCGAGGAGTTCTGCCTGCTGGTGCCGGACATGGAACAGGACGAGGCACTGCAGTACTTCGAGGAGCTGCGCCAGCGCATCGCCGCACTGGAAGTGGACATTGGCACCGCGACGCTTCGCATGACGGTCAGCATCGGCCTGTGCTGCCTGCGCCCGCAGCGTGATGCGCTGCACCGGCTGATCTCCGAGGCCGACCGCCAGCTGTACCTGGCCAAGGCCGGTGGCCGCAACCGGGTCAGCTGCACCACGGTGGCCAGCCCGCTGCGCCCGCGCGAGCCGGCCCTGCCCTGACCGGCCCGCTTTGATCCAGATCAACGCCGCACCCGCGCGGCGGCTCTACAGTCGGCCCCGACATACGCATGAAGGGGAGCCGGGGATGGCACTACTGGTCTGGCAGGACGATCTGAACATCGGCATCGATGTGATCGACCAACAACACCGCCGCATCATCGAGATGCTCAACCACCTGCACGTGGCCCAGGCCAGCATGCAGCGTGCGGCGGTGGGTGAAGTGATCGACGAGGTCGTGGACTACACCATGTCGCACTTCGCATTTGAAGAAGAGTTGATGGAAGAAGCGGGCTACCCGTTCTGTGCCGCGCACAAGCGCGTGCATGAGGTCTTCATCAAGCGGGTATCGGAATACCGCATGCGCTTCCAGGCCGGCGAAGACATCAGCGACGAACTGCGCACCATGCTCTCACGCTGGCTGTTCAATCACATCCGCGGTGATGACCAGGCCTATGCCGAACAGGTCAAGGCGCACCTGAACCAGTTCGCCCGCGAGCACCAAGGGGGCGGTTGGCTGGGACGTACGCTCAAGCGCTTCTTTGGTTGAGCCTCAGGGCGCGCCGGTGCAGTGCCACCAGCGCGCACAGGGTCGCCACCGCAGTCAGGCACAGGTAGTAACCCACCGCGACCAGGCCGAAGCGTTCGGCCAGCCAGGTGGCCAGGTACGGCGCCGGTGCCGCGCCAAGGATGCCGGCCAGGTTGAAAGACAGCGACGCGCCGGTATAGCGCACTTCCACCGGGTAGATTTCGGCCAGGAAGGTGCCGCAGGGGCCGTAGGTCAGGCCCATCAGGAACAGGCCCAGGCACAGGAAGCCAGTGACCAGCCACGGGCTGTGCGGCTGGAACAGCGGCGCGAACAGCACACCGAAACCGACGATCAGTACGCTGGCGACGATCATCGTGCGTCGCGTGCCCCAACGGTCGCCATAGCGCGCCGACAGCGGGATACCCAGCGCGAAGAACAGCATGCCGGCCATCTGCATCAGCAGGAACTGCTCGCGGCTGTAGCCCAGCACCGCGGTGCCATGGCCGAGACTGAACACCGTCATCAGGTAGAACAGCACGAAGGTGGCGAACGCACCCAGCGTGCCCAGCAGCATCGGCACCGGATGGTCACGCAGTACCGTCCACATCGGCAGCCGCACCGGCGCCTTGCGCTCCAGCGCTTTCTTGAAATCGGGCGTCTCGTGGATGTTCAGGCGCACCCACAGGCCAAGGCCGACCAGCAGAGCGCTGGCCACGAACGGGATACGCCAGCCCCACTGCAGGAAGTCGTCCTGGCTCAGGCAACGGCCGAGCACCAGGAAGATGCCGGCTGACAGCAGGAAGCCCAGCGGTGCGCCCAGCTGCGGGAACATGCCGTACCAGGCGCGCTTGCCCGGCGGCGCGTTCTCGGTGGCCAGCAGCACCGCCCCACCCCATTCGCCACCCAGCCCCAGGCCCTGGCCGAAACGGCACAGCGCCAGCAACGCGGGGGCCCACAAGCCAATCTGTGCATGGGTGGGCAACAGGCCGATCAGCACCGTGGACAGGCCCATGGTCAGCAGCGCGGCCACCAGCGTGGCCTTGCGGCCGATACGGTCACCGAAGTGGCCGAACACCGCCGAGCCCACCGGACGCGCGATGAACGCGACCGCGAACGTTGCCAGTGACTGCAGCAGCGCCGCCTGTTCGCTGCTGTCCGGGAAGAACAGGTGCGGGAACACCAGCACCGCGGCCGTGGCGTAGATGTAGAAATCGAAGAACTCGATGGTGGTGCCGATCAGGCTGGCCAGCAGGACTCGACTGGGGGAATTCACGGACGGCGCGGCAGCGGTGATCGTCGACATCGGCAACACGGGTAACGGCGGATCGCCCGATTCTGCCACGGGCCGGTGGCCGCACGGGGCGATGGTTTCAGCCGACACCGATGCCAACGGAATTTTTCGGGCCACCCGCTAGGCTGCGCCACCGGTCCCTGCATAGATGCTTTGCCGATGACTGCAGTCGCGCTGTCGTGGTCCGATTCGCCGAAGCTGCCGCGCATGGCGGCATGGCTGGTGGTGCTGCTGGTGCATGGGTTGATGGCAGTGTGGCTGCTGGGCAGCGGCAGGATGACGCTGCGCAGCGACGGAGGCGCCAGGATGACGTTGTACTGGCTGCCACCGAAGCAGCCCGTGCCGGCGCAACCGCGCCCGGCGCAGCCCACCGCAGAGGCAGCGCGCCCGGCCGCATCGACAGCGCCACGCCCGCCCCCGGCGGCACCTACGGATACCAGTACCCCCGCGTTCGAGGAATCGCCTGCAATGGCGCCGCTGATCCTGGGCCTCCCGGCGGGCAGCATCGACGGTGGCGACGGCATCAGCGCTGCGGGTGTCGCTCCGCGCCTTATTGGTCGGCGCGAGGTCCATCCGGCGTTCGGGCCGCGCCGCAATTACTTCCGGATCCGCCGGCAGATGACGCCGGAGCAGATCGTGCATGGCGTAGCGCAGCTGCTGGGGCTTTGGCCGCCGGGCTACATCGTCGACCCGTGCGAACTGGGCCGGCAGGACATGGATTACTTCCAGAATGCCGTCGAAGAGGCCGACCGGGATCTGCTGCGTGCAGCGGTGCTGCAGGTGAGTACCCGCTGCCGGTAGCTCGACAGCTGTCTGCCTTCTGTAGAGTCGAGCCATGCTCGACTGCTCTTCGCGAGAAGCAGCCGAGCATGGCTCGGCTCTACCGAAGAACGAAAAGCAGTCGAGCATGGCTCGACTCTACAAAGAGCGAACAGCGGTCAAGCAGCCACGTCGTTACAACTGGATCCAGGTGGCCTTGATCTCGCTGTACTTGTCGAAGGCGTGCAGCGATTTGTCCCGGCCGTTGCCGGACTGCTTGTAACCACCAAACGGTGCGGTCATGTCACCGCCATCCCAGCCGTTCACCCAGACGCTGCCGGCGCGCAGCTGGCGCGCAACCCGATGCGCGCGGCCCAGATCGCGTGTCCAGAGACCGGCGGCCAGTCCGTAGCGGCTGTCGTTGGCCACGCGCACGGCTTCGGCCTCGTCGTCGAAACCGAGCACCGCCAGCACCGGCCCGAACACCTCCTCGCGTGCCAAGGCCTGCTCCGGGCGCACCTGGTCGAACACCGTGGGCTGCACATAGCTGCCACCCGCCTCCACCTCGGCACGATGCCCGCCCAGCAGCAGGCGGGCACCTTCAGCTTCGGCGCGTGCGATATCCCGCATCACCTTGTCCAGATGCGCGGCGTCCACCAGCGCGCCCATCGGCGCGTCGGCGTCCAGCGGATGCTGCGGCTGCATGTGCTGGCCATAAGCAACCACCCGGTGCACGAAATCCTCACGGATCGAGCGCTGCACCAGCAAGCGCGACCCGGCGGTACAGACTTCGCCCTGGTTGAAGAAGATGCCCTGCGCCACGGCCTTGGCCGCCGCGTCCAGATCGGGAGCGTCGGCGAACACCACGTGCGGGCTCTTGCCGCCGCATTCCAGCCAGACCCGCTTGAGGTTGGATCGCCCGGAATACTCCAGCAGCTTCGCGCCGGTGGCAGTGGAACCGGTGAACGCCAACACATCCACGTCCATGTGCAGGGCCAGCGGTTCGCCGACGCGCGCGCCATGGCCCGGCAGCACGTTCAGCACGCCCTCCGGCAGGCCCGCCTCGGCGGCCAGCGCCGCCAGCCGCAGCGCACTCAGCGGCGACCGCTCGGAAGGCTTGAGCACCACCGAATTGCCCATCGCCAGTGCTGGCGCGATCTTCCAGCTGGCCATCAGCAACGGGAAATTCCACGGCACGATGGCCGCCACCACGCCCGCGGCCTCGCGGGTGACCAGTCCGAGTTCGTGCGGGCCAGTCGGCGCGATCTCGCCATACAGTTTGTCCACTGCTTCGGCGGTCCAGGTCAGGCACCGCACCACACCGGGCAGGTCGATACGGCGCGCGTCACGTACCGGCTTGCCCATGTCCAGGGTTTCCAGCAGCGCCAGCTCATCGGCGTGCTTCTCCACCAGCGCGGCCAGCGCCAGCAACACGCGCTTGCGATGCGCCGGGCTCGCCTGCGACCAGTGGCCCGCCTCGAAGCTGCGCCGCGCGGCCAGTACCGCGCGTTCGACATCCTGCGCGTCGCAGTCGGCAACCGCGCCCAGCACGCGACCATCGATCGGGCTGATGCAGTCGAAGCGGGCGCCGCTGGCGGCATCGACATAACGGCCATCGATGAAGGCCTGGCCCGGCATCGAGAGCTGAAGGGACAGCGCCTGCCAGTGGCTGCGGTCGGGGAAATCGGCCATGGGAAGCTCCAGCGGTCAACAAGCTTTGGTTATACCGGGACCGCCGCGACTCCACCGTGACGCGGCTGCGCTACATTCGTCGTATCGGACCCGATGGAGCTGGCATGAAGCGTCCCGAAAGCGACCTGCACGACCTGGCCACCCAGCGTCCCGAGTCACTGGACGCGTACTGGATGCCGTTCACCGCCAACCGCCAGTACAAGGCCGCGCCGCGCATGCTGGTACGCGCCGAAGGCATGCACTACGAGGACGTCGACGGCCGCCAGATCCTCGACGGCACCGCCGGCCTGTGGTGCTGCAACGCCGGCCACGCCCGCCCGCGCATCGTCGAGGCCATCGTCGAGCAGGCACGCACGCTCGACTACTCGCCGGCCTTCCAGATGGGCTCGCCGCCGGCCTTCGCGCTGGCCCAGCGGCTGGCCGCACTGGCGCCTGCCCCGCTCAACCATGTGTTCTTCACCAGCTCCGGCTCGGAGGCGGTGGATACCGCGATGAAAATCGTGCTGGCCTACCACCGCCAGCGTGGCGAGGGCCAGCGCACCCGCTTCATCAGCCGCGAGAAGGCCTACCACGGAGTGGGCTTCGGCGGCATGGCACTGGGTGGACTGCCCAACAACCGCAGGGCGTTCGGCCTGCAGCTGGGCGGCGTGGACTACCTGCGGCATACCCTGGACCTGCCGCGCAATGCGTTCAGCAAGGGCCTGCCACGCCAGGGCGCGGAGCTGGCCGACGACCTGGAACGGCTGATCGCGCTGCACGATGCCTCGACCATCGCGGCGGTGTTCGTCGAGCCCATTGCCGGTTCGGCCGGGGTGATCCTGCCCGCGCCCGGCTACCTCCAGCGCCTGCGCGAGCTGTGCGACCACCACGGCATCCTGCTGGTGTTCGACGAGGTCATCACCGGTTTCGGCCGGGTCGGCATGCCCTTCGCCGCGCAGCGCTTCGGGGTCACCCCGGACCTGCTGACCTTCGCCAAGGCGGTCAGCAACGGCGCGGTACCGCTGGGTGGCGTGCTGGCCAGCGACGCCGTGCATGCACCCCTGATGCAGGCACCGCCGCAGGCCATCGAGCTGTTCCATGGCTATACCCATTCCGGCCATCCGCTGGCCTGCGCCGCAGCGCTGGCCACGCTGGAGGTCTATGCCGAGGAGCGCCTGTTCGAGCGTGCCATCGAGCTGGGCGAATACTGGCAGGAACGGCTGCATGCGCTGCAGGGCCTGCCCAACGTGATCGACATCCGCAACTTCGGGCTGGTCGGCGCGGTCGAGCTGGCGCCGCGCCGCGATGCCCCCGGCAGCCGTGGCTACGAGGTGTTCCGGCGCTGCTTCCAGGACGGCCGGCTTCTGGTGCGCTGTACCGGCGACATCATCGCGCTGTCGCCACCTCTGATCGTGGACAAGGCACAGATCGACCAGATCACCGGCACCCTGGGCGAGATGATCCGGGCCACCGCCTGAGCCCGGGCCGGCGGTGGCGAGCGGGTACAATGGGCGGTTCCGCTCCTGCTCGCTGCCGTGCCCATGGATATCGTCGTCAAAGAAGAACTCAAGGCCTACATCGACCCGCTGACCGCGGACGAACATGACGCGCTGGAGCGCAGCATCCTGGCCGAAGGCTGCCGCGATGCGCTGGTGCTGTGGGGTGATGTGCTGGTCGATGGCCACAACCGTTTCGGCATCTGCCAGAAGCATGGCCTGCCCTTCAACACCGTGCAGAACACCCGCTTCCAGAGCATGGAAGACGTGCACCTGTGGATGATCGAGCAGCACCTGGGCCGCCGCAGCGTGTCCGACTTCCAGCGCGGCGTGCTGGCGCTGCGCAAGCGCGACATCCTGGCCGCCCGCAAGCAGATCGAGCAGGCGCAGCTGCAGCGAGAGAGCGACGGCACCGCCGAAGCCATCGAGGACGCGGGTGAGGACAGCCCGCCGTGGGAACCGGCACCGAAGATCAGCCGCGCCGAGCTGGCCCGCGAGGCCAAGCTGAGCACCAGCCAGGTCGGCATGATCGAACGCATCCACGCCCAGGCCGCGGCCGAGGTGGTGGAAGCGGTGAAGGCCGGCGTGATCTCGATCAGCGCTGCTGCTGCCGTGGCCGACCTGCCGGAAGACGAGCAGCGCGCCGCTGCCGCCGGTGGCAAGGATGAGCTGAAGCAGGCCGCCAAGCGCGTGCGCGAGTCCAAGCGCAAGCCGCGTGCACCGAAGCCGGAAGCAGCCGAGATGGACTTCGAGGAAGCGGACGAAGAGCAGATCGCCAGCCGCGACGCCGAGGTGCTGTCGGCACTGGAGCAGCTGGGCGAGGATGCCCCGGCGCTGCGCCGCCGCGTGGTCGCGCTGACCCGCGAGAACGACACCCTGCGCGCGCAGCTGGCTGCGTTGCGCAAGCAGCTCGAAGCGCTCTGAACCAACGGGTAGTGCCGGCCGCGGGGCGGCCACCCCCGGGACGGTGCGGGGGCGGTGCGCCAGGCGGGGCCGCGCCGGCCCGGCCCCGAGCCCCGGCCGCCCTCACCCCCGGGGTAGGGCCCGCCGCGGGCGGGCAACCCCATGAACGTTCCGGGTGCGTTGCGCATGCCGGCCAGCGGCCGGCACTACCAGATGCTCATGCCGTGCCGGTTAGACTTCCGGCATGACGTCTGCCAACGATCCGCGCCGCGCACAGCTGCGGCGCCTGAAAGCCCTCGCGCTGGGACTGCTGCTGTTGATGCTGGCCGGTTTCGCGGTCAGCCACTGGCAGGGCGAGCGCGGCATCTGGGCCTGGGTCTCGGCCTTCTGCGAAGCAGCGGCCGTCGGCGCACTGGCCGACTGGTTCGCGGTCGTCGCGCTGTTCCGGCGGCCGATGGGCCTGCCGATCCCGCATACGGCAATCATCCCACGCAGCAAGGAACGCATCGGCGACAGCCTGGCGCTGTTCGTGCGCGACCAGTTCCTGGAGCCGGGTGTGCTGCTGGCCAAGCTGCAGGTGTTCGATCCGGCCAGCCGCCTCGGCAGTTGGCTGGCCGATCCGGCGCGCTCACGGATGCTGGCCGACATGGCCCGCGGCTGGGCCTTGCAGGCACTGGACTTCTTCGACGAAACCGCGGTGCGCCGGCAGCTGCACGCCTTCGTGGTGCAGCAACTGCGGCAGTGGAATGCCGCCGCCACCGCCGGTGAGCTGCTGGCCCTGCTGACCGCCGATGGGCGCCACCAGCGCGTGCTGGACGAGGGCCTGCAGCGCTTGGGACGCTGGCTGGAGCAGCCGGAAGTGAAGGAGCGCGCCTCGCAGCTGATCGTGCGTTACATCCAGCGCGAGTGGCCGACGCTGTCGAGCACGGTGAACTGGGTCAAGCCGATCGACGAGATCGGCGACAGCCTGGCCGAGCGACTGGCGCGGGCGGTGCTGGAAGAACTGCAGCAGGTGCTGGCCGAGCCGCAGCATCCGCTGCGCCAGGACTACGAGAGCTGGCTGCAGAACTACGTGCAGCGCCTGCGCGAGGACCCGGCCCTGGCCGAGCGCATCGAACAGCTCAAACAGGAAATGATCGATCACCCCGCCCTGCAGGAGTACGTGCAGGGGCTGTGGGCGCGCATCCATGCCAGCCTGCGTGCCGACCTGCAGCGTGAGGATTCGGCGCTGGTCGGGCACCTGCAGCGCAGCCTCGCGTCACTGGGCAGCAGCCTGCAGGCCGACCCGGCCCTGCGCGAGGCGCTCAACCAGCATCTGCTGGAAGGCGCACAGCGGCTGACCGGGCGCTTGCGCGAGGGCGTGACCACGCATATCGCGCAGACCGTGAAGAGCTGGGACGAGCGGCATCTGGTCGAACAGCTGGAACTGAGCGTGGGCCGCGACCTGCAGTTCATCCGCTTCAACGGCACCCTGGTGGGCGGCCTGATCGGCCTGCTGCTGCATGCAGCGACGGTGGTGTTCAGGTTCTAGGCGCCCATGCGGTAGTCGATCCCCGCCCCGCGCAAGAGGCGTAATTCATCACGCTTGATTAACGAAATGCGAATGCCTATCATTTGCCGATCGGTTGTACGCTTAGCCAAGTGGGGCACGGAAGCACGCACCCACCCGCCCCTTCGCCCGTGTACATCCCCCGACTACCGGGTCGCCCGCATTACACGGGTGGCGCACCGTCGATGGGACCTGCTGGGCGACGTGCGCGGAGCGCACGGCTGCTGCGTCTGCGCATTCCATCGCTTGTTTCGTCCTGCATGGAATCGCACCGATGGCAATGCCGCTGAACCACCCTCGTCCCACTCTGCTGGCCCTGGCCGTGACCGCACTGATGATCGCCCCGCTGGCCCACGCCGACGGCACTGCCGATCCTTCCGCGCGCACGCTGGATACCGTGAAGGTGACCGCCGATGGCGAGATTCCAAACAGCTATACGGTGAAGGGCGCGCGCAGTGCGACCAAGCTCGACCTGTCACTGCGCGAGACGCCGCAGTCGGTGACGGTCATCACCCGCCAGCGCCTGGATGACATGGGCCTCTTCTCGTTGTCGGACGTGATGGGCCAGGTCACCGGCGTCAGCGTATCGGTCACCGACAGCGAGCGAATCAACTATGTCTCGCGTGGCTACACCATCGAAAACTTCCAGGTCGATGGCATGCTCAATACGTTCGGTGGCTCGGTCAAGACCAACACCGACAACGTCATCTACGAGCGTATCGAAGTGATCCGCGGTGCCACCGGCCTGACCACCGGCGCCGGCGATCCATCCGGCACCATCAGCATGATCCGCAAGCGACCGACCGACACCTTCCAGATGGGTGCCAACCTGACCCTCGGCCGCTGGAGCAACCGGCGCCTGGAAGCCGACCTCGGCGGCCCCGTCGCCTGGGACGGCCGCATTCGTGCACGCATCGTGGCCGCCAAGCAGCAGAGTGATTCGTTCCGCGATGTCTACGCACTGGACAAGGATGTGTTCTATGGCATCGTCCAGGCCGACCTGAGCGACAGCACACTGTTCGAGGTGGGCTATGAATACCAGTCGCCACACACCACCGGCGTGACCTGGGGTGTAGTGCCCTATTGGGGGGAAGACGGAACGCCGGCCAACCTGCCGCGCTCGACCAACCTGTCCGCGTCGTGGAGCAGCTGGCCGATCGTGGAGAAGACCACCTTCGCGCGGCTGGAACAGCAACTGGGCAACGGCTGGTCGGTGAAGGGCAACGTCAGCCATGCGGTACGCGATACCGACGGCAGCGTCTGGTACGGTGCGGCCGGCAATCCGCGCGCGGACGGCACCGGCATAACGGCGTACATCTCGCACTTCAACCAGCACAGCACGATGGACGTGTTCGACGTCAACGTGGGCGGGCCGTTCAAGCTGTTCGGTCGCGAGCATGAGCTTGTGTTCGGCCTGGGCCAATCGGTTCGCAAGGGCGAATCGGAAGCAATGGATTTCAACTACGACACGGCCTATGCGAAGGTGCCTGACTGGCGGCACTGGACCGGCAACGTCCCGGTACTGCCGGTCACCCGTCTCGGCCACTTGTCATCACAGGATGAGCTGCGCCAGCGCGCCGCCTATCTCGCCGCGCGTCTGCGACTTGCCGATTCGCTGCTGGCCGTAGTCGGCGCACGCTACGGCAGCTGGGAAACCCGCAAGTGGGACTATTCCTACGACGCCACCGGCAACCGCACTGGCACCAGGCGCAGCGGCTACAAGCCCGACGATACGCTCACCCCGTATGCGGGCCTGATCTACGACTTCAACTCGATTTTCAGCGCCTACGTCAGCTACACCGATATCTTCAAGCCGCAGAGCAACCGCGACCGCGACGGCAACTACCTGGAGCCGATAGTCGGCAACATGTACGAAGCTGGCGTCAAAGCCGAGTTCTTCGGCGGCCTGCTCAATGCCTCCGCCGCCGTATTCGAGGGCAAGCAGGACAACGTCGCCGAGGAGGATGATTCGGTACCGGCCAACTCGCTGCCCGGCGGTGAGCAGGCCTACCGCTCCACCGGCAAGGGCAACAAGGTCAAGGGCTGGGAAATCGAAACCCAGGGCAGTATCGGCGAGCAGTGGAACGTCTCGGCAGGCTTTGCCCACACCGTCATCCGCAACAAGGATGGTGTGCTGCAGCGGACCACGACCCCGCAGGATACCTTCCGCCTCAACACCAGCTGGCGCCCCGGTGGCATCGATGGCCGCTTCTGGCTGGGTGGCGGTGTGACCTGGCAGAGCCGCATCTGGAACACCAGCACCAAGGCGGATCGCAGCAAGGCCAACATCACCCAGGACGCCTTCTACCTGCTGAACCTGGCCGGCGGCTACCGCTTCAACGAGAACTTCAGCGCGCAGCTGAACATCAATAACCTGCTGGACAAGAAGTATTTCAACAACGTCGGTTTCTACAACGGCGTGTACTGGGGCGAACCACGCAATGTCACCGTGACACTGCGCTGGAAGCTCTGACCCTCGATGGATGGCACCGGTTCTGCGACCGGTGCCCGGCCACGGATGGCCAACCCCGGCGCGCTGCGGTGCGCCGGTTCCTTTTCACTGAAACCTGCAGGAACGCCGTGGACCGCTCGCCCGCAACCGCCAGCCCCCGCACCTTCTTCTCCAACCCGCGCTGGGGCGTGCTGTCACGCTCGCTGGCGGCGATCTTCGGCGGCTACGCGCTGGCTTCCGTGACCAGCGTATTCTGCGCGGTGGCGCTGCCCGGCGCACGTGGCCAGACCGTGCTGACCGGCATGCTGCTGGCCATTCTGGTGGCCGCCTGCGCGGCGCTGTGGGCGTTCGCCACCCGCAGTGCGCTGCGTGCGTGGGTCGGCATCCTCGCCCCCACCCTGCTGATGGCAGTCATCGCGCGCATGCTGGGGGCTTGGGCATGAAGAACGGATTCCGCCAGTCGATGGCCTGGCTGCACACCTGGACCGGCCTGCTGGTCGGCTGGTTGCTGCTGCTGATCTTCATGGCCGGCACGGCCAGTTACTACCGCGAGGAAATCAGCCGCTGGATGCGTCCTGAGCTGCCCTCCAGCAACGTCAGCATCGACGTCGCCGCGCAGCGTGCCGTGGACTACCTGCAGGCCAACGCCGCGCAGGCCGAGAACTGGTTCGTCACCCTGCCACAACCGCGCAACCCGGCCATGCAGATGTTCTGGCGGCTGCCGCCGGAGCTGGCCGATCCCAGCCGTGGCCGTCGAGGGGGCTTTGGCGACGCAACACTGGACCCGAACACCGGACAGGCGCTGAAAGCGCGCGAGACCCGCGGCGGTGATTTCTTCTACCGCCTGCATTTCGACCTGCACTACATCCCGGTGCTGTGGGCGCGCTATCTGGTCGGCTTCTGCGCGATGTTCATGCTGGTGGCAATCATCACCGGCGTCATCACCCACAAGAAAATCTTCAAGGACTTCTTCACCTTCCGCAAGGACAAGGGCCTGCGGTCCTGGCTCGATTTCCACAACGTCAGCGCGGTGATGGCCCTGCCCTACCACGCGATGATCACCTACACCGGCATCGTCACCCTGATGATCATGTACCTGCCGTGGGGCGTGAAGGTGGCCTACCCGCAGGACGAGGATGCGTTCTACAGCGAGGCCTTCGGTGGCATGCCGGAGGTGACTGCACCTGCCGAAGGCCGCGCCACCCCGCTGCCGATCGCGCAGCTGCTGGACAGCGCGCGAGCGCATTGGCACGGCGTGGAAGTGGCCGGCTTCACCGTGTCCAACCCGGGCGCGGCCAATGCAGTGATCGACATCCGCCAGCGTGACGGCAAGCGCCTGTCCACCGACACCCCGGCCGTGCGCTACGACATGGTCAACGGCACGCTGCTGGAAGAAACACCGCCTTCCGGTGGCGCCACCGCCACCCGCGGCGTGCTGTACGGCCTGCACCTGGCGCGCTTCGCCGACTGGGGCCTGCGCGCACTGTTCTTCCTGTCCGGCCTGGTCGGCTGCCTGATGGTGGCCAGCGGCGTGGTGCTGTGGGCGGTGAAGGAACGGCCCAAGCACGCCAAGAGTGGCCGCACAGGCTTCGGCCTGCGCCTGGTCGATGCGTTGAACATCGGTACCGTGGCCGGCCTGCCGATCGCCTTTGCAGCGTACTTCTGGGGCAACCGCCTGCTGCCGCTGGACATCGCCGAACGCTCCAGCGCCGAGGCCAACGTGTTCTTCTACGCCTGGGGCGCGGCACTGCTGGCCGCCTTCATCTGGCCGAAGCGGATGATGTGGGCCTGGCAGCTGTACCTGGGCGCAGCCGCGTTCGCGCTGGTGCCGGTGGTCAATGCGCTGACCACGCATGCGCACCTGGGCATCACCCTGCGCAACGGCGACTGGGTGCTGGCGGGCTTCGATCTGTCGATGATCGCGTTCGGCGCGATGCTGGCGCTGTGCGGCTGGCGCATGCAGCGCTGGACGCCACCGCTGTCTGCAGCCGAGAAGAAGAAGCGTGCCGCCGCGGCGGCACCCAAGGCCCCGGTGGACGCTGCAGAAACCGCCGAAGCGGAGGCCAGCGCATGATGCTGCTGGCATTGACCCTGTCGTTCTCTGCGTTCACCGCGCTGTCGCTGGCAATGGAGAAGCACCAGCACGACCTGCACGGCAAGGCTGCAGCCACCCCGGCACGGCGCACGCAGTGGCGGGTGCTGGGTTGGGTGCTGCTGACGGTAGCGTTCGCATTGTGCGTGGTCGACCACGGCTGGGCGATGGGCCCGGTGCTGTGGCTGGGCGTGATGACCGTGGGCGGCGTGGTGCTGTCGTTCGGGTTGTACCCGTACCGGCCGAAATGGATCGCGCCGCTGGCGATCGCGCTGCCCGTGGCCGGGCTGCTGGTGGCGTTGCTGTAACCGCCATCCACGCATGGCGTGGATCTACTGAACAGCCATCCACGCATCGCGTGGATCTACTGAACAGCCATCCACGCATGGCGTGGATGTACCGGCCAGATATGGGGAGTGCCGGCCGCTGGCCGGCATCCCATGAACCCTCTGCGGATCTGACAACGTTTCCGGCCAGCGGCCGGCACTACCGGAATTACCCCAACCGCTTCAGTTCCCACGCGCGGTGGATGCGCGCGTTGCGCTCGAAATCCGGGCCGATGGTGCGCGCGGTGATTTCGCGGCACTGGGCGAATTCGGCGATGGCGTTCTCTTCCAGCTTGAAGCGGCGGAAGTTGTTGGAGAAGTACAGCACGCCACCCGGCGCCAGCCGCGCCACCGCCGCGCGCAGCAGCTTCAACTGCTCGCGCTGCACGTCGAAGTCATCGGCGCGTGCGGAGTTGGAGAAGGTCGGCGGATCGCAGAAAATCACGTCGTACTGGCCACGGTCGCCTTCCAGCCAGGCCATCGCATCGGCCTGCACCAGCAGGTGCTGGTTGCCGCCCTGCCCGTTCAACGCCAGGTTGTCGTAGCACCACTGCAGGTAGGTCGCCGAAAGATCGACGCTGGTGGTGCTGGCCGCACCGGCCACGGCGGCCTGCACGCTGGCCACGCCGGTGTAGCAGAACAGGTTGAGGAAACGCTTGCCACGCGCCTGCTCGGCCATCATCCGGCGCAGCGGGCGGTGGTCGAGGAACAGGCCGGTGTCCAGGTAGTCGAACAGATTCACCTGCAGCAGCGCGTTGTTCTCGCGTACCACGATGAATTCGTCACGCTGCTCGAAACGGCCGTACTTGCTGCCGCCCTTGCCGCGCTCGCGCGACTTCATCGACACCTGTTCCGGCGGCACGCCGAATACTTCGCGCGCGGCCGCCAGCAGCTCGTTGCGGCGGCGGCGCACGTCGTTCTCCGGAATCGCCGCCGGTGCGGCGTATTCCTGCACATGCAGGAAGGTGCGGCGCTTGCCACCGTCTTCCTCGTAGACATCGATGGCCGCCGCGTACTCCGGCAGATCGGCATCGTAGGCACGGAAGCAGGTGATGTCCTCGCGGGCACGCCAGCTCTTGAACTTCTTCAGGTTCTTGCGCAGGCGGTTGGCCACCATCTGCGCACCTTCGCTGAGTTCGCGCGGCTGCGCCGGGTCACGGCCCGGCACGGCGATCGGGTCGCAGACGATCAGCGCGCATTCCAGCGCACCGTTGAACATCTGGTACTTCTTGCCCGCACGCAGGCCGGTGGCAAAAGCCAGTTCGTCGTTGCCGCACAGCAGGCTGGCGCGCCACTGCGGCACCGCCTTCTGCAGGGCATTGCCCAGTGCGCGGTACAGCGCCGGGTCGGCGGCCAGGCGTTCGTCATACGGCGGGTTGCAGACCACCGCACCGATCTCCTGCTCCGGTGCGGCCAGGTCGGCCACATCGGCGCGGGTGAAGCGGATCGCGTGGGCGACACCGGCCACCTCGGCATTCTCGCGTGCCGCCTGGATCGCGGTCGGGTCGATGTCGCTGCCGTGGATGACCGGCTTCAGCGCGGCCAGGCCAGCCGCTTCGCGGTCACGCGCCTCGCTCTGGAGGCTCTTCCAGGCGGCCTTGTCGAAGCCCAGCCAGCGGCTCGGCGGCAGGCTGCCGTGGCGCATCAGGCCGGGCGCGACGTCGGCGGCCATCAGCGCGCCTTCGATCAGCAGCGTGCCGCTGCCGCACATCGGGTCCAGCAGGCCGCCACCGGCGGCGTGCAGCCGCGGCCACTGCGCGCGCAGCAGCAGCGCGGCGGCCAGATTTTCCTTCAGCGGTGCCTCGTGAGCGGCGCCGCGCCAGCCACGGCGATGCAACGGGCCGCCGCCGAGGTCGATCGACAGCGAGGCACGGCCTTTGCGCAGTGACAGGTTGACGCGCACATCCGGCAGGTCGGTGTTGACCGACGGGCGCTCCAGGCCTTCATCACGCATGCGGTCGACGATGGCGTCCTTGATCCGCTGCGCGGCAAAGCGGGCATGGGTGATCTTGTCGCCCGACACGTGCGCGTCCACCGCCAGGGTCATCTCCGGCTTGATGTGCTCGTGCCACGGCAGCGCACGCACGCCGTCATACAGGGCCTGCTCGTCCGGGCAGTCGAACTCGTCGATCGGCCACAGCACGCGGCTGGCCAGGCGCGACCACATCACGATCCGCAGCGCCTGCTCCAGTTCGCCCTCGGCGTTGACGCCGGCAATGGTGGCAGTGGCCTTGCCAAGGCCCAGGGCCGACAGCTCATCGGCAAGCAGGTATTCCAGGCCCTTGGCGCAGGAGACGAAGAATTTCACAGGATCGGTTCGCAGGTGGTCGGGCGCGGCACAGGGGCCGGGCCAGTCGGAAAGGAGGGCCGTAGGCACGGCCGGCAGGCCCGCGCCGGGGGCGGCGGGGCTGCCATTGTAGTCAATGCGGGCGGGCGCGCCGTGCGCCCGGGCTTCACAGTTGCCGCAGCAGGCGCTCGAAGGCCTGCGCGGAGGCCTCCACATGGTGCTCCAGGCGGTGGCCGTCGTCGACCAGCAGCAGCTGCGCCGAACGCGCCTGGGCCCAGGCGATCACTCCAGCGGCCGGCACCACATCGTCATGCCAAGCCTGGACCACGGTGGTCGGCACGGCGGCGGCGTCCAGCGCCGGCATCGGGCCCATGGTGGTCGGCGGCACCATCAGGAACAGGCCGGCCACCGGCACCTGCAGCGAGGCGATGGCAGAGATGTAGGCACCCAGGCTGGAGCCGGCCAGCACCACCGGACCCTGCTGGGCAGCGATGGCGGTGCGTTCAACCAGGCGGCGCAGGCGGGTCGGCACGTCACCTACGCGGCTGACCTCGCTCATCGCGTCCAGGTCTGTATAGTCCGGGCGCTCATGAGTCCAGCCCAGGCGCTGCGCCACGTCGGCCAGCGCGGTGACCTTGGTCGCCTCCGGGCCGCTCTCGAAACCGTGGGACAGGATGCAGTGGCCGCGGCTCATGCGCGCGCTCCATGGGAGCGGACCGACGAGGAAAGGGAAGGAAGGTTCATGCCGCAATGCTAGCATCGCCGGATGCCCAACCCGCTCCTGCCCGGCCTGCAGCTGCAGCCCCTGCCCTACGAAGACCGTCTGCCACTGCGCGACCCGACCACGCTGGAGATGGTGGTGATCCACTGCACCGAGCTGCCCGATCTGGCGATGGCCCGTGAGTACGGCGAGCGCGTGCTGTATGACAGCGGCGCCGGCAACAGCGGCCACTTCTACATCGACCGCGATGGCAGCGTGGTGCAGTACGTGGCGCCGGAACGCGTGGCGCATCACGTGCGCGGCATGAACGCGCATACGCTGGGCATCGAGCTGGTCAACACCGGGCGCTACCCGCACTGGTTCGACAGCCGCCAGCAGGCGATGGACGAGCCCTACACCGAGGCACAGCTGCAGGCGCTGGAGCAGCTGCTGCAGGCGCTGGTGGTGCGCTATCCGTCGCTGCGGCGGATTGCCGGGCACGACCAGCTGGACCTGGAGCAGGTGCGGGCCAGCGATGACCCGGCGCTGATGGTGGCGCGCAAGCGTGATCCGGGGCCGTTGTTCCCGTGGGCGCGGGTGCTGGCGAAGGTGCCGTTGCAGGGGCTGGATTGATCGACAGGGCTGCGCCCTGTACCCGCAGAGGCAACATCAACATCAAAAGCGGGCAATCCGTGGGATGGCGGGATGGGTCCGGTTGCGAGGGACGCCGTAAACCCGTCCATGGGGGCTTGGCCGCGGCATCCATGCCGCGGACACCCTCGCAACCGGACCCACCCCGCCTTCGACAGATCTCTGCTGCTGTTGGTGGGTGTCGACCTTGGTCGACACGGGGTCGGATCCCGTGGCTACGCAACGGGCTCTGACCCGGATTTTCAGTTGATGGGGTCATAGCCGTTTTCCGTTGGAAAACGGATCCGACCCCGCGCGCCTCAGGCGCCGGTCGCCACCGGGCGGCTGCTGTCGCTGACCCAACCGCTCCACGAATCGGCGTAGATGCGTGCGCCGGACAGACCGGCCGCTTCCATCGCCAGCAACAGGTGGCAGGCGGTCACGCCGGAGCCGCACATCAGCACCACCTGCTGCGGATCACGGTTGCCGATCACGCCCTGCAGTTCGGCGCGCAGTTCCTGTGCATCACGCAGGCGGCCGTCGGCGACGTTCAACGCAAACGGACGGTTGACCGCGCCCGGCACGTGGCCGGCGACCGGGTCCAGCGGCTCCACTTCGCCGCGGAAGCGCTCACCCGCGCGTGCATCGACCAGCCAACCGGGTGCATGCTTCAAGCGTGCAGTGATTTCATCGGCATTGGCGATCTGGGTGGTGTCGAAACGGCCCGGGTAAACCGGCAGCGCGGTCACCTCATCCTGCCCCGTCGCCAAGGGATGCCCTGCGCCCTGCCATGCGGCGATACCACCATCAAGCACGGCCACCTTGCTGTGCCCGATCAGGCGCAGCAGCCACCACAGGCGCGAGGCGGCCATGCTGCCATCGCTGCCGTCGTAGACCACCACCTGGGTGTCGGGACCGATGCCCCACTGGCCCAGTTTCGCGGCGAAGGCATCGCTGTCCGGCAGCGGGTGACGGCCGTGGCCGCTGCGGGTCAGATCCGACAGGTCCCGATTGAGGTCGGCATACACCGCGCCCGGAACATGCCCCGCCAGATACTGGCCGTTACCCGCCTGCGGATCGGCCAGCGAGGAACGTGCATCGACCACGCGTACGGCGGTACTGGCAGTAGCACGTGCGTCGACCACGCGAACGCCCTCGCCCAATGCAGCGGCCAGGGTGGCGACATCGACCAGGGTGGTCCACGGCAGATCGATCGGCTTCATTGCACTTGCTCCAGGCGGCGACGCAGGTTGTAGAGGATGGCGGCGGTGGCGCCCCAGATGCGCTGGCCGGGCCAGCCATATTCGAGGACGTGGCGGACGCGGCCGCGATGATTGATTTCGACCTGGCGCAGGTTGTCGGCGGCCATCAGGTAATCGAGCGGCACTTCAAACACTTCGGCCACTTCACTGGGCTGTGGCACCGGTACGAAATCCGGATCGACCACGGCCACCACCGGCGTGACCCGGTAGCCGGTGATCGTCACGAAGGGATCGAGATAGCCCAGCGCCTGCACCTGGCCGGGCGCCAATGCGATTTCCTCCTGGCTCTCGCGCAGTGCAGCGGCCAACGCATCGCGGTCATCGGGTTCGGTGCGGCCACCGGGGAAGCCGACCTGACCACCATGGGTGCGCAGGGTTTCGGTGCGACGGGTGAGGATGACCTGTGCGCCGTTGGCGCGCGGCACGATGCCGGCCAGTACGGCGGCTTCCACCGGGGGCCCGGGCGGAAGCAGATCGATCAGTTCACTGCGGTTCCAGCCGTCGCCGGCCGGCGGCTCGGCCAGTGGATGCAGCGCGCGCATCAGGCGCTCGTGATCAGCCAGCGAGCCGCGCAGTGATTGCTGCAGCTGTTCACGCAGAGGTTGCACGCGATGCAGGATGCGGCTGCGTTCCTCGTTGCTCATCGACGACCACCGCGCGATCTCATCGATATGCCGCCCGCAGCCGGTGCATTGCCGGTGCGGATCCAGCGTGCACACTCCGATGCAGGGACTTGCGACAACACGCGCCGTTTTTTCCATTGTTTGCACCCGGCAACAGTAGCGCGATCGGGCTGAATTTGCGCGGGGTCAATATGCAGTGCACGGCAGCGTCGCGCTCCGCGCAAACAAAAACGCGCCGGTGGGATCACCGGCGCGTTTCGTTTACCGCTTCGATTTACTTGACGCTGACCAGCTTGATCTCGAACTGCACAGCCACGTTCGGTGGGAACGGGGTGCGCGGGTCGGCACCGTAGGCCTGGTCCGGCGGCAGGGTGACTTCCCACTTCGAGCCAGCCGGCATCTGCAGCAGGGTCTCGCGCATGGCCTTCATTTCGACTTCGCTGACCTTGATCGACGGAATCTGCTGGGCCGGGCGGGCTTCGGTCGGGCGCTGGCCGTACGGGAACGGACCGGCCACTTCCAGCTGCACGGTGCTGGCCTGGGTCGGCTTGGCGCCCTTGCCGGCTTCAATCACGCGGTACTGGACGCCGCTCGGCAGGGACTGCACGCCGGCCTTGGCCTTGTTCGCCGCGATGAACTGATCGCTCTTGGTCTTGTTTTCGGCAGCAGCCTTTTCGTACTCGGCCTTGGCAGCCTGGGCACGGCCCTGCTCGCGCTTCTGGAACGCTTCAACGGCCGGCTTCAGCTGGTCGGCGGTGATCGCCGGCTGCTTCTTGGCGTAGGCGTCCTGCAGACCCTTCACCACCGAGTTGATGTCCAGCTGCTCACCACGACCGGTCAGCTCCGCCAGGTTGTTGCCGTAGTCGTAACCGAAGTAGTAGCTCAGCTTGCCCTTTTCGGACGAGACGTCCTGGGCGAAGGCATTGCCCGTCAGGGCCAGGGCCGCGACGGCGACCGCGATAGAACGCAACTTCATCAAACAGTTCTCCAGGGGTGGTAACTCAGGGACGTTCTGCGCCGCCCTGAGGCGACGGGTTAGGATAACGGGCACAACGTGTAACCGCTACTCACGATGCAGGCTAAGACCCGTCTGCGTTTGCGGAGTTCAATCTCACTTTTTTTTAACGTTTCAGGAGTTTCCCCGTGGCCGATGCCCTGATCGCTGTCGCCGACGACGGCGCCATCCGCACCGTGACCGTCCAGCGCCCGGACAAGCTCAACGCCTTGAATGCCGCGACCCTGCAGGCGCTGACCGAGGCGTTCAGCGCCGCCGCAGCCGACTCGGACGTGCGCGTGGTGGTGCTGACCGGTGCCGGTCCGAAGGCTTTCGTGGCCGGGGCCGACATCGCCGAGATGAACACACTCAGTGCGGTTCAGGGACGTGATTTCTCCCTGCTCGGCCAGGCCCTGATGCGCCAGATCGAGCGCATGCCCAAGCCGGTGATCGCACGCGTGAACGGCTTCGCCCTGGGCGGCGGGCTGGAGCTGGCCATGGCCTGCCACCTGCGCATCGCTGCCGATACGGCCAAGGTCGGGCAGCCGGAGATCAATCTCGGCCTGATTCCCGGCTTCGGCGGCAGTCAACGCCTGCTGCGCCTGTGCGGCCGCGCCGCCACCCTGGAGCTGTGCCTGCTGGGTGCACCGATCAACGCCGCGCGTGCGCTGGAACTGGGCATCGTCAACGAGGTGGTGCCCGCCGATGCGCTGGACAACCGTGTACAGGACATCGCGCGCCAGCTGGCACGCTCGGCCCCGCTGGCCCTGCGTGGCCTGCTCGACGCGGTACACGTGGGTGGCGAATGCAGCCTGGAGGCTGGGCTGGAGTACGAAAGCGCGCAGTTCGGCCTGCTGTTCGCCACCGAAGACATGCGCGAAGGCACCAGCGCCTTCCTGCAGCGCCGCCCGCCGGCCTTCCAGAACCGCTGACGCCATGGCATCCCGACCCAACCCCGCGCAGCTGTTCGCCCGGGTCCAGGCAGACGATCTCGATGGCGCCCTGCAGGCCGGTCTCATGGACTACGTTGCCCGTGCCGGCGACGAACAGCTGCTGCCCGGCCACCCGGACCTTCCACGACGCCTGCAGCAGGCCCAGCAGCAGCTGCACGCGGCCTGGGCCGCACGCGAACGCTACCGTGCCCGTGCCGTGCGCCTGGCGCGCCGCGAGGCCGAACGCGATGCGCGACGCACGCCAGCCCCGGCGCCGGACGTGAAGCCCGCCCTGCCCCCGGCCGCCGCCGCGATTCTCGCCCGGGCCAAGGCCCGCGCCACCGGCAAGGAGCAGTAATGGCCGCTGCGAAGAAGACCCCGCGCGCGCCGGCGCGACGCGGTGGCAGCATGCCGCGCGCCGATGTGGTGGAAATGTTCACCCGCCTGCGCGAACTCAATCCGCACCCGAAGACCGAACTGGAGTACAGCTCACCGTTCGAACTGCTGGTGGCGGTCGCGCTGTCGGCGCAGGCCACCGACGTGGGCGTCAACAAGGCCACGCGCCGCCTGTTCCCGGTGGCCAATACCCCGGCAAAGATCCTCGCGCTTGGCGAGGACGGGCTGAAGCAGTACATCGCCACCATCGGTCTGTTCAACGCCAAGGCGAAGAACGTGATCGCCACCTGCGCGATCCTGCTGGAGAAGCACGGCGGTGAAGTGCCGCGCGATCGCGATGAACTGGAAGCGCTGCCGGGCGTGGGCCGCAAGACCGCCAACGTGGTGCTCAACACTGCGTTCGGTGAGCCGGTGATGGCGGTGGACACGCATATCTTCCGCGTCTCCAACCGCACCGGCCTGGCCCCGGGCAAGAACGTGCGGGAAGTGGAAGACAAACTGGTGAAGGTGATTCCGGCCGAGTTCCTGCTCGACGCGCATCACTGGCTGATCCTGCACGGACGTTATGTGTGCAAGGCGCGCAATCCGGATTGCCCGGGCTGCGTGATCGCCGACCTGTGCCGGTTCAAGGAAAAGACCACGGCCGAGGCGTGAACGCGTTCGTGGTGTGACAAAACAAGGACGGCGGGCACAGGGCCCGCCGTCTTTGCTTGTAGACAAGAGTGCTTCAGGACATCAGAACGACAGGTCGCCCCAGACGCCGAACTCCTTGGTCTTGTCGTTCTTCTTGTCGCTGGCGTTGGCCAGGTGCGTGTACTTGTACACGGTCGACAGCTTGAGGTTCTTCATGACCGGGAACTCGACGCCGACGTTCCAGTACTTGTCGCTCAGGGTCGGGTCCAGCGTCTTGCTGACGTCGGTGTCATCGTAACGACCGAACACGTTGATGCCGCCGTCGGTGACGCGCACGCTGCCCCACACCGACCAGCCGCTGGTCTTGTCGGTGGCAACGGTCATCACGTTGTTGAGGTTCTTGGCCTGGAAGTACTCGCCACCGACGCGGAAGTCGCTGCTGGCGTAGGCCACCATCGCATTGGCGCGGGTGTAGGTGTTCTCGGCGCTCTGGATGTCGGTTTCCTTGCCCAGCTTGCCACTGTAGCCACCGACGGCAACCACGAAGTTCTCGTTCGGGGTATAGGCCGCGCGGCCTTCCACGTCCATGCCCTTGCTGCGGGTCGGGTTCTTGTAACCGGCGCCGGACACAACCGAGACCGCGTAGTTGAAGTTGTTGCCCAGGTTGCCGAAGCCATGCAGGCCCCAGTCGGACGAGTTGCCGTACTTCAGGCGATCGGTCAGGGTGTTCTCGACATAACGCATGCCGTAGAACTTCTCGACGTACGGAATCCACGGCATGTCGGCGGCACCGACGCGCAGGTTGAAGGCCGGGTCGAAGCTACCCTGCACGTAGGCCTTCTTGACGAACAGTTCGGTGTTGCCGATGGCCGAGCTGTACTGGAAGTCGGTGGTCAGGTTGGCCGACCAGATGTCGTTGAACTTGTGGTCGACGGTCAGGTAGAAGCGCTTGACGTCCAGACCGGTGCCGCTGGCGGCGGTGTCCTTGCCGTTGCTGGTCTTGTCGATGTTGGTCAGGTCGAAGAACATGCGACCGCCGATCTTGTTGTCATTGACCAGCTTGGCCAGCTTGTCGACGCTGGTCTGGGTCTTCTGTGCACCTTCCAGGGCCTGGGCCTGGGTGATGTTCACTTCGGACTGCGCATCGGACTGTGCCTGCAGCGCCTGCGAATCGTTCTGCAACTGCTGGACCTGGGCCTGCAGGGCAGCGATCTGCGCCTGCAGCTGCTGCAGCTGTGCCTGGGATACGCCCGTGCTGGCGGGAGCTGCGAAGGCGTCGGCGGAAACCAGACCGAGGCTTGCAACGACCGCGGCGGCGAGCAAATGGGAACGCATTTTGGATTTCTCCAGAGGGTTGGAATGGCTTGGGCAGAACGCCACGCCGGCAGGCCGGTCAAGCGTTTTGCGAACATTCCGTTAAAACCATGACAGCCGAATGACAACCTGAGCACCAACCACAGATTTCTTCGTGCGGTCATGCGTACGACTCATTTGCGGGCACATGCTTGTCGATCCCTTGCGGCATATGGCGTCATGTATCAGCGTCCCGCCCCGGATCGACCGCCGCGCAGCGCTCAACTGCATTGATGGTTTCGTGTGGATGACGCGGCATCACTGCGGAATGCCAGGCCGGGATGGCATTGACGACCACACCGGGCAGTCCATCAGCGACATATAGAACGTGATCGCAACCGGGCCACGTCCGTCTCCGGCGCATGGTCATCACGTTGCCCGCAGCACTCAGAACCTTCACGCCCCTGGCTGTGCGGGCGCCGGGCAGCGCTGTAACGGTTGCGTCATACAACGGTCCCTGCACTGTCATCGAACCGTTATGGAATGTGCGCCGGGCGGGTAACCCCGCATCCCAATCAACCCAGGAGCCACCCCGTGATCCACGCCTTCAAGTCGCGCGTTGCCGTTGCCGTCTTCGCAGCGTCGTCCGTGTTCGCCGCCAACGCCGCTGAAATCACCGGCGCGGGCGCCTCGTTCATCTACCCGGTGATGTCGAAGTGGTCGGCCGACTACAACGCCGCCACCAGCAACAAGGTCAACTACCAGTCGATCGGTTCCGGCGGTGGTATCGCCCAGATCAAGGCCAAGACCGTTGATTTCGGCTCCTCCGATGCTCCGCTGAAGCCGGAAGAACTGGCTGCTGCGGGCCTGGCCCAGTTCCCGTCGGTGATCGGCGGCGTGGTACCGGTGGTCAACGTGGCCGGCATCGCCCCGGGCGCGCTGAAGCTGGACGGCACCGTGCTGGCCAACATCTTCCTGGGCAAGATCAAGACCTGGAACGACCCGGCCATCGCCGCGCTGAACCCGGGCGTGACCCTGCCGAGCGCCAAGATCACCGTCGTGCACCGTTCGGATGGTTCGGGCACCACCTTCAACTTCGTCAACTACCTGTCCAAGGTCAGCCCGGAGTGGAAGAGCTCGGTCGGTGAAGGCACCTCGGTCCAGTGGCCGGCCGGCATCGGCGGCAAGGGCAACGAAGGCGTTGCTGCCTACGTGAAGCAGATCAAGGGCGGCATCGGCTACGTCGAACTGTCCTACGCGCTGCAGAACAAGCTGTCGTACACCGCGATGAAGAATGCCGCCGGCCGCTTCGTGCAGCCGAGCGACGCGTCGTTCGCCGCCGCTGCTGCCAGCGCTGACTGGGCCAGCGCCAAGGACTTCTACCTGGTGATGACCAACGCCCCGGGCGCCGAGTCCTGGCCGATCACCGCCACCAACTTCATCCTGGTGCACAAGAAGCCGAAGAACCCTGCCAACGGCAAGGCCACCCAGGAGTTCTTCCGCTGGGTCTACAAGAGCGGCGATGCCCAGGCCCGCCAGCTGGACTACGTGCCGCTGCCGGACAGCCTGGTCCGCCAGATCGAGACCTACTGGTCGCAGAACCTGAAGTAAGCAAGCGCGTTCCCCCGCAGGAACGGGATCGGCGGGTCCTCTCTCCCCCGCCGATCCCACCCCGGGCGCGAGATCCTCGAGATCTCGCGCTCTTCTTGTTTTTGGGGGTTGGTCGTGAAGAGCGTTTGCGCCTTCGCTGATCCGTGGGTGAGTCGGTGGGCCAGGGCGTGCAGGACACGCCGTAAACCCTTCCTTGGGGGCTCGGCCACGGCATCCATGCCGTGGACGGTCCTGCACGCCCTGGCCCACCGCCTCTCGACAGTTCATCGGGGGCGCGGTGGGGTCATGAAAGGCAGGAGCAAAGGCAAGAGCGTTTGTAGAGCCCCGGCCGTCATATCGGTGCGCAGATCCGGGGTCTCCGGGGGTCTCCCGGACCGTGGCCAACCCCGTGAAACCCTTGTCAGAACGTGATCCAGGACACCTCTGTCATGGTCGTAATACGGCTGTAACAAAAACATCATTTCATAGCCGCATCCGCCGACGACGTCGGCTCTTCCCCGCTATGGAGTGACCATGAAACTGCACTCGGCCGGCCTTGCCGCCCTTTCCCTGGCCATCGCCCTGGGCCTGTCGGCCTGCGGTGGCGACAAGCAGGCCGCGCAGCAGCCGGCTGCCGACGGTGCCGCCGCCCCGGCCGCTGCCGGTGCCAAGGTGACCGCCGAAGTGTCCGGCGCGGGCGCGTCCTTCATCTTCCCGCTGGTCTCCAAGTGGTCGGCTGACTACAACGCCAGCACCGGTGCCAAGATCAACTACCAGTCGATCGGCTCCGGTGGCGGTATCGCCCAGATCAAGGCCGGCACCGTCGACTTCGGTTCCTCCGACAAGCCGCTGAGCAGCGAAGAGCTGGCCCAGGCCGGCCTGGCCCAGTTCCCGTCCGCCATCGGCGGCGTGGTGCCGGTGGTCAACATCGAAGGCCTGGAAACCGGCAAGCTGCGCCTGAGCGGCGCCCTGCTGGCCGACATCTTCCTGGGCAAGGTCAAGACCTGGAACGACCCGGCCATCGTCGCCGCCAACCCGGGCGTGAAGCTGCCGGACGGCAAGATCACCCTGGTCCACCGTTCGGACGGTTCGGGCACCACCTTCAACTTCTCCAACTACCTGTCCAAGGTCAGCCCGGAGTGGAAGACCAAGGTCGGCGAAGGCACCTCGGTGCAGTGGCCGGACGGCGTCGGTGGCAAGGGCAATGAAGGCGTCGCTTCCTACGTGAAGCAGATCAAGGGCTCGATCGGCTACGTCGAACTGGCCTACGCGCTGCAGAACGGCATGCCGTACGCCGCCATGCAGAATGCGGCCGGCAACTGGGTCGAACCGAGCGCGGAAACCTTCGCCGCTGCGGCTGCCAGCGCCGACTGGGCCAGCGCCAAGGACTTCAACCTGGTCATCACCAACGCCCCGGGCGAGCAGGCGTGGCCGATCACCGCCACCAACTTCATGCTGATGCAGAAGCAGCCGAAGGACGCCAAGCGCAACCAGGACACCCTGGCCTTCTTCAAGTGGGCCTTCGAGAACGGCCAGGCCCAGGCCAACGAGCTGCACTACGTGCCGCTGCCGGCCGAACTGGTCAAGCAGATCGAGGCCTACTGGGCGACCGACCTGAAGTGATGGACACGACGGTGCCCGCCCCGCGCGGGCACCGCTTCTTCCACGCCGTGCCGCCCCGCCCCTTCCTGGCCCTGCCGTCCCCATGAATGCCATCGCCCAGCCTGTAGCCGCCCCGTCCACGCGTGATGCGCGTGATGCCCGCAACGACAAACTGTTCCGATGGGTGCTGGTCGGCACCGTCATCTTCGTCCTGATCGCCCTGGCCTGCGCCGCGCTGTCGATGCTGTGGGGCGGCCGCCATGCCCTGCAGATGCAGGGCCTGAGCTTCTTCTTCTCCGCCGACTGGAATCCGGTCGAAAACAAGTTCGGCGCCCTCGCTCCGATCTACGGCACCCTGGTCACCGCGCTCATCGCGATGGTCATCGCCGTGCCGGTCAGCTTCGGCATCGCCTTCTTCCTCACCGAAGTCGCGCCGCGCTGGCTGCGTGGCCCGGTCGGTACCGCCATCGAACTGCTGGCGGGCATTCCTTCGATCATCTACGGCATGTGGGGCCTGTTCGTGCTGGTGCCGGTGATGACCGAGTACGTCACTCCGTTCCTCAACGAAACCCTGGGCGAGATGCCGATCATCGGCCCGCTGTTCCAGGGCCCGCCGCTGGGCATCGGCATGCTCACTGCCGGTTTCGTGCTGGCCATCATGGTCATTCCGTTCATTTCCTCGGTGATGCGCGAAGTGTTCCTGACCGTGCCGACCCGCCTGAAGGAATCGGCCTACGCGCTGGGCTCCACCAAGTGGGAAGTGAGCTGGGACATCGTGCTGCCCTACACCCGCTCGGCAGTGATCGGCGGCATCTTCCTCGGCCTCGGCCGCGCCCTTGGCGAGACGATGGCGGTGGCCTTCGTGATCGGCAACAGCGTGCGCCTGTCGCCGTCGCTGCTGGAACCGGGCACCACCATCGCCGCGCTGATCGCCAACGATTTCGGCGAAGCCACTGAAACCTATCGCTCGGCCCTGCTGCTGCTCGGCTTCGTCCTCTTCATCGTCACCTTCGTGGTGCTGGCCATCGCCCGCCTGATGCTGATGCGCCTGTCCCGCAAGGAGGGCAACTGATGTCCACCACCGCTGATTCGCTGTACCTGCGCCGTCGCATCGGCAATGTCGTTGCGATCACCGCCTCCTGCGCCACCGCCCTGTTCGGCCTGTTCTTCCTGGGCTGGATCCTGTTCACCCTGGCCTCCAAGGGCCTGGCCGGCATCAACTGGGATCTGTTCACCAAGATGACGCCGCCGCCGATGCAGGAAGGCGGTCTCGCCAACGCCTTCTTCGGCAGTGCGGTGATGTGTGCGCTGGCGATCGGCATCGGCACCCCGCTGGGCGTGCTGGCCGGCACCTGGCTGGCCGAGTACGGCAACGCCCGCAAGGCCGGCACCGTGGTCCGCTTCGTCAACGACATCCTGCTGTCGGCCCCATCCATCGTGCTTGGCCTGTTCGTCTACACGCTGTACGTGATGCAGACCGGGGGCAACTTCTCGGCGTTCGCCGGTGCACTGTCGCTGGCCTTCATCGTGCTGCCGGTGGTGGTGCGCACCACCGACGAGATGCTGCGCCTGGTGCCCTCGCAGATGCGTGAGGCAGCCCTGTCGCTGGGTATCCCGCAGTGGAAGGTGATCGTGCAGGTGCTGTACCGCAGTGCGTCGGCCGGCATCATCACCGGCATCCTGCTGGCGCTGGCCCGCATCTCTGGCGAGACCGCACCGCTGCTGTTCACTGCCTTCGGCAACCAGTACTGGAACAACAACATCTTCCAGCCGATGGCCTCGGTGCCGGTGGTGATGAACCAGTTCGCCGGCAGCCCGTATGAATCCTGGCAGGTGCTGGCCTGGGCCGGTGCCCTGGTGCTGACTGTCTTCGTGTTGCTGGTCAGCCTTGCCGCCCGCGGCATCCTGCTGCGCAACCGTATCTCCCATGACTGACCTTTCCGTGGATAACGCCATGAACGACCTTTCCAACGCCGTGCCGATGCAGCGCATCGCCGTGCCGTCCTCGCACGAGAGCCTGCACACGCCGTCGCCGGTGAAGCTGGCTGCGCGTGGACTGGACTTCTACTACGACAAGTTCCATGCCCTGAAGGGCATCAACCTGGAGATCCCGGAAAAGCGCGTGACCGCGCTGATCGGTCCCTCCGGCTGCGGCAAGTCGACCCTGCTGCGCATCTTCAACCGCATCTACGCGCTGTACCCGAAGCTGGAGGCGCGTGGTGAAGTGCTGCTGGACGGCGAGAACATCCTGTCGCCGAAGTACCCGATGAACCGCCTGCGCAGCAAGGTCGGCATGGTGTTCCAGAAGCCGGTGCCGTTCCCGATGACCATCTTCGAGAACGTGGCCTACGGCATCCGCCACCACGAGAAGCTGAGCAAGGCCGACATGGCCGACCGCGTCGAGCAGGCACTGCGCCAGGGCGCACTGTGGGACGAAGTGAAGGACAAGCTGGGGCAGAGCGCACTGGGCCTGTCCGGTGGCCAGCAGCAGCGCCTGTGCATCGCCCGTGCCGTGGCCCTGCGCCCGTCGGTGCTGCTGCTGGACGAGCCGACCTCGGCGCTGGATCCGATCTCGACCAGCCGCATCGAGCAGCTGGTGGAAGAGCTCAAGCACGAGTACACCATCGTCATCGTCACCCACAACATGCAGCAGGCCGCGCGCGTGTCCGACTACACCGCCTTCATGTACCTGGGCGACCTGATCGAGCACGACCGCACCGAAGTGATCTTCTCGCAGCCGTCGCAGCGGCAGACCGAGGATTACATCACCGGTCGCTTCGGCTGAAACGTCAGTCGACAGACAGACAATGTCAGTCGAGCATGGCTCGACTCTACAAATCACGCCAGCCAGGCATGGCCTGGCTCTACCCGGATTGCAGACCATGAATCTTCCCAACGACCACATCGTCAAGAGCTACGACGAAGAACAGCAGCGGCTGGTGGCCGAAATCGTGCGCATGGGCGAGATGGCCGTCGCTCAGCTCGAAGCGGCGATGGACGTGATCGAGAAGCGCGACGAGAACGCCGCCCATCGCATCATCGCCAACGACGAAGCGATCGATGCGCTGGAGCAGCAGATCAGCCATGACGTGATGCGCCTGGCGCTGCGTGGGCCGATGGCGCGCGACCTGCGCGAGATCCTGGCCGGCCTGCGCATCCCGGCCGACATCGAGCGTATCGGTGACTACGCCGCCAACGTCGCCAAGCGCTCGATCGCGCTGGGCAAGGTACCGCCGCTGCCGCAGATCCAGGGCCTGCGGGCGCTCGGCCGCCTGGCCGCGCAGCAGGTCCGTCGTGCCATTGCCGCCTACCGCGACAACGATGCCGATGCCGCGCTGGCGCTGCGCGAGGACGACGCCCGCCTGGACGCGCAGTACACCGCGCTGTTCCGCGAGTTGCTGACCTACATGATGGAAGACCCGCGCAACATCACCCCCTGCACGCACCTGCTGTTCATGGCCAAGAACCTGGAGCGCGTGGGCGACCACGCCACCAACATCGCCGAGAACGTGTGGTTCCTGGTGCACGGTGAGCAGCCGCTGCCGCCGCGTGAAAAGCGCGACGAGACTTCCAGCACCGGCCAGCCCTGACGCTGCACTGCAACACCGGAGTCGACTCCACGGTGGCCGCTGTCCTGGTGACAGCGGCCTTCTTGTTTTGGGCGTTCTGGCAATTCATCCACGCATGGCGTGGATCTACCGGAAACCGTGTTCCCCTTCTGTAACAAACCTCACGAAAATTTGAGGTCTTGGCGAGGATTCGTTGAGTAGGATCGCTGCACCATCGCTTCCACCGGCACCCCTGCCGGCGACCCGGGCACCCGCCCACACCACCCAGGAGCACGACCGATGAGCAGTTCCAACAAGACCCTGTCCCTGCTGACTGCTACCGCCCTGGCCGCCGGCCTGGGCATGACCGCCAGTGCCTCGGCCCTGAGCATGAGCGACCTGGCCCAGGGCTATCTGGTCGCCGGCCAGGCTGCCAAGGCCAGCACCGATGCCAAGGCAGCGGACACCAAGATGGCCGCGGACGCGACCAAGCACGCCGAAGGCAAATGTGGTGCCGACGGCAAGAGTGCCGAAGGCAAATGCGGCGCCGACAAGGGCAAGGCCGCCGGTGCTGCGGCAGGCGCCAAGGCCAAGAGCGGCGACAAGAAGTCGGCCGAGGGCAAGTGCGGCGAAGGCAAGTGCGGTGCCAAGCACTGACGTCCGCGCCAGCGCCGTCCACCTGCGGTCGCCGCTTCGTGCGGCGGCCGCTGGGTTGGGGCTGCGCCGGGCGCTGCTGCAGGATCTGCGCGATGCACCGGCCGGTGACTTCGACTTCCTCGAATGCGCGCCGGAGAACTGGATCCATGTCGGTGGTCCCGCCGGGGATGCACTGGCCGAACTGGCGCAGCGCCATCCGTTGAGCTGCCACGGCCTGTCGTTGTCGCTGGGCGGCAGCGCGCCACTGGATAGGCAGCTGCTGGAACAGGTCAGCCAGTTCCTGGAAAAGCACCGCGTGCCGCTGTACAGCGAGCACCTGAGCTACTGCAGCGACGACGGCCACCTGTACGACCTGCTGCCGATTCCGTTCACCGACGAAGCCGTGCGCCATACCGCCGCACGCATCACCCACGTGCAGGACCTGCTGGGTCGCCGCATCGCGGTGGAGAACGTGTCCTACTACCTGGCGCCGGAGCCGGCGATGGACGAACTGGCCTTCACCAATGCCGTGCTCGCCGAAGCCGACTGCGACCTGTTGCTCGACGTCAACAATGTCTACGTCAACGCCTGCAACCACGGCTACGATGCCGACAGCTTCATTGCCGGGCTGCCCGCAGAGCGCATCGTCTGCCTGCACGTGGCCGGGCACCTGGACGAGGCACCGGACCTGAAGATCGACACCCATGGCAGCGCGGTGATCGACCCGGTCTGGGAGCTGCTGGCGCGTACCTACGCGCGCATCGGCCCACGCCCCACCCTGCTCGAACGCGATTTCAACTTCCCCCCGTACGCCGAGCTGCAGGGCGAACTGCAGACCATCCGCCGCCTGCAGTCCAGCCATGCCGGTATCGCCCATGGCTGATACCTCCCACACTCTGCGCGCACAGCAGCATGCGTTCACCGCACACCTGCGCGATCCGCAGGCGGTGGCCGCACCCGCCGGGCTGGAACCACGCCGGGTCGCGGTGTACCAGCGGCTGCTGTTCAACAACCTGCTCGGCCTGTTGAGCAACGGCTTCCCGGTCTGCGTGCGCCTGCTCGGCGAACCGGCCTGGAGCGACCTGGTGCGCCACTACTTCGCCACCCATCGCTGCCAGACGCCGCTGTTCACCGAACTGGCCGCCGAATTCGTGCAGTGGCTGCAGGCACAGCCGCAGCTGCCGCACCCGGCGTTGGCCGAGTTGGCCCACTACGAGTGGGTGGAAACCGCGCTGTACCAGCTTCCTGCCGAGCCGCTGCCGGTGCGGGGTGAGATCGATCCGCTGCGGGTGCCACTGCAACGCTCGCCGCTGGCGTGGCCGCTGCTGTACCAGTGGCCGGTGCACCGGCTGTGCGCCGAGGATGCACCGACGCAGCCGCCCACCGAGCCGACCGGCCTGCTGGTGCGCCGTGAGGCTGACGGCGAAGTGCGCTTCGCCGTGCTCAGCCCGCTGGCGGTATACCTGCTGTCCAGCATCGGCGAACAACCCGGCCTCGATGGACATGCCTATCTGCGGCAATTGGCCGCCGCGCACGGCCTGGCTGAGGAGGCGCTGGCCGAACCCGGTGCTGCACTGCTGCAGCAGTTCCTGCAGGCCGGCGTGATCGGCCCGCTCACAGTCCCTGGCTGACGCCCCTTCCCCCCGGAGAACCACCGATGAACCTTCCGACCCTGGCCGCCGCGCGCGGCCAGCTGGACCGTCTCGCCCCCTGGTTGGCCCCGCTCGGCCTGCGCCTGCTGCTGGCCTGGGAATACTTCGAATCCGGCCGCGAAAAGCTGCACGGCCAGAACTGGTTCGCCGACCTGCAGGACGCTTTCCCGTTCCCGTTCGACCAGCTGCCGGCCGCCCTGAACTGGCAGCTTGCCACCTGGTTCGAGCTGATTGGCGCGGCCTGCCTGCTGGTTGGCTTCGGCACCCGGTTTGCCGCCGCCAGTCTGCTGGTGCTGACCGTAGTGGCCACTTATGCGGTGCATTGGCCGATGGAATGGAACTCGCTGGCCGACCTGGCCATGGGCTACGCGATCACTGACCAGGGCTTCGGCAACTTCAAGCTGCCGGTGCTGTTCATGGCCATGTTGCTGCCGCTGATCTTCACCGGCGCCGGCAGGCTGAGCGTGGATGCGTGGTTGGCGCGGTGGTCTCCCTCGGCCACGCCTGCACGGCCAGCAGTCCGGTAATCGCCAAACCTGGTCGGCGCACCGTGTGCCAACCAGGGTTGGCACCTACCGGAATCCTGAGCGCGCGGTGCCCCGGTAGGTGTCGACCTTGGTCGACACACGCCCGCGCAGGGAACGCATGCACCGAGGGCTGGCCGGGCGCTCAGGGTCGCTCTGCTAGAATTCACGCATGACTGACCCCACCCCCGCACCTGCCGCCGCTCACGATTCCGCAGTCCCCCAGGCGCAGCGCGCGATGTCACAACGCTTCCGCGGCTTCCTGCCGGTGGTGGTGGACGTGGAAACCGGCGGCTTCGACAGCCAGCGCAACGCGCTGCTGGAAATCGCCGCCGTGCCGATCGAGATGGACGAGAACGGCCTGCTCTACCCCGGCCAGACCGCCAGTGCCCACGTGGTGCCGGCCGAGGGCCTGGAGATCGACCCGAAGTCGCTGGAAGTGACCGGCATCATCCTCGACCACCCGTTCCGGCTGGCCAAGGAAGAGAAGGCGGCGCTGGACCACATCTTCACCCCGGTACGCGCGGCCATGAAGAAGTACGGCTGCCAGCGCGCGATCCTGGTCGGCCACAACGCGCATTTCGACCTCGGCTTCGTCAATGCAGCGGTGGCGCGGACCGGCCACAAGCGCAATCCGTTCCATCCCTTCAGCGTGTTCGATACGGTGACCCTGGCCGGCATCGCCTACGGGCAGACCGTGCTGGCGCGTGCGGCCACCGCCGCCGGGCTGGGCTGGGATGCCAACGAGGCGCACAGCGCGGTATATGACACCGAGCAGACCGCGCGGTTGTTCTGCACCATCGCCAACGCCTGGCCGCGGTAAGCCAGCCAACGGCGCAACCGCATCCACGCAGTGCGGACCAACGGTCCGCACCCACCACTCACCGGACGGTAGATCCACGCCATGCGTGGATGCAATCAACCGATGCTCGTTCGATCCCGGCCATCGCTCTTGGCGCGGTACAACGCGCGGTCGGCACGCTGGTACAGCAACGCCGGGGTACGGTCGTCGGCATCCAGCTCCACCAGCCCTGCGCTGAAGGTCACGCGCAGGCCGTCCACGCCGGCCCAGTCGGGGTGGTCGTGGAACAGGCCGCGCAGGCGCGCGCACAGCTGTGCGGCTTCCTCCAGACGGGTGTCGTTGAGCAGCAGCGCGAACTCTTCGCCGCCGGTGCGCGCCGGCAGGTCCGAGTCGCGGCTGGCGGCGGCGATCAACCGCGCCACCTGCACCAGCACCGCATCACCGATGCTGTGGCTGTGGCGGTCGTTGACGTCCTTGAAGTGGTCGATATCCAGCACCACCAGGCACAGCGGATGACCGCTGCGCTGCGAACGCGCGAAGTCACGCGCCAGCGTTTCATCGAAGGCACGGCGGTTGGCCAGGCCAGTCAGTGCATCCTCGCGGGCCTGCCGTTCGAATGCCTCGGCCTGGCGTGCGAGGCGCTCGGCCAGTTCGGTCTTTTCCTGGTTCAGCGCCTGCAGGTGCACGGTCTTGGCCTGCAGGTCGAAGGTCGCCTCGTCCACGCGCCGTGCCAGGCGCAGGTTGCTGGCCTTCAGCTGCTGCAGCAGCAGCCGGTACAGCGCCACCAGCCCGGCCAGCAGCAACAGGCCACCCAGCACCTGCACGCTGCGTCGCTGCCACCAGAACGGCTCCACGGTGAAGCTCCATACCGCTTCCTGCTGGCCCCAGCTGCCACTCGGATGGGCAGCGGCCACGTGCAGGGTGTAGTCGCCTGGCGGCAGGCCGACGAACTCCACGCTGCGCTGCGGGCCGCGTTCGACCCACCCCGTATCCAGGCCGTCCAACCGCGTGCGGTAGCGGATCCGGTCAGACATCAGGTAGCTCAGGCCGACATAACTCACCGCCAAGCGGCGGCCGCCGGGAATGTAGTTGCGGTCCGGGCCTTCCCAATGCACCGGTGCGCCATCCACCTGCACGCTTTCAATCGCTGCCGGCGGTGAAAGACGCTCGCGGAAACGCTGCAGGCGCTGCGGATCGACGGTGCTCAGGCCTCCGGCGGTGACCACCCAGAACGTGCCGTCCTGGCGCAGGATCGCCGATGGCCCGGAGCTGCCGTTGGCCTGCGCGTTGGCCATGCCGTCAATCTCGTTGTAGCGCTCCACCACCACCCGCGGCGCGCGGCCATCGGCCACGGCGTTGAGGGTGGCCATGTCGGTGCGCAGCACGCCGCGGTTGCTGCTTATCCACACGTTGCCAAGGCGATCCGGCACCAGTTGGAACACCGCATCCACCGGCATGCCCTGCTCCAGCCCCACCCGTGCCAGCGTGCCGTTGCGCCAGCGGTACAGGCCACGGTCGCTGCTGATCCACATCGCGTCACCCAGCTGATGGAAGCCGAACACGCTGCGGCCACCGCCCATCGGCGCGAGGTCGATCGACTGCACGTGGTCGCCGCGCAGTACGCGGATGCCCTCGATGGTGCCGATCCACAGGTTGCCCTGGTGATCGTGCTCAAGCGCGGTGATCAGGCCGCTGGGCATGCCCGCAACGCTTGATACCTGCACGCGGTCGCCGTCGATGCGGACCACGCCCTTCTGGGTGCCGGCCCAGACCACACCCTGCGGGTCCACGCTGATCGCGCGGATGTTGCCGCCCGGCATGCCATCGGCGGCGGCATAGTTGTGCCGCAGCCGGCCATTTGGGCCAAGACGGTAGACGCCATCACCGAACGTTCCGACCCACAGGTCACCGTCCGGACCCTGCGCCAGGCTGAGCACCGACGGTGCCTTGCCGCCGCGGTTGTGCAGCGGCATCGCGCGGAAGCGGCCATCAGCAGTCTGCAGGTCAAGGCCGCTGGCACTGCCGACCCACAGCTGGCGATCGCGGTCCTCGAACACGGTGCGCACATAGTCGCCACTGAGGCCATCGCGCTCGGTGTAGCTGCTGAACAGTGTTTCGCGCAGGCGGTACAGGCCACCGTTGGCACCCACCCAGATGCTGCCCTCGGCATCCTCGCGCAGGCTGACCACGCGCCCACCCGGCAGGTTCAGGCCCGCCGGCAGGCGCTCCAGGCCATGCGCTGAGATCCGCAGCAGGCCCTGGTTCTCGGTGCCCAGCCACAGGTCACCATGGCGATCCTGCAGCATCGAGGTCAGGTGCAGCTGCCCCGGCAGGCGGTGCATCAGCACCAGCTGATCATCCTCCACCCGGTACAGGCGCTCGCCGGCGACGATCCACAGCGCGCCATCCGGAGCGCGGTACGGCCACGACAGGCCACTGCCGGCGCCCAGCCCCCAAGTCGCTGGCGCGCGCTTGAGCACGCCATCGTTGTCGCGCAGCACCAGTCCATCCAACGTGCCGGCCCAGACCCGGTCCTGCGCATCGACCACCAGCTTGGTGAAGCTCATCGCCATCGGCAGGTCGGCGGCCGGAGCGTGGTAGACGATGCCGGTGTCCGGCGTCAGATAGCCGATGCCCTTGCCTTCATACAGCAGCCACAGGCGGCCCTGGCTGTCCATCTGCATGGACTGGATCAGGACCTGCGGGGTATCGGCCTGGTGCTCCCAGACACGCCACTGGCCATCGTTGCCGCGATGGCTGACATTGCCCCGCGAATCACTGATCCACAGCCCACCCTGGCGGTCGACGAACAGCGCGCCGATGCCGTTGTCGCGCAGGCCCGGGCGGGTACTGCGGTCGAACACGGTGAAATCCAGCCCGTTGTAACGCACCAGGCCTTCCCAGGTGGCGAACCAGAGGTGGCCTTCGGGGGTCTGCGCGATGTCGCGCAGCGAGTTGTGCGGCAGGCCGTTGCGCGACGTCCATACATCAATGGCGTAGTCGCGCAGTGGCGGAGCCCCCTCCTGCGCTGCCACCGGCAGTGCAAGGGCCAGCAGCAGCCACAGCAGGCCCTGTCGCAGCCATCGACCGATATCTGATCCGCAGCGCTCCACCCAGCGCCCGATGTCCCCCTGTCCGGCCATCAGTGCAGCGGCGGCGGCCAGGCAGGGCTGCCGGGCCTGGCAGCATGCGGGAACTGCCGGGCAGCGCGGGACGGCATGCCGGCGGGGACGGGCTGGCTCATCGGGGGGGAACTGGGAAGATGCGCAGATGATAGGCCAAACCCTGCCCACGGCGTCACCATCGCCAGCCGCGAAGGCTCAGCCCGCGCGGCCCGGCGGCGTCACCTGTGCACTGGCCGGCCACTGCACTACCGCCTCCAGCCCACCTTCGGCGCGGTTGCGCAGCCACAGCCGCGCCCCGTCTTTCTCAGCCAGGGCGCGGGCGATGGTCAGGCCCAGACCGGCGCCGCCGGTTTCGCGCGAACGCGAGGTTTCCACCCGCACGAACGGGTCGAACACGGCTTCCAGCTGATCCTCGGCCAGGCCCGGGCCGTCATCGGCCACCACCACGGTGATCGCGCCACCACTACGCTCGACCCGTACCCGCACCCGGTAGGCATACATCACCGCGTTGTCCACCAGGTTGGAAAACAGGCGGTGCATGGCCAGCGGACGCAACATCAGCACCGCTCCGCTGCCACCTTCGAAGACGACATCTCCGCCGCCCTCGGCCGTGTCTTCAACGATGCTCTCCAGCAGCGAATCCAGGTCCAGTGCGGCGCGCTGCTCGGCGCTCTCCGCGCTGCGCGCCAGCTCCAGGCCTTCGCGCACCAACGCCTGCATCGCGGCCAGATCGCCGATCAGGCGCTCACGCAGCACCTCGTCGCTGACATTCTCCAGGCGCAGGCGCAGCCGGGTCAGCGGGGTCTGCAGGTCATGGGTGATCGCCGCCAGCATCTGCGTGCGCTCGGCCAGGTGCCGCTGCAGGCGATGCTGCATGGCGTTGAAGGCTTCGGCGGCGCGCTGCACTTCGCGCGGGCCGCGCAGCGGCAGTGGATCGCGCTGCAGGTCGTCGCCCAGGTCTTCGGCGGCTGCCGCGAGTTCCTGCAGCGGCGCGCTGGCCATGCGCGCGACGATATAGGCCAGCACCGCGATCGCCAGCACCAGCAGGGTCAGGAACCACGGGTCCACGGCGAGGATGCCGTTGTGCGCCACCGCCGGCGAATCCAGCGCCAGCTTCAGCAGCGTGCCGTCGTTGAGGGTCACGTCGACCGCACGGCACTTGGGCGGGATGAACGCCGGATCACGTTCGCGCGGATGCTTGCGATGCCCCGGTGGCGGCGGGGGCAGCAGGTCCTGCAGCTTGGGAATGCAGGAGCGGAACGAAGCGAAGTGCACATGCGCGCGTGCGACCGGGCCGGGCCGGTCATCGAGCACTTCCATCAACGCGGTATCGGCCCGCCCCAGGCGTGCGCCGGGTTGCAGCGCACGCACGCTCGGCCCACCGATTTCGAGCAGGCGCTCGCGCAGTTCGGGGTTGCCGTCGAGCAGGTTGACGTAGCCCTGGAGGCGGTCGGCGATGCGGTTCAGGTTCTGCCGCTCGAACTCCTGCTGGCGTTTGGAGGTAGCCAGCATGGTCGCGCCGATCGCGGCCACGCTCATGCCCAGCAGCAGGATCACGAACAACCGCCCGACCATCGAGGACAGGAAATGGCGCAGGCGCTTCATCGCGGCTTATTCCAGGTTCACCGAGGAGGCCAGTACATAGCCTTCGTTGCGCACGGTCTTGATCAGTCCGTCCGGGCCACCGTCGTCGCCCAGCTTGTTGCGCAGCCGGCTGACCTGCAGATCAATGGCGCGGTCCTGTGCCTCGTAGTTGCGGCCGCTGCTGAGCGCGACCAACTGCTCGCGCGACAGCACCTTGTTGGCGTGGGCGATGAACACCCGCAGCAGGCGGAACTCGGCGCCGGACAGCACCACCACGCGATCGTCCGGGTCCACCAGGTGGCGATGCTCCAGATCGAACACCCAGCGCGAGAAGCGCGCACGGCGCACCGCCAGCGGCTCCAGGTTCGCCGGCAGCGCCTCGGTCCGGCGCAGCACGTTGCGGATGCGTGCCAGCAGCTCGCGCGGTTCGAACGGCTTGGCCAGGTAGTCGTCGGCGCCCATTTCCAGGCCCAGCACGCGGTCGATTGGCTCGGCACGCGCGGTCAGCATGATCACCGGCGTGTTCGAGCGCGCGCGCAGATCGCGGCACAGGGTCAGGCCATCCTCGCGCGGCAGGTTGAGGTCGAGCACGATCAGGTCCACGTGTTCGCGGTCCAGCAGCTGGCGCATGGCGGTGCCGTCTGCCGCCGTGCTCACCTGGTAGCCGGCCCGGCCGAGCTGTTCGGCCAGCAGGGTGCGGATGTCGTTGTCGTCGTCGACGATCAGCAGTCGATGCATCGTGTTTTCAGTCTCCATGTCGCGATCATCCCGTGTCGGCAGCTGAACCGCATCCGGGGCAATGCGTACCAGTGTATCCAGCCATGGGCGGGATACCTGTGGTTACGCGTATTCACCGACAGTGTTACATAGAGACATACCCCGAGGATTGAGCCGCCCATCGCCCGGTCTTCACAATGCCCACCAACGCCGCCACCGCGGCCCCGAGAGTGAAGCCACGACGTGACGTTCCGCCTGCTGCCCGCGACCCGCCGGGGTCGCCTGATACTGATCGCCCTGCTCGCCCTTGCCGTTGCCGCAGCCGCCTGGTGGCTGCTGCGCAAGCCCGCCGCCCCGGCGGTGGCGACCACGCCCGTCAGCCGTGGTGACATCGAGCAGACGGTGGAAGCCACCGGCGTGATCGACGCCTACAAGCTGGTCAGCGTCGGTGCCCAGGCCTCGGGCCAGATCAAGTCGCTGAAAGTTCAACTGGGCGACACCGTGAAGGAAGGTGATCTGATCGCCGAGATCGACGCCACCACCCAGCAGAACCAGGTGCTCAATGCGCAGGCCTCGCTGGACCAGGTCACCGCCCAGCGCGCCGTGCAGCAGGCCACCCTGCGCCAGGCCGAACTGGAGTTCGCGCGCCAGCAGCAGATGCTGGCCGCCGAGGCCACCTCGCGCCAGGAATACGATGCCGCCGAGGCGCAGCTGAAGACCGCCCGTGCGCAGCTGCAGTCCTACGAGGCACAGATCAAGGGCCGCGAAACCGAACTGGGCACCGCCCGCGCCAACCTGGCCTACACCCGCATCACCGCGCCGATGGACGGCACCGTGGTGGCGGTGGTGGCCGAGGAAGGTCGCACCGTGAACGCCAACCAGACCGCACCGACCATCGTCATGCTGGCACGGCTGGACGTGGTCACGGTCAATGCCGAGATCTCCGAAGCCGACGTGGTCAAGATCAAGGCCGGCATGCCGGTGTACTTCACCACGCTGGGCGACCCGGATCGCAAGTACCACGCCACGCTGCGCCAGATCAATCCGGCGCCGGCCTCGATCGCCAACGAGAGTTCGTCCAGTTCCAGCAGTTCGTCCAGTTCCAGTTCCAGCAGCGCGGTCTACTACAACGCGTTGTTCGACGTGGAGAATCCGGATGGCACCCTGCGCATCGACATGACCGCGCAGGTCTCGGTACTGCTGAAGCAGGCCAAGGGCGTGCTGATGGTGCCGGCGGTGGCACTGGGGCCAAAGCGCCGTGGCGACGAGCGCATGGTGCGGGTGCTGGACGACAAGGGCCAGCCGCAGCCGCGCAAGGTTACCGTGGGCATCAACAACGGCGCCTCGGCCGAGATCCTGTCGGGACTGAAGGAAGGCGAGCGCGTGGTGGTCGGCGAAGCCGGTGCGGCCGGTGCCAGCGCCGGCGGCGGCAACCGCGGCGGCATGCAGATGCGGGTCGGCGGCCCGGGCATGGGGCGCCGATGAGCACGACGGCGCCGCTGCTGCGCCTGCGTGACCTGCGACGCGAATTCCCGGCCGGCGACGATGTGATCGCCGTGCTGCGTGACGTCAACCTCGACATCCACGCCGGTGAGATGGTGGCCATCGTCGGCCAGTCCGGCTCAGGCAAGTCGACGCTGATGAACATCCTCGGCTGCCTCGATCGTCCCACCCGTGGCAGCTACCAGGTGGCCGGCCGCGAAACCGGGAAGATGGAGCCGGACGAGCTGGCCGAACTGCGCCGCGAGCATTTCGGCTTCATCTTCCAGCGCTACCACCTGCTGGGCGACCTCGATGCGCGCGGCAACGTGGAAGTGCCGGCGGTGTACGCCGGCAGCCCCGGCCCGGTGCGCAACGCGCGTGCCGAACAACTGCTGCAGCGGCTGGGCCTGAGCGACCGCATGCACCACAAGCCGGGCCAGCTGTCCGGCGGCCAGCAGCAGCGCGTGTCGATCGCCCGTGCCCTGATGAACGGCGGCGAGGTGATCCTGGCCGACGAACCGACCGGCGCGCTCGACACGAAATCCGGCGAGGAAGTGATGGCGATCCTCGGCGAGCTGCACGCCGAAGGCCACACCATCATCATCGTCACCCACGACATGAGCGTGGCCGAACACGCGCAGCGCATCATCGAGATCCGCGACGGCGAGATCATCGCCGACCGCGCCAACCCGAATGCACCGACCTACCGCGCGCAGCGCGAGGCCAGCACCGGCGTCGCCCGCGGCAACAGCTGGCGGGCCGCGCGCGACCGCTTCACCGAAGCATTCCGCATGGCGTTGCTGGCGATGAATGCACATCGGCTGCGCACCTTCCTGACCATGCTCGGCATCATCATCGGTATCGCCTCGGTGGTCTCGGTGGTGGCGCTGGGCAACGGCTCGCAGCAGCAGATCCTGCAGAACATCAGCGCGCTCGGCACCAACACCATCGATGTCTACCCCGGCCGTGGTTTCGGCGACATGCGCTCGGCCCGCGTGCAGACGCTCAAAGCCAGTGATGCCGATGCGCTGGCCCGGCAGAGCTACGTCGACAGCTCCACGCCCAGCGTGTCGACCTCGGTCACCGCGCGTTACCGCAACCAGTCCTCCACCGCCCAGGTCAGCGGCGTCGGCGAGCAGTTCTTCCGGGTCAAGGGCGTGACCCTGCTCAGCGGCAGCTTCTTCGATGCCGATGCGGTGAAGGGCCTCGGCCAGGTGGCGGTGATCGACGAGAACACCCAGACCCAGTTCTTCCCCGATGTCGATCCGATCGGCCAGGTGATCCTGCTGGGCAACGTGCCGGCGCGCGTGGTCGGCGTGGCCAAGCGCCAGAGCTTCGGGTTCGGCGGCAGCACCAGCCTGAGCGTGTGGCTGCCGTACACCACGGTGATGTCGCGCATGCTCGGCCAGAGCCACGTGTCCAGCATCACCGTGCGCGTGGACGACGCCACGCCGATGGATGCCGCACAGGAAGCGATCACCCGACTGTTGACCATGCGCCATGGCACCGAGGACTTCTTCCTCAGCAACAGCGCCGAAATCCGCCAGACCATCGAGCAGACCACACGCACGATGACCCTGCTGATCGGCGCCATCGCCGCCATCGCACTGCTGGTCGGTGGTATCGGTGTGATGAACATCATGCTGGTGTCGGTGACCGAGCGTACCCGCGAGATCGGCGTGCGCATGGCCGTCGGTGCACGGCAGAGTGATATCCGCCAGCAGTTCCTGATCGAAGCAGTGCTGGTGTGCCTGCTCGGCGGTGTGCTCGGCATCGGCCTGGCCCTGCTGCTGGGCTCGATGATCGGCCGCTTCGCCAGCGACTTCCAGGTGCTGTTCTCCACCGCCTCGATCGTCGCCGCCTTTGCCTGCTCGACCCTGATCGGCGTGGCGTTCGGCTTCCTGCCCGCGCGTAACGCCGCGCAGCTCGACCCGGTGGAGGCCCTGGCCCGCGAATGAAGATGATGACCCGACTGCCCTTCCCTGCCCCCTCCCGCCTGCTGCTGGCGGGCGCCGTTCTGCTCGCCCTGTCCGGCTGCGCATCGATGGGCCGCTATCCGGTGCAGGCCCCCGACGTGGCGGCGACCTACGGTCGTGGCGACGCCACCCTCAATGCGCCGGCCGACGATCCGCGCAGCAGCCTGGATACTCCGGGCCGCGACATCCGCCAGGACACCTGGTGGACCGGTTTCGGCGATGAACGTCTCGACCGTCTGGTGGCGCAGGCGCTGGCCGCCAACAGCGATCTTGCCGCCGCTGGCCTGGCCGTGCAGCGTTCGCGCCTGCAGGCCGGCCTGGCCAGCAACGCGTTGTGGCCGCAGCCTTCGTCTTCAGGTGTGAGTGGTAGCGCCAGCCGCGCCACCGACCAGGCCGACGACTGGCGCCGCAGCTATTCCACCGGCGTCTCGCTGGGCTGGGAAGTGGACCTGTGGGGCCGCCTGCGCACCCAGCGCGACATCGCCCGCTGGGAAGCCGAGGCCAGCGAGGAAGACCGGCAGAACACCGCCCTGCTGGTGATCAGCGACACCATCACCCAGTACTGGAACCTGGCTTACCTGAACCAGTCGATCGCCACCGGCCAGGCCAACCTGGAGCGGCTGGAACGCACCCGCGAACTGGTGCAGGCCCGCTTCGACGCCGGTGCGGTGTCGCGCCTGGAAGTACGCCAGGCACTGCAGAACCTGCAGTCGCAGCGTTCCTCGCAGAGTGCGCTGGAACAGCAGCGGGTGGAGGCGCGCAATGCACTGACCGTGCTGCTGGACGGCACGCCCTGGCCGCAGCAGGACGAACCGCAGGACCTGCTGGGCGCACGCAGCCCCAGCATCGCAGAGGGCCTGCCGACCGACCTGCTCGGTCGCCGTCCCGACCTGCGCGCGGCCGAACTGCGCCTGCGCAACAGCCTGAAGACCATCAAGGTGACCGCTACCCAGTACTACCCGGCGCTGAGCCTGACCGGCAGCCTCGGCTCCAGTGCAACGTCGCTGGGTGACGTGCTGCGCAACCCGGTGGCCACGCTGGGCGCCGGCCTGTCGCTTCCGTTCCTCAACCTGCAGCGCGCGCAGCTGGATACCGATATCGCCGGCACCGCCTACCAGATCGCCGCGACCAATTTCCGCAAGACGCTGTACACCGCGCTCTCGGAAGTGGACAACGCGCTGTCGGCACGCGAGCAGCTGGCGCGCCAGGTGGCGGCCTCGCAGGCTTCGTACGACGAAGCGGTGGAAGTGGAACGGGCGCAGGAAGTGCGCTACCGCGTGGGTGCCACCGACCTGCGCACCTGGCTGGAAGCGCAGCAGACCCGGCGCGATGCCGAGCTGTCGCTGGCGCGCGTGCGCCAGGGCCAGCTGAACAACGACGTCACCTTGTTCAAGGCACTGGGCGGCAGCGCGGGGTGAGGCGGCAAGAGCGCCAACCAAGGTTGGCGACTACCTGGTGGGTGTCGACCTTGGTCGACACAGCCGCTGCTGCCGATCAACCGCGCTGGCGCACGGCCTCGAACAGGCTGACACCGGCCGCGACGGAGACGTTCAGGCTCTCGATCTCGCCCGGCATCGGGATCTTGACCAGGCCATCGCAGTTCTCGCGGGTCAGGCGGCGCAGGCCATCGGCTTCACCGCCCAGCACCAGGGCGATGTTGCCCTTCAGGTCCAGCTGGTACAGCGAGGCGGTGGCTTCGCCGGCCAGGCCGTAGATCCACACGCCCTGCTTCTGCAGGTCCTTCAGGCAGCGCGACAGGTTGGTCACCGCCACCACCGGGATCAGATCGGCGGCACCCGCCGAAGTCTTGCGCACGGTGGCATTGACCGTGGCCGACTTGTCCTTGGGGATGATCACGGCAGTCGCGCCGGCGGCAGCGGCCGAGCGCAGGCAGGCGCCCAGGTTGTGCGGGTCCTGCACCTCGTCCAGCACCAGCAGCAGGGCCTTGCCCTCGGCTGCAGTGACCAGGCCTTCCAGCTCGTTCTCGCTGTAGGTGCGGGCGGCGGCGTAGCGCGCGGCCACGCCCTGGTGGCGTACCGAACCGCCGACACCGTCCAGCGCCTGGCTGTTCACCTTGCGCACGTCGATGCCCTTGCGGCGGGCGTTTTCCTCGATCTCGGTCAGGCGCGGGTTCTTCGCACCGGCCTCGACCAGCACTTCGCGGACGTTCTCGGCGTCGTTCTCGATGGAGGAGGCGACGGCGTTGACGCCGACAATCCACTGGCTGTTCTTGCTCATGCGGGCGGGGACCGGAAAGGGGGTGGCTATGGTAGAGCATCGGCGCCGACCGCGCTGCGCGCTCGCCGGGCACGGCCCGGCGCTACCCGCCGCTCAGCCTTCGGCGGAGCGGCTGCGCGGCGGCCAGTGCGGGGTATCGTGGTCCGGATGCTGGTGGGACACGATGGTGGCCAGGAAATCCAGCGCCGCGATGTCCTCCTCGGTGCGCCGCGCCGGCAGGCTGGCCAGGCTGTCGACGAAGGGCAGCTTGCGTTCGACTCCGTACTGGATGGTCGGTGGCAGGCGTTCGGGTTGGTCAAAGGCACCAGCGGCCACGGCAACGCCGTCGGGGGCTTCATAGGTCAACGGGGTACCGCAGTCGGCGCAGAAGCCACGCCGCACCACGTTGGACGACTGGAAATAGCGTGGCTGGCCGCGGGTCCAGCTGAACTGCACGCCGCGCACCGACACCAGCGGCGCGTAATAGGCACCGAAGGCCTTCTGGCACATCCGGCAATGGCAGATCGAGCTGTCGGTCAGCGTGCCGCGTGCCTGGAAGCGGATCGCGCCGCACTGGCAGCCGCCGCTGTATTCGGGTTGGCCCTGCATGCGATGTCTCCTGGTAGTGGCGGGCGGGGGGCGGGCCCCCCGCGGGGGGGGGGGGGGGGGGGGGGGCCGGCCGCCGGCGGCCCGGCCCCCGCGG
>NZ_JAWIRU010000004.1:220162-269364 GCF_036320025.1 Stenotrophomonas sp. SMYL86
GTTGGCCGGCCCGCGGGCCGCACCCCGGGGGGGCCCGGGGGGGCCTTGCCTGCCGGCCAGCGGCCGGCACTACCACGGTCATCAATATTTCTCTTTCTTCCGCTTGGCCGGCTTGCCACGCTCGGGCAGCGGCGGCAGGCCATCGCCCTCGTCTTCGCCCTTGTGCTCGACCAGGCGGAAGTCGATCTTGCGCTCTTCCATGCTGGCCTTCAGCACCAGGATGCGCACGCGATCACCCAGCCGGTAGCTGCTGCCACGGCGCTCGCCGGTCAGCGTCTTGCGGGTCGCGTCGAACTTGTAATAGTCCTGCGGCAGCTGGGTCACATGGACCAGGCCCTGCACCTTCGACTCGTCCAGCTCCACGAACAGGCCGAAGCTGGTCACGCCACTGATCACACCGTCGAACTGCCCGCCTACGTGCTTTTCCATCCACGCGGCGCGGTAGCGCTCGTCGACCTCGCGCTCGGCCTCATCGGCACGGCGCTCACGCTCGGAGCACTGCAGCGCCAGCGCAGCCATTTCGCGTGCGTTGTAGGTGAACTTGTCCAGCGGCTTGCCGGACAGCGCGTGCTTGATCGCGCGGTGCACCAGCAGGTCAGGGTAGCGACGGATCGGCGAGGTGAAGTGCGCGTACGCCTCCAGCGCCAGGCCGAAGTGACCGTGATTCTCCGGGCTGTAGATCGCCAGGCTCTGGCTGCGCAGCAGCACCGATTCCAGCAACGTGGCATCAGGACGGTCGCGGATCTTCTTCAGCAGCTTGGTGTAATCGCCCGGACGCACCTTGGACCACGGCGGCAGGCTCAGCTTGAACTCCTTGAGGAATTCCAGCAGGTCGGCGTACTTGGTTTCCGGCGGCTTCTCGTGGATTCGGTACGGGGCCGGCACATGGCGCGACAGCAGGTACCTGGCCGCCTCGACGTTGGCCGCGATCATGCATTCCTCGATCAGCTTGTGCGCGTCATTGCGCACCAGCATGCCGGCCTGGGTGACTTCACCGCGGTTGTCCAGCACGAAGCGCACTTCGCTGCTTTCGAACTCGATGGCGCCGCGCTTGGCACGTGCCTTGGACAGCACCTTGTACAGCTGATGCAGGCGCTGCACCTGCGGCAGCAGGTCGCCCATCCAGGCCTTGGTATCGGCATCGTCCTCGCCCACCGCCTTCCACACCTGGGTGTAGGTCAGGCGCGCGTGCGAGTTCATCACCGCTTCGTAGAAGCGCGAATGCGTGACCAGGCCGTCGCGGTCGATCTGCATGTCGCAGACAAAGCACATGCGGTCGACCTTCGGCATCAGCGAACAGATGCCGTTGGACAGCGTCTCCGGCAGCATCGGCACCACGAAGCCCGGGAAGTACACCGAGGTGGCGCGCTTCTGCGCCTCCTCATCCAGCGGCGTGCCGGGGCGCACGTAGTTCGAGACATCGGCGATCGCCACCACCAGGCGGAAACCCTCGGCATTCGGCTCGCAGTAGACCGCGTCGTCGAAGTCCTTGGCATCCTCGCCATCGATGGTGACCAGCGGCGTGCTGCGCAGGTCGACGCGGTCGCCGATCATCGCCGGTTCGACCACCAGCGGTACCGAGGCGGCTTCGTCCAACACTTCCTGCGGGAACTCGAACGGCAGCTCATGACCGTGGATGGCGGTTTCCACCACCAGCGAGGCGGTCAGCTTGTCGCCGAGCACGGCGATGATGCGGCCGATCGGCGGGCGGCGGCTGTCCGGCGCCTGGGTCAGTTCACAGACCACCAGCTGGCCATCGCGCGCACCACCGGTCTGGTCCGGCGGCACCTGCACGTTGCGCTGCACGCGCTTGTCGTCGGGCACCACGTAGTTGATGCCCATCTCGATGCTGAAGCGGCCGATCAGGCGGGTCATGCCGCGCTCGAGCACGCGGGCGATGCTGCCTTCGCGACGGCCACGATGGTCGATGCCGGTCACACGGGCCAGCACCTTGTCGCCGTGCATGACCTTGCGCATTTCATACGGCGGCAGGAACAGGTCGTCACCGCCCTCGACCGGGCGCAGGAAACCGAACCCTTCCGGGTTGGCGATCACCACGCCAGTGACCAGGTTCAGGGTCTGGATCGGGGCGAAACCGCCGCGACGGTTCTGCACCAGCTGGCCGTCGCGGACCATGGCACCGAGCCGGCGCGACAGCGCCTCGGCCCGGTCCGGCGCGGTCAGGCCCAGGCGCGCGCCCAGTTCTTCGGCGGTCTGCGGCCCTTCGCAGCGCTCCAGCAGGGCCAGGATGGCCTCGCGGCTGGCGATGGGCTGTTCGTACTTCTCGGCTTCGCGGGCGGCATAGGGATCGTCGATCACCTTGCCGGTCGGCGGCAGCTTGCGGCCCGGGGCCGGGCCCGGAGCGGCGGCATCGGCGCTGCGGACCTTGCGACCACGCGGTGGTGCGCCGCCTTCATTCAATTCGGGGAACCAGCCCGGCAACGGCTTGCCCGGCTTGGTGGTGCGGGCCGTGCCCGCCTTGGCGCCCTTCTTCGGGGCCTGGCTGCGGGAGGTGCTCCCGCCCTTGCTTGGTTTTTTGGTAGTCATCGCCCTACATGGTAGCCGCTGACGGCGTGCAGAACGGGTCAGCGGCTGTCTTGAAGGCCTTGCATGAAAAATATTCAGGAAGTCGTTGACAGCCTGCGGATTCATCTTCACAATTGCGCCTCTGGAACGCCCAGGTGGCGGAATTGGTAGACGCACTAGTTTCAGGTACTAGCGGGTAAAACCGTGGAGGTTCGAGTCCTCTCCTGGGCACCACTGATAAAGAACCCCTGAGCGATCAGGGGTTTTTTGTTGTCCGGCGCCTCCGCCTCATATCCAGACATCGTTCTGCGCAGTGCGCTCGCCGCGCGAATCGCCCGTATTGAGCACGCCTCGCGGCTCGACCAGCATCAACCACACTTCGTGATCGGCACAGGTTCTGTGCTCCACCCCTTTAGGCACGACGTACAGTTCGCCTCGTCGCAGCAGGATGTGCCCGTCGCGGAATTCGATGCGCAGCTCTCCCTCAACCACCAGGAACGCCTCATCAGTGTCGGCGTGCACGTGCCATACGAATACGCCCTCGATGCGTACGATCTTGAACTGGTAGTCATTCATCTCGGCGATGACCTTGGGTGCCCACTGTTCGGTAAACAGCGCAAATTTCCGGGCAAGCGAGACCGGCTGGGGCAGAGGAGAGGGATCAAGGTGTGACATGCGGATGCTCTTGGCGACATGGAAGAGGAAGCATGGAAAACTCCGCCGTGGGGTTCTTGTACGATCGTGCAACGATCAACGGCGCCGGCCGCGCATGCCCATCCGCTTGAGCCACAGCGCAGGCGTGACCCCGTAGGCAAGCAGGAACTGCCGCGCCATGTGGCTCTGATCGAAGAAGCCCGTATCGAGTGCAGCCGAGGCGATTGATTGCCCGGCCAGCAGGGCCCTGCGCACCCTGTCGAGCCGCCGAAGTGTCAGGAACCGATAGGGGCTGGTACCCAGCAGCGCGCGAAAATCACGACTCAGCTGCCAGCGATCCATGTCGCTGACCTGCTCCAGCGCATCCAAGGTCACCTGCTGTCCGAGCCTGTCCATCAGGTAAGCGCGGGCCCGCTCCACCCCGGCCGCATCGGGCCTGCGCATGGCACGCGGGCGCCCGGCCACCGCGACAAGGCTGTGCGATAGATCATAGAGCGCGTCAGCCTCTTCCATGGGATCCAGGCAGGCCTGTAGGTGCGCCAGTAGAGGCAGAATCGCGGCCCTCAGGCGAGGGGCGCTGGATACCCCCCCCTGCACGAAGGGAAGCGGCGCACCGCCAAGCACCTGCTGCACCTGCCAAGGTGAGACATAGGCCATCCTGTAGCGGAATCCGGCGGCCGTGCCCGCCTCACCATCGTGCAGTTCATCAGGATGCAGCACGAGCACCGATCCAGGCACGCCGTGCCGCCGTGAGCGCTGATACTGGAAACTCTGCACCCCAGCCAGCGTGAATCCGATGGCATAAGTGTCATGTCGATGAGGCGCGTAACCGTGGCCTTCGAAGAACGCCTCGATGCGCTCAATGCCACCGTCACCCTCCCCGCGCTTGACCCAGTCACCTGGCGAAGCCTTCTCAGTCATTTCCACGCTCCATCAGGCACCACCACTCCAGCATGGATGTCGGCAGGGATTCTCTTACCAGCGTTCCGGTCGTCCGGGTTCAGCGATGCTCGATCAACATCACCGCGGTGACCGGTTCCGACATCGCCTCCAGCACATGCGCGACATCGGCCGCATAGCTGATGTAGTCGCCCGCCCCCAGTTCGACGCACTGCCCCACTGGCCCCAAGCGCGCGCGGCCACTGCATAGCACCACGTGCTCCACCGTTCCCGGCGGATGCGGTGCGGATTCACGGATGGATGCAGGCTCGACCACGACCCGATAGATATCGCGGCGCGCCCCCGCGGGGCACGCGGCCAGCAGATGCACGACGTAATCAGCCTGCTCGGAGGCCAAACGAGCGCCCTCTCCAGCACGTATCACCTGCACCGGCTGCTGCGGCGGAGCGATCAGCTGCGATACCTGAACCTCCAGCGCCGAGGCCAGCGCCCACAGCGTTTCAAGGCTGGGATTGCCAATACCAGCCTCCAGCTGGGAAAGCGTGGACTTGGCAACGCCAGCGCGCTTGGCCAGCTCAGAAACAGACACCCCCAAATGCTCGCGCTCCCGCCTGAGGGCACGGGCGAGGACATCAATGGGCGCGAACGTGGATGAAGACATGAATACTCCATATCGAACGAATGTTCGGCTTGACGAACACTAGTGGTCACTTCTATCTTAGCGGCCAATCGTTCGACATATCGAACACCGCTGGAGGTGGCATGCAGTCCATCCGCGTTGGCGCGTTGCAGATGGCGGCAGCGATGGTGATATCCGGCAGCGTGGGTTGGTTCGTGGTGGAAACCGGACTGCCCGCGCCGACCGTGGTGTTCTGGCGCTGCCTGCTGGGCGGACTGGCCATGCTGCTGGCCTGCGTCGCACTGCGCCTGCCGTTAGGGGATGCGCGCAAGCGGCGCTGCCTACCCTGGATTCTCGCTGGCGGTGCAGCCCTGACCCTCAACTGGATCTGCCTGTTCTCCGCCTACCCGTATGCGTCGATCGGCGTGGTGACCGTCACCTATCACACCCAACCGTTCCTGCTGGTGGCCCTTGGCGTGCTGGCCTTCGGCGAACGCCCACGCCCCGCTCAGTGGGGCTGGCTGCTGCTGGCCTTCGGCGGCGTGGTGATGATCGTTGTTGCCACCCCCTCAGGCACCACCCCTTCGGCCAACTACTTCACTGGCATTCTGCTGGCGCTGGCGGCCGCCCTCCTCTACGCCATTGCCGCAGCCATCGGCAAACGACTGGTGGACGTGCCCACGCCCGTGGTCGTAACGGTGCAGCTCCTGATGGGCAGCCTGTTGCTGCTGCCCTTCGCGCGCTGGCCGGGCGACGCTCCGTCGCATGGATGGGCACTGCTGCTGACGCTGGGCTTCGTGCATACTGGCATGATGTCGACGCTGTTGTACTCAGCCCTGAAGAAACTACCGACCCTGCTGGTTGGCGTCCTGTCCTTCCTCTACCCGGTCATCGCCATTGCCATCGATGCGGCGGCATTCGGCCATGTGCTGGGGCCGGCCCAATGGATGGGCAGCGCGGCGATCCTCGGCGCCGTCGCCGGCATGAACCTGCTGCGGGCGGGCGGAATGCAGGGCGGCACAGCGAGTGACGCCGAACACGACCAAAAGTGTTGACACCCCCGTAACAACACCCCATAATCTCGCTCCTCGACGCCCAGGTGGCGGAATTGGTAGACGCACTAGTTTCAGGTACTAGCGGGTAAAACCGTGGAGGTTCGAGTCCTCTCCTGGGCACCACGTCGAGAATGAGAAAAACCCGCGAAAGCGGGTTTTTTCATACCCGTGATTCGGCATCGCCGCGACCGGCGGCCGGCATCACAACAGCGGCCGCAGCACCAGCTCCAGCCCCAGCAGCAGCAGGAAACCCAGGAAACAGGCGCGGAACACCCGCGCACTGATGCGCTGCCGGATCACCTGCCCCAGCCACATGCCCAGCAATGCCGGCAGCACCGCCAGCGTACTCAGCCCCAGCTGCTGGATGCCGAATGCGCCGTGCAGCACCAGGCCAGTGGTCAGCGAAATCGTCGACACAGTGAACGCCAGCCCCAGCGCCTGCACCAGCTCCTCGCGCTGCAACCCCAGCGACTGCAGGTACGGCACCGCCGGCATCACGAACACGCCGGTGGCGCCGGTCACCACACCCGACAACGCCCCCACCAGCGGCCCCAGCCATCGCTCGCGCCGCTGCGGCACGCGGAACACCGGCGCGAGCAGCGCATACGCCGCGTAGACCACCAGCGCCACGCCCAGCGCAACGCGCGACCAGGTGCGATCGACCCGCACCAGCAGCGCTGCCGAGCCCAGCGTCACCACTACCACGGCCAGCATCATCGGCCACAGGCACCGCACGATGTGGCCCAGCGATGGCCCGGACAACAACTGCCATGCATTGGTGACGAAGGTCGGGATGAACAGCATCGACGCCGCCGCCACCGGCGACAGCGTGCTGCCCAGCAGGCCCATCGCCACCGTCGGCAAGCCCATGCCGGTCACGCCCTTGACCACACCGGCCAGCACGAACACCACCACCAGCAGCACGTAGAAGTACATCGATTCATTCATGCCTTCATTGGATCGGCCGGCCGTTCGGCGCACAATGCGGTCTTCCCGGCCTCGCCTTCGGCTGATCCGAAGGCTCAGGCGTTGCGATGAGGGCATCACATGCGGATGGATATCGCCGACCTGCGCCTGTTCCTGGCCATTGCCGAAGCGGGCAGCATCACGGCCGGTGCCGCGCAGGCAAACCTGGCACTGGGCTCAGCCAGTGAGCGCCTGCGCACGATCGAAGCCGATGCCGGTACCCCGCTGTTGAACCGGCACCCACGCGGCGTCAGCCTGACCGAAGCCGGTGCCGCGCTCGCCCACCATGCACGCTTGATCCTGCAGCAGCAGGCACAGCTGCGCGGTGAACTGCAGGCGTTCGCGCACGGTGCGCGCGGCACCCTGCATCTGTATGCCAACACCGCAGCGCTGACCAACTATCTGCCTTCGCGGCTCGCACCATGGCTGGCCGAACGCCCGCGCCTGCACGTGGAACTGCTGGAGCGCACCAGCCCTGAAGTCGTGCGTGCGATCAGTGCTGGCCAGGCCGAGGCCGGCATCATCAGCGATGCCGTCGACGCTGCCGGCCTGCAGCAGCATGTGGTCGCCGAAGATCCACTGGTGATGCTGCTGCCCGCAGACCACCGCTTCGCATCGCGGCGCAGCGTGGCCTTCACCGATGTTGCCGGCGAAACCTTCGTCGCACTGGCCGATGGCAATGCACTGCAGACCTACATCGAGGACCAGGCGCGCGACATCGGTCGGCGCCTGGACGTACGCATCCGCATGAAGACCTTCGAAGGCGTATGCATCATGGTCGGCCACGGCATTGGTGTCGGCATCGTGCCGCGGACCATCGCCCGCCAGCATCGGCGCAGCACGCATACCGTCGCCGTACCGCTCGCCGATGCATGGGCACAGCGCCGCCTGTGCGCCTGTTTTGCCGAGTGGGCGCAGTTGTCATCGGCGATGCGCAGCCTGCTGCTTCACCTGGGCGTACAGCCGCAGAAAAAGGTGTGAAATGTTGTTGACACATCCTCTGCCGTACCGCACAATTCATCTCCTGAGTCGCCCAGGTGGCGGAATTGGTAGACGCACTAGTTTCAGGTACTAGCGGGTAAAACCGTGGAGGTTCGAGTCCTCTCCTGGGCACCACGACTCAAGATGATCAAACCCGCGAAAGCGGGTTTTTTCGTTTCCGGGGTTTGCAGCGTCAACGCGATGGTGACGCCCATCCACGCATGGATGCACTCCGTCGACGCCTGAGTGCACAAACAAAAACCCCGCCTTGCGGCGGGGTCAAAATACAGCACGTGTTTCCAGGGAGTTTCAGTGTCCGCCACCGGCGGCCGCACCTGCGCCTGCGCCAAACGGCGGTTTGGCCAGCCACAGGAACGCGATGATCGCCAGGAAGATCCAGCCCAGCAGGAAGAAGATGTCGTTGAAGCCCATCTGCGATGCCTGGTGGTTGATCATGTTGTTCAGTACCGCTGCGCCATGTTGCAGGTCGCCCTGCCCCATCGCTGTCACCTGGTCCTGCATGCCCGGCTGATAGACCGAGATGTGCTCGGTCAGGTCGGCGTGGTGCACCTGGGTACGCCGCGCCCACAGCCACGTCGTCAGCGACGCCGCGAAGCTGCCGCCCAGCGTACGCAGGAAGGTGGCCAGGCCTGAGCCCGCCGCGATCTCGCGCCCATCCAGGTCCGACAGCAGGATCTGCAGCACCGGCATGAAGAACAGCGCGACGCCGATGCCCATGATCAGCTGCACGCCCGCCACATGGTTGTAGTCCACCTGCAGGTTGAAGTTCGAACGCAGGAAGCTGGTCATCGACAACACAATGAACGCAATCGTAGCCAGCATGCGCATGTCGAAGCGCGATGCATACTTGCCCACGAACGGGGTCATGATCACCGGCAGGATGCCGATCGGCGCTGTCGCCAGGCCCGCCCAGATCGCGGTGTAGCCCATGTCACGCTGCAACCACTGCGGAATCAGCAACGCCACGCTGAAGAACGCCGCGTAGGCCACCACCATCGCCAGCGTACCGGCGCGGAAGTTGCGATGCCGGAACAGCTTCAGGTCGACGATCGGATCCTTGTCGGTCAGCTCCCAGATCAGGAACACCGTCAGCGTGACCACGGCCACGCACGCCAGCACCACGATCTTCATCGACGAGAACCAGTCCTCGTCGTTGCCGAGGTCGAGCACCAGCTGCAGCGCACCGACACCGATCACCAGGGTGACCAGGCCGACGTAGTCCATCTTCGGCTTCTCGATGTGCTCCGGGCGCCCCTTCAGCTGGTTGCCCACCACCAGCGCAGCGAAGATGCCCAGCGGCACATTGATCAGGAAGATCCATTCCCAGCTGTAGTTGTCGGTGATCCAACCGCCGAGGATGGGCCCGCAGATCGGCGCCACCACCGTGATCATCGCCAGCAGCGCCAGCGCCTGCCCGCGTTTCTCCCGTGGATAGATCGAGACCAGCAACGACTGCGTGATCGGGTACATCGGGCCGGCCACGAAACCCTGCAGCGCACGCGACAGCACCAGCATGCCCATGCTCTGCGCCAGGCCGCACAGCAGCGAGGTGATGACGAAGGCCAGCGTGGCCCAGACGAACAGCTTGCGTTCGCCGAAGCGGCGGCTGAGCCAGCCGGTCAGCGGCAGCGCGATGGCCGTGCTGACCGCGAACGAGGTGATGACCCAGGTCGCCTGCTGCGAACTGGCGCCGAGGTTACCGGCGATGGTCGGCAGCGAGACGTTGGCGATGGTGGTGTCGAGCACCTGCATGAACGACGCCATCGCCAGGCCGACGGTGCACAGGGCGACGCTGGGCGGCAGGAACCCGGAGGCCGCACCCGGCGCCGCCGGGGCGCCCGGAGCACCGGGCGCGGCTGGAGCTTGTGCGGACATGGCGACCTCAGCCCACCTTCGCCTGCTGCGGCAGGTTGCCCTGGATGATCGTGTGGATCACCTCGTCGGCATCATGCAGCTGCTTGGCATACACGTCGGTGTCGAACACCGTGCCCTTGGCCGGGGTGCTCGGCAGCACTTCGCCCTTCTGGTCGCGCAGGCTCACTTCGGCCTTCATCGACAGGCCGATGCGCAGCGGGTGTTCGGCCAGCTGCTTGGCATCGATGGCGATGCGTACCGGCACGCGCTGAACGATCTTGATCCAGTTGCCGCTGGCATTCTGCGCCGGCAGCAGCGAGAACGCCGAGCCGGTGCCCAGGCCCAGGCTCTGGACGCGGCCCTTGTACTTCACGTCACCGGCGTACAGGTCCGACTTCAGCTCAACTTCCTGGCCCAGGCGCATGTGGCGCAGCTGGGTTTCCTTGAAGTTGGCCTCGACCCACATCTGCTCGGTCGGCACCACCGCCATCAGGGCATTGCCCGGCTGCACGCGCTGGCCAACCTGCACCGAACGACGGGCGACGTAACCGGTGACCGGCGCGACGATGCCGGCGCGGGCGTTGTTGAGGAAGGCCTGGCGCAGCTGCGCGGCGGCGGCCTGCACATCCGGCTGGGTGGCGATCACGGTGTCGTCGACCAGCGCGCGGTTGCGCTCGACAGTCTCGCGCGAACCGGCCACGGCGGCTTCGGCAGCGGCCAGCTCGTCACGGGCATGGGCCAGTTCTTCATTGGAAATGGCGCCGGTGGCGGCCAGATCCTTGCGGCGGGCGAAATCGTCGCGCACGCGCTTCAGGGTCACCTGGCGGGCGTTCAAATCCGCCTGTGCGCCTTCCACGCTGCGGTACAGGCCACGGGTCTGGCGCACGGTCTTGGCCAGGTTGGCTTCGGCCTGCTGCAGCGCCACCGACGTGTCGGACGGGTCCAGCTGCACCAGCAGCTGGCCGCGCTCCACGCGCATGCCGTCATCGGCGTTGATGGCGACCACGGTACCGGCCACCAGCGGGGTGATCTGCACCTGGTTGCCCTGCACGTAGGCGTCGTCGGTCTCTTCGAACCAACGGCCGAACATGAAGTACCACAACGCCAGTGCGGCAAGCAGCAGCACGACGATCACGAACAGGCCACGCAGCAGGTTGCCGCGGCGGTTGGGGGCGGCCGGGGCCGCAGTGTCTTGGGTCTGGCTCATGGCGGAAGTCTTCAGGAATGCGAGGAATCGGAATGGGAGGCGATCGGTGCGCGGTCGGCGTCAGAGGGCTGGAAACCACCGCCCAGCGCCTTGCTCAGGCGCACCGAGGTCTGCACCTGCTGCGACTGCAGGCCGGCCAGCTGCTGCTGCGACTGCAGCAGGGTGGACTGCGCGGACAGCACGTCCAGGTAGCTGCCGATGCCGGCGCGGTAGCGCTGCTGGGCCAGGTCGAAGGCCGAACGTGCGGTAGCCACCGCCTGCTGCTGCGAATGCGCCTGCTGTGCCAGCGAACGCACCGCGTTGACCTGGTCGGCCACGTCGCGCAGTGCATCGAGCACGGTCTGGTTGTAGTTGGCCACCGCCAGGTCGTACTGCGCATCGGTGTTGGCCAGGTTGGCGCGCAGCTTGCCGCCTTCGAAGATCGGCAGGCTCAGCGCCGGTCCGATGTAGGCGAAGGTCGAACTGCTTTTCAGCAGATCGCCCACGTTCGGTGCGACGACGCCAGCCAGTGCGGTCAGGTTGAAGCTCGGGTAGAACTTGGTCCTGGCGACCTTGATCTGCTTGTCGGCCGCTTCCACGCGCCAGCGCGCGGCAACGATGTCCGGGCGACGACCCAACAGTTCGCTGGGCAGCACGCCCGGCAGCTGCAGCGCCATCGGATTCAACCCCTGCGGGCGCTGGATCGACAGGCCACGGTCCGGACCCTTGCCGACCAGCGCGGCCAGCGCGGTGCGGGCCGCATCGATGCGCTGCTGCGCGGCCTGCACCTGCTGCTGCGCGGCGGGCACGCGCGCCTCGGCCTGGCGCACCTGCAGATCACTGTCGATGCCGGCGCTGCGGCGTTGGCGGGTCAGTTCCAGCGACTTCTGCGAGCGGCCCAGCTCTTCTTCGGCCACGTCATTGAGCTGCCATGCATACGCCAGGTCGGCATAGGCCTGGGTGATGCCGGTGGACAGGTTCAGGCGTGCAGCCTGGGCTTCGACAGTGGCGGCATGGGCGCCGTCCACGGCCGCTTCCCAGGCAGCGCGCTTGCCGCCCCACAGGTCCACGCCATAGCTGAAATCAAACGCGACCTGGCTGCTGCCAGCGTAATGGCCACCCATCTCGCTGCCGGCCATCGACTCGGGCAGGCGCAGACCGGTATAGCCACCGGACACCGACAGGCTCGGCAGGCGATCGGCACGCGCGGTACCGACCTGCGACTGCGCCTGGCGCAGGCGCGCATCGGCAGCGTCCAGGCTCGGGTGGCCAGCCAGGCCCTCGGCGACGAGCGCGTCCAGCTGCGCATCGCCCAGTGCCTTCCACCAGTCCTGCGCCGGGAAGCCGGTGGCGCTCAGGTCGGTGTCGGCCAGGGTGCGTTCGCTGTGCAGGCTGTCCACGTCGAGCACGTGGCCCTGCGGGTTGAGGCCACGACTGCTGGCGCAGGCAGCCAGGGCCAGGGCCAGCGCTGATACCAGCAGCGCGCGCCCGGACCGGCGGAGAGTGGATTGCGGGATCGGGTTCATGGGGTCGTCAGGGAATCGCGGATTCGGGTGAGGAGGGACAGCAGCTGCGTGCGCTCGTCGGCGGAAAGATCACGCAGGGCGTAATCCATCACCGCGTCGCCACGCAGCTTCAGCCGCGCCCACAGTGCGCGGCCTTCATCGGTCAGCACGATCTGCAGCGCACGCCGGTCCTGGGCATGCGGTTCGCGGCGGACGCAGCCCAACGACTCCAGCTTGTCCAGCAGGCGGGTCACCGCACTGGGCACCTGGTCGATGGCCTGGGCCAGCTCGTTGGCCGTGCACGGAGCCATGTTGGAAAGCACCTTCAACCCGATGTAATGGGTGAAGCCGATACCCAGGTCTTCTTCAGCCATGGATGCGTCGAGTTGACGGACCAGGCCGTCGCGCACCTGGCGCAGCAGCAGGCCGAAGCTGGGGGGAGTGGTTGCAGGACAGATCATGGGGGAGCATTCTCTTCCAAAAAAAATATTTCTCAATGGAAATATTCGATCTGGCATCGAATGCTGTGTTGCAGCAGCGGGCTGGATCAACGAAGGCGCCTACCTTAATGATCTGGTCAGGTGGCCCGGTAGTACAATTCAGCCAATGGATGACACATTTCAGCCAGCGGATATGATGAACAAGGCAGAAATCCCCCCTCCCAAGCGGTTGCTGCGCGACGACGCCCTGGATTGGTTCGAGCGCAATGACGGGCCACCGGTTGTCGCCTTCCGCTTCGACAGCCCCTTGGGCCTGGTCCGTGAAGTGGACTGGCACCACCATCAGCGCGCGCAGCTGATCTGCGTCGAACGCGGCCTGTTGACCACCCGCACCTCGCACGGAACGTGGTCACTGGCGCCGGGCTCGGCCGGCTGGATGCCGCCGCTGGAGCCGCATACGGTCACCCTCGACGGCCCGCTGCGTGGCTGGGGCATGGCGCTGGCCGCACCGGCCTGCGCCACCCTGCCCGCCGATCCCTGCGTACTGGGCCTGTCCAAGCTGGCGCAGGCGCTGGCCGACCGCATCTGCGAATGGCCGCTGGGCTACGACACCACGCCCGAGCGCCAGCACATCATCGAGGTGCTGCTGGACGAGATCCGTACCGCGCCGCGCCAGCGCATGCACCTGCCGATGCCGCATGACCGGCGCCTGCTGAAGATCGCCTCGCAGCTGCTGGCCGACCCGTCCGACGAGCGCAGCCTGGCCGAATGGGCGCACTGGGCCGGACTGTCGCCGCGCAGCCTGACCCGCCACTTCCGCGACGAGACCACGCTCAGCTTCGCCCAGTGGCGGCAGCAGGCCCGGCTGTCCGAAGCCCTGCGCCAGCTGACCGACGGCCGCAGCGTGGCCGATATCGCCCACGCGCTGGGCTTCAGCAGCGCCAGCGCCTTCGTCACCGTGTTCCGCCGCCACTTCGGGCTGCCACCGGGGCGCTACCTGGCACGGGCCGGACACGGCCTGGAAACCGGGCTGGACCCTGCGCGCGGCTTGGCATCCCCCGCCGCATCCGGATAATCACAGGATTGCGAGCGGCGACCGCCGTCGCCGCCTCCCGACAACAGGTAACAACGCCGCATGACCGAACTTGCCCGCCCCGTGTTCCACGGATTCGAACAACTGCCGCTGCGCGAGTACGCTGAACGCGCCTACCTCGACTACTCGATGTACGTGGTCCTGGACCGCGCCCTGCCGTTCATCGGCGACGGCCTGAAGCCGGTGCAGCGCCGCATCATCTATTCGATGAGCGAGCTGGGCCTGAATGCCGCGTCCAAGCCGAAGAAGTCCGCGCGCACCGTCGGTGACGTCATCGGTAAGTACCACCCGCATGGCGACAGCGCGTGCTACGAGGCGCTGGTGCTGATGGCACAGCCGTTCTCGTACCGCTACCCGCTGATCGAGGGCCAGGGCAACTTCGGCTCCAGCGACGACCCGAAGTCGTTCGCGGCGATGCGTTACACCGAATCCAAGCTGACCCCGATTGCCGAAGTGCTGCTGGGCGAACTGGGCCAGGGCACCACCGACTGGGCACCGAACTTCGACGGCACCCTGCAGGAACCGACCTGGATGCCGGCACGGCTGCCGCACCTGCTGCTGAACGGCACCACCGGCATCGCCGTGGGCATGGCCACCGACGTGCCGCCGCACAATCTCAACGAGATCGTCAGCGCACTGCTGCACCTGCTGGACAACCCCGATGCCAGCGTGCGCGACCTGTGCGAGCACGTGCAGGGCCCGGACTATCCGTCCAGCGCCGAGATCATCACCGCGGCCAACGATCTGCGGAACATCTACGAAACCGGCAACGGCAGCGTGCGCGCACGTGCGACCTTCACCAAGGAAGCACACAACATCGTGGTCACCGCGCTGCCGTTCCAGGTGTCGCCGTCGAAGGTGATCGAGCAGATCGCCGCGCAGATGCGCGCCAAGAAGCTGCCGTGGCTGGAAGACATCCGCGATGAGTCCGACCACGCCAACCCGGTGCGCGTGGTGCTGGTGCCGCGTTCCAACCGCGTCGACGCCGAGCAGCTGATGGGCCACCTGTTCGCGACCACGGACATGGAACGCAGCTACCGCGTCAACCTCAACGTGATCGGGCTGGACGGCCGTCCGCAGGTGAAGAACCTGAAGATGCTGCTCAGCGAATGGCTGACCTTCCGCAGCAACACCGTCACCCGCCGCCTGCAGCACCGCCTGCAGAAGGTCGAGCGCCGCCTGCACCTGCTGGAAGGCCTGCTGGTCGCGTTCCTCAACCTGGACGAGGTGATCCACATCATCCGTACCGAGGACGAACCGAAGGCGGCGCTGATCGCGCGCTTCGGCCTGTCCGACGACCAGGCCGAGTACATCCTGGAAACCAAGCTGAAGCAGCTGGCCCGCCTGGAGGAGATGAAGATCCGTGGCGAGCAGGACGAGCTGGCCAAGGAGCGCGAGAAGATCCTCGGCATCCTCGACAGCAAGGCCAAGCTGAAGAAGCTGATCCGCGACGAACTGACCGCCGATGCCAAGAAATTCGGCGACGCGCGCCGTTCGCCGCTGGTGCAGCGCCAGGCCGCGCAGGCCATCGACGAGACCGAGCTGGTGCCGAGCGAGCCGATGACCGTCGTGCTGTCGGAGAAGGGCTGGATCCGCGCCGCCAAGGGCCACGACGTCGATGCGTCCGCCCTGTCCTACCGTGATGGTGACGCCCTGCAGGGCGCGGTGCGTGCGCGCAGTACGCAGCAGGTCGCGTTCCTCGACAGCGAGGGCCGCGCCTACTCGACGCCGGTGCACACCCTGCCCTCCGCGCGTGGCAACGGTGAACCGCTGACCGGCCGCTTCTCGCCGGCTGCGGGCACCAGCTTCGTGACCCTGGCCAGCGCCGAGCCGGACACCCGCTTCGTGCTGGCCTCCACCCACGGCTACGGCTTCGTCACCCGCTTCGAGAACCTGATCGGCCGCAACAAGGCCGGCAAGGCGATGCTGAACCTGTCAGCCGGCTCGACCGTGCTGACCCCGTCGGTGGTGGCCAACGTCGCCACCGACCGCATCGTGGCGGTGACCAGTTCGGGCAACCTGCTGGCGATCGCCGCCAACGACCTGCCGGAACTGGACAAGGGCAAGGGCAACAAGATCATCGAGATCCCGAAGGCCAAGCTCGCCACCGAACGTGTGGTCGCCATCGTGGCGATCAGCCCGGGCCAGACCCTGCAGGTGCGCAGCGGGCAGCGCACGATGGGGCTGAAGTTCAACGAGCTCGACGCCTACCTCGGCGCCCGCGCCACCCGCGGCCACCTGCTGCCGCGCGGCTGGCAGAAGGTGGAAGGGCTGTCGGTGGAATAAAGGCTGGGGCATTGCTCCTGGTGGGTGTCAACCTTGGTTGACACGCCTTGCCGGAGACCAGACACGAAAAAGCCGGGGCATTCCCCGGCTTTTTCGTTGTCGGCTGGCGGGCGGTGGAGCGGCTGACTGGCGAAAGCTGGCTGGCGATGCTCCGGTGCTGGCGGGCGACAGAACGCTGTGCTTCTTCTGGTAGAGCCGAGGGGGGGGGGGGGGGGGTTTTTTGTGGCCTCCCCCCGCGGGGGGCGGGCGCCCCCACCGCGCGGCCCCGGCCCCCCTTCTCCTGCTGCTCTCCGCCCCCCCCGCTGGCGGGCGCGCTTTTCACCCCCCCCCCCCCCGCGCTCGGCTCTACCCAAAGCGGGGCGCCGGCTCAGTGCGCCGGGGCGCCGTTGCCGTCGATCTTGCTCAGCTGGTACAGCTCCAGGCCGATGCGCTTGATCAGGCCCAGCTGCTGCTCCAGCCACCAGGCGTGGTCTTCCTCGGTGTCCTTCAGCTGCGCCAGCAGCATGTCGCGGCTCACGTAGTCACCCTTCTCTTCGCACAGCTTCATGCCGGCGGCGAGATTGTTCCGAACCGCGTATTCAGTGTCGAGATCCTTCTGCAGCATCTCTTCCACGGTCTTGCCCGGCTCGGTGGCATGCGGGCGCATGTCCGGGTCGCCGCCGAGGAACAGGATCCGGCGCAGCAGCGCGTCGGCGTGCTGGGTTTCCTCTTCCATCTCGTGGTTCAGGCGTTCGTACAGCGCGAACAGGCCCTGGTCCTCATAGCGGCGGGAATGGATGAAGTACTGGTCGCGAGCAGCGAGTTCGCCGCGCAGCAGTTCCTTCAGGCAGGCGATGACGTCCGGGTTGCCTTTCATGGGGGGCTCCTGTGAATCGATGTGGCATAGGGTGCCGCATTTCAAAATACGGTGATCTAATCGGAATCAGTCGCAGTTGCGCCTGCGGCTACAATCGGCCCACGAGTTCGGAAAGGACGTGCGATGCGACGTACATGGCGTTGGGTGCTGGGTGTGTTGGTCGCCGTCGTGCTGGTCACCGCACTGGCCCTGTGGCTCCTGCTGCGCGGCAGCCTGGCCGACCTGGACGGCGAGCATGCGCTGCCGGGCCTGGCCAAGCCGGTCACCATCGAGCGCGATGCGCTGGGCGTGGTCACCATCACTGCCGGCAGCCAGGCCGACGCGATGCGCGCACTCGGCCATGTGCATGCGCAGGAACGCTATTTCGAGATGGACCTGATGCGCCGCAGTGCCGCCGGCGAGCTGTCGGCATTGTTCGGGCCGAAGGCCATTGAAGCTGACAAGCGCATGCGCGTGCACCGCCTGCGCGCCCGCACCGAGGCGCATCTGGATACCGCGCTGGGCGACAACGGCGCGGTCGTGCGCGCCTATGTGGATGGCGTCAACGAAGGCCTTACCGATCTCTCCGTGCGGCCGTGGGCCTACCTGCTGCTGCGGCAGTCACCGCAACCGTGGCAGGCCAGCGACAGCGTGCTGGCCGGGCTGGCCATGTACGCCGACCTGCAGGACCCGAACAACCAGACCGAGCTTGCCCTCAGCCGCATCCGTGCGGTGGTGCCGCCGGCGCTGTACGCGCTGATTGCCCACGACGGCACCGAATGGGATGCACCGCTGTTTGGCGAAGCCACCGGCAATGCGATTCTGCCCGATGCCAGCCAGCTCGATCTGCGCACATTGAAGGGAAAGCCGGGCACCGAGCAGGAGGAGGCGGACGTCATCGGCAGCAACAACTTCGCGGTGGCCGGCGCACTCACCGCCGACGGCCGCGCGATCATTGCCGACGACATGCACCTGGGCCTGCGTGCGCCGGGGCTGTGGTTCCGGGTGCGCCTGCGCTATCCGGACCCGCAGGCCGCCGGCGGCCTGGTCGACGTCACTGGCTTCTCGCTCCCTGGCCTGCCGGCGGTGATCGTCGGCAGCAACGGCCACGTCGCCTGGGGCTTCACCAACAGCTACATCGACACGGCGGACTACCGCACGGAAGCGGCCAACGCCACGGTGACCGTGCACGAAGAACGCATTGCGGTGGCCGGCCAGGCCGACGTGCTGTTCCCGGTACGCGAAACCGCCTGGGGGCCGATTCTGCACACCCATGCCGATGGCAGTGGCGATGCCCTGCGCTGGGTCGCACACCTGCCCGGCGCCGTACGCCTGGATTTCGCTGATCTGGCCCGCGCCGGTGACCTGGACGGTGCACTGCACTTCGCCGACCGTGCCGGCATTCCCGCGCAGAACCTGGTGGTCGGCGACCGCAGCGGACGCATCGCCTGGCGCCTGATCGGCGCCCGCCCCGACCGAGGCCCCGGCTGTGCACCGGCCGCCTTCACGGCCGCCAGCAACCAGGACTGCGCACCGTGGCCGATCCGCAGCGATGCCTCGCCTGCATTGATCGATCCCCCCAACCATCGCCTGTGGACCGCCAACGGACGCGTCCTCGACGGCGAGGCGCTGGCCAGCGTCGGCAACGGTGGCTATGACCTCGGCGCGCGTGCGCAGCAGATCCGCGACCTGCTCGCCATCCAGGACCGCTTCGACGAACACGACCTGCTGGCGATCCAGCTCGACGACCGCGCCGTGTTCCTGCAGCGCTGGTGGGCGTTGCTGCATGACGTCATCGAACGCAGTGACGACCCTGCACTGAAGCGCTTGAAGGCGGTCAGCCATCAATGGGGCGGCCGGGCCTCGGCCGGCTCGGTCAGCTACCGGGTGGTGCGCGCGTTCCGCACGCAGGTGATGGATACCCTGTCCGATGCACTGCTGGCGCCGGCCAACGCGCAGCTGGGCGATGACTATCTGGACCCGCGCCTGGCACAACTGGAAGGCGTTGCCTGGCCGATGCTGCAGCAACGCCCCGCCAACCTGTTGCCACCGGCCTACGACAGCTGGGACGCGCTGCTGCTTGATGCCGCACGCCGCACCGAGAGCGAGCTGGCCAAGCAGGGCCCACTGGCCCAGCGCACCTGGGGAGAGCGCAACACCGCGGCGCTCTGCCATCCCATCGCGCGTGCTTTGCCGGACATCGCCAAGCGCTGGCTGTGCATGCCCGCCGACCCGCTGCCCGGCGACCGTGACATGCCGCGCGTGCAGACGCCGAACTTCGGCGCCTCCGAACGCATGGTGGTTTCGCCCGGACATGAGGCCGACGGCATCGTGCACATGCCCGGCGGCCAGAGCGGGCACCCGCTTTCGCCGTACTGGGGCGCCGGCCACGAAGACTGGGTGCATGGGCGGCCGACACCGTTCCTGCCCGGCAAAGCGCAGCACACGATGACGCTGGTACCGGCGCGGTAGCGGTAGTGCCGGCCGCTGGCCGGCATCCATGCAGGTGTGTCCAGCATCATGAGGATGCTGGCCAGCGGCCGGCACGACCGTCCGGCCCTCAGCCCCGGCGTCGCTCGATCAGGTTCAGCAGGGGCCCGGTCATCGCCGTGGTCACCAGCGCCATGATCACCAGCACCGCGAACAGCCGATCGCCGAGCAGGCCCAGCTCGTAGCCCAGGTTGAGCACGATCAGCTCCATCAGACCACGGGTGTTCATCAGCGCCCCCAACCGCCACGCTTCGCGCGTGGGCATGCCCGCGCTGCGAGCGGCACTGAATGTGCCCAGCAGCTTGCCGGCCGTGGCCACCGCGATCACCACCACGCACAACACGATATCGCTGGCCTGCAGCGCATCGGCGCGCATGCGCAGGCCGGTCATGGCGAAGAACAGTGGCAGCAGCAGGGTCACCGCGAACGGTTCGACGCGGGCCATCAACAGGTCGCGCAGCTGCGCGTTGGACGATACCGCGACGCCCGCAGCGAATGCACCGAACAACGCGTGGATGCCCAGCATCTCGGTGATCAGCGCACTGGCCAGTGACAGCAGCAGGATACCCAGCAACCAACGTCCCTCACGGCCCGGCGCGATCTGCTGGCGGGCAAACCACGGCTTCACCAGCCCCAGCATCAGCGCCACGAACACGACCACGCACAGCAGGTTGAGGCTGGCCGGCAACCAGCCGCTGGCCTGGGCGGCGGCGACGATCAAGGCCAGCAGGCACCAGGCGGTGGCATCGCCCAATGCCGCGCAGGCGATCGCGGTCTGGCCCAATGGCGTCTGTGTGATCCCACGATCGGCAAGGATGCGCAGCAACACGGGGAACGCGGTGATGCTCATGGAGATGCCGACGAACAACGCGAATGCAGTAAAGCCCACACCCCGTGGGCCGTGCTGCGGGTACAGCCAGATCGCCAGCGCCACGCCGAGCACGAACGGCACCGCGATGCCGGCATGACTGACCGTGAAGGCGAAGCGCCGGCGACCACGCAGCGCCGCCAGGTCCAGCTCGGCACCGGCTACCAGCAGGAACATCAGCACGCCCAGCTGGCTGAGCATGCCCAGCGGACCCAGCGAGCTGGCCGGGAACAAGGCACCATGCAGCTGCGGCAACAAGCTGCCGAGCACCAGCGGCCCCATCATCAGGCCAGCGGCCATCTCGCCGATCACCGCCGGTTGTCCAAAGCGCTTGAGCAGCGCGCCCGCGCCCTTGGCCACCAGCAGCAGCACCAGCAGCTGCAGCAGGAACAAGCCCAGCGGTGAGGCAAGGTGCTGCGCCCAGCTGCCTTCGGCGGCGGTGGCGCGGGCAACCGCCTCGGGCGCCGCCGGCCCGGCATACCGCGCCAGCAGTACGCCAGCCAGCAACGGCACCCCGGCCCAGGCCAGATAACGCCATCCCCATTTCGTGGGCGGCACGTCGCCACCTGCCTGTACGTCCATGAACATTCCCCAATGCGCAGGGGGCGATCATACAAAAAGGGGACGGAGGGGATTAAGTCGTTAGTGGCACAAACGACTTAATCCCCTCCGTCCCCTTTTTGAGGGCTTAGGCCAGTGCCTGTTCGTGCACCCCGGCGATCGCGCGGCCCGACGGATCTGCCGCCGCGGCAAAGCTGGCGTCCCAGGCAATGGCGGCCGGCGACGAACAGGCGATCGACTTGCCGCCTGGGACGGTTTCGGCGGCCGCACGGCTGGGGAAGAACTGCTCGAACAGGTGGCGGTAGTAGTACGCCTCCTTGGTCTGTGGCGGGTTGTGCGGGAAGCGCTTGTCGGCCGCCGCCAGTACACGGTCGCTCACCTGTGCTTCGGCATGCGCCTTCAGCCCGTCGATCCAGCCGTAGCCAACGCCATCGCTGAACTGTTCCTTCTGCCGCCACAGGATGCTGTCCGGCAGGTAGCCGTCGAACGCCTCGCGCAGCACCGCCTTTTCGATGCGACGCCCGCCAAAGCCGGCGCCGACCATCTTGTGCGCAGCATCGAAGCGCATCGCCACATCAAGGAACTCACGATCGAGGAACGGCACGCGCGGCTCCACGCCCCAGGCCATCATCGACTTGTTGGCGCGCAGGCAGTCGTAGTTGTGCAGCGCGTCCAGCTTGCGCACCAGCTCGTCGTGGAATTCACGTGCATCCGGCGCCTTGTGGAAGTACAGGTAGCCACCAAAAATCTCATCGCTTCCCTCGCCGGACAGCACCATTTTCACGCCCATCGCCTTGATCCGCCGTGCCAGCAGGAACATCGGCGTCGAGGCGCGGATGGTGGTGACGTCGTAGGTTTCGATGTGGCGGATCACTTCCGGCAGTGCGTCGAGGCCTTCCTCGAAGGTGTATTCGAAGCCGTGATGCACGGTGCCGAGTGCCTCGGCAGCGATCGCCGCGGCCGCCAGATCGGGCGAGCCCTTCAAGCCGATCGCGAACGAATGCAGGCGCGGCCACCAGGCTTCGGTCTGCCCGCCATCCTCGATGCGGCGACGCGCATAGCGCGCGGCAACGGCCGCCACCAGCGACGAGTCCAGGCCACCGGACAGCAGCACCCCATACGGCACGTCGCTCATCAGCTGGCGCTCCACCGCATGCTCGAAGGCCTGGCGCAGTTCGGCCAGGTCGGCCTGGCGGCCCTGCACGTCGGCGTAGTCGCGCCACGGCTGCTGGTAATAGCGCACCAGCTCACCGCTGGCACTGTCGAAGTAGTGACCCGGCGGGAACTGTGCGACGTCGGCACAGGTATCGACCAGCGCCTTCATTTCCGAGGCCACCCGCAGGCGCCCCTGGGCATCGTGGCCCCAGTACAGCGGCACCACGCCCACCGGGTCACGCGCCACCAGCACGCGCCCGCTGTCGCGGTCCCACAGCGCGAAGGCGAAGATGCCGTTGAGCTGTTCCAGCCACTGCGCCGGCGAACTGCCCTGGCGATACAGCGCGTTGATCACCTCGCAGTCCGAGCCGGTCTGGAAGTCGTAGGCGGTGGTCAGCGCCGCCTTCAAAGCCTGGTGGTTGTAGATCTCGCCGTTCACCGCGAGCGCCAGCTGGCCATCGGCCGACAGCAGCGGCTGCGAACCACCGGCCGGGTCGACGATGGCCAGCCGCTCATGGACCAGCAGCGCACCTTCGTCGAGGTACACGCCGCTCCAGTCCGGGCCACGGTGGCGCTGGCGCTGCGACAGTTCCAGCGCATGGCGGCGCAGGGCGGGAAGATCGTCACCGGCCTGCAGGCCGAAGATTCCGAAGATCGAACACATGGGAGAGCTCCTGTTGGGGGATTTCACGGGTGGGAGGGTGTTCGACCGGCCATCCAGGCCCGGGTGGGGCTGCGCCCGGGCACAAAAAAACCCGCATCGGCTGATGCGGGTTTTCTGGTGTCCGGGCGTGTGTTGCTGTCTATCTACCCAGGGCGCAGTCCCGCATCGGCCGCGCACGATTATTCGCGCGCAGATTATTGCGGTTGTTGTTATTGACGGCGGTGGCCAGGCGGATCGACATGGCATCGACCCTACCCCGGTTTCCGGCACGGCGCAACCGTTGCGTTGGCAACCACTCCCCGGCGCGCATAATGGCCCGCCGTGAAACGTGTAATGGAAATGCAACACCGCACTGGACGCAACGCGGCGCTGGCCACCCTGCTCTGCCTGGGCCTGGCCGCCTGCCAGACCCTGCCTCCGCCCTCCACGCTGCCGCTGGCGCAGCAGCAGGCACTGGAGCAACGCGGCACCGACGGCAGCTTCGACGGAGCCTGGGACACTGCGCAGACCTTCGAACGTTTCAACGATCCGCGCGCCGTCGCCTACTACGAGCGTGCTGCCGCGGTCACGCCCTGGACCTTCCACAACACCAAAGCGGAAGAAGCACTGGGCCGGATCTGGATCTCCGGCAGGCTGCAGCATGCCGACAGCCCCCACATCAACCCTGCACCTGTCCTGCGCGCGTCCTGGCGACGTGGCGAACGCGCCTATCTGGCGGCTGCCAACCACGGCAATCCCTATGCGTTCTACGGGCTCGCCAAGGCCTACCGCCAGCGAGGCGACGCGCAGCAGGCGCTGCGCTGGGACCTGCGCGGAATGATCTACGAGCGCTACCCGAGTTCGTCGTCGCGACTGCCGGATGCGGTGGCCGCACAGGGTGACACCGTGCATCCGCTGGTGGCGCAGATCCAGCGTCGTGCCGAGCGCGGCGACGCCGAAGCGCAGGTCGACCTGGGCGCGCTGCTGGAGAAAGGCATGGGACTGCCGCGCGATCCGGCGCGTGCGCTGCAGCTGTACCAGCGCGCCGGTGAGAAGGGCAATGTGTTCGGCCAGTACTTCGCCGGTCTGCTGCTGGGCCGCAGTGCGCCGGGTGTGGAGAAAGACACCGACGCGGCGGCGCGCTGGTTCGCCAGAGCCGAGGCGCAACACTTCTACATGGCCGCGCCAAGTTACTGGAAGAAAGCGGTCGAGCCGCCGTTCTTTATTTTTTCCGAGTAGAGAAGCGGCCCCGGCGGGAGGCGTGCCGACCAACGGTCGGCACCCACCCTCGCGGGATTCATTCCGTCATGGGGTTCCCACCAGCAGCCGTTCCACCAGGCGCTGGTACAGCCCCGGCAACGCTTCCAGATCGTCCACGCGTACGTTCTCATCCACCTGGTGGATACTGGCGTTGACCGGCCCCACTTCGATGCACTGCGCACCCAGTGGCGCGATGAAGCGTGCATCTGACGTGCCGCCGCCGGTGCTTTCTTCCGGCGCACGGCCGATGTGCTCGGCCAGCACCGCACGCGCGGTGGCGCGCAGCGTGCCTTCCGGGGTGTAGAACGGCTCGCCGCTGCGGTGCCACTTCAGCGTGTACTGCAGGCCATGGCGGTCCAGCAATGCGGTGATCTCCGCCTCCAGCTTCGGTGCATCCCAGTGCGGGTTGTAGCGGATGTTGAAATCCACCTCCAGCTCGCCGGGAATCACGTTGTTGGCACCGGTGCCGGCATGGATGTTGGAGACCTGCAGGCTGGTCGGCGGGAAACTCTCGTAGCCGTCGTCCCAGCGCCGTGCACTCAGCTCGGCCAGGGCCGACGCCGCCTGGTGGATCGGGTTGCGTGCCTTCTCCGGATACGCCACATGGCCCTGCACGCCCTGCACGCGCAGCCTGGCCGACAGGCTGCCACGACGACCCACGCGCAGCAGGTCACCCAGCGTCGCGGTCGACGACGGCTCGCCGGTGATGCACCAGTCGATGCGCTGGCCGCGCTCGGCGAACAGCCGTGCGACGTGGCGCACGCCATCGATGGCATCGCCTTCCTCGTCGCTGGTCAACAGCACCGCCAGCGTGCCGGGGTGATCAGGATGTGCGGCCACGAACTGCTCGGCCGCCACCACGAACGCCGCCACGCTGCCCTTCATGTCGGCAGTGCCACGGCCGTACAGCACGCCGTCACGGATCTGCGGCGTGAACGGGTCGCTGGCCCAGGCCTCGCGCGGGCCCGTCGGCACCACGTCGGTGTGGCCCAGCAGCACCAGCACCGGCGCGCCTTGGCCATGGGTCGCCCACAGGTTGTCGACCTCGCCCAGCCGCAGGTGATCGCACTGGAACCCGGCCTGCTTCAGGCGTGCCGCCAGCAGTGTCTGGCAGCCAGCATCATCCGGCGTCACCGAGGGTCGTGCGATCAGTTCGCAGGTCAGGTCGAGGACCGCACTCATGCGTCACCCACGCCGAAGCGGGCCTTGAAACCGTTGTCGCTGAAGCCCTGGCTGACCGTGCCATCGGCCGTGACCACCAGCGGACGCTTGATCAGCTGCGGGTATTCACGCAGCAGCAGCTTCCATTCGGCCTCGGAGTCGGCGGCCTTGCGGTTGTCCGGCAACTGCCGCCAGGTGGTGGACGACTTGTTCACCATCGCGGCCAGGCCCCCCAGCTGCCCAGCCCACGCCAGCAGTGTTTCCGGGCTCGGCTTGTTCTCGCGGTAATCGACGAAGGTGTAAGGCACGCCGAAGCGGTCCAGCCACTTGGTCGCCTTCTTGCAGGTATCGCAGTTCTTCAAACCGTAGACAGTGGTGCTCATGGCCATCTGTGATGCTGGAAAACAGAGGGCCAGAATCTCACAACAGGCGCTCGGACACGACCCGGAACGGCACCCGTGGCAGCCGGAAGGCCAGCCCCTCGTGCAGCGCCACGCCCATTGCCTGCAGACGCGGGCACTGCGGTTCGCCTTCCAGCTGCAGCGGTTGCAGCTGCGCGATCTCCACCGGCAGCGCGATGCGGGTGCTGGCCCAGCGGCCGTCGCAGGTACGGGCGATGGCCTCGTCCTGGCAGGTGAGGAAACGCAGCAGGGCCTGGTGGCCGCCGAAGGCCGCCGACCACGCCGCCACATCCTCCCAGCCTGCAGCGGCCTGCCACTGCAGGTGCAACCTCGGCGCACTGCCCTGCCCACCTTCGATCAGGGTGTGCCCATCGCCATCGGTGCGCACCACATGCTCGAAGCGGGTGGACATATGCGGCTGCATGGCATCGCTGAAAACGCGCGCGCCGGCGACGAAGGCCAGCTGGTCCTTCACGTTGCGATCAAACAGCACCACCGGCGTCCCGTCCGGATCGTCGTCACGACGCAGGTACCAGCGCCAGTTGCTCTGCCGTGGCGACGGCATCAGGGAACGCAGCGGCCCAGCCAGCGCGGGCCCGAAGTGGCCGTGACGGTAGCTGAGGATGGTGTAAGGCGTACGTCCGGCATGGACCACGTAGTGATGGTCTGGTGGTGGCATCGGCGCGTGCCGCACATCCACCCACCAGCTCACGTAGACCACATCGCGCACGTCACTGACCAGCGCCGGCATCGGCCAGCGCCGCGACAGTGCACGGCGCAGCCGGGTCCAGCGCGGGGCGTGCAGCAGGCGCGGCAGCATCCGCCCGACCAGGGTGTCGGACGGATGCCGGTAGATCGCGGACTGCGCCAGATCCTCCGGCGCAGTCACCTTCAGTCGGCCAGGCCGCGCAGCAGGTCGTTGACGCTGGTCTTGCTGCGGGTCTTGGCATCAACCTGCTTGACGATCACCGCGCAGTACAGCGAGTGGGTACCGTCCTTGCTCGGCAGCGAGCCGGACACCACCACGCTGTACGGCGGGATGTAACCGTAGGTGATTTCGCCGGTGGCACGGTTGTAGATGCGGGTGCTCTGGCTGAGGAACACGCCCATGCCGATCACGCTATGGTGGCCGACCACCACGCCTTCCACCACTTCCGAGCGCGCACCGATGAAGCAGTGGTCCTCGATGATGGTCGGGCTGGCCTGCAGCGGTTCCAGCACGCCACCGATGCCGGCGCCGCCGGACAGGTGGCAGTGCTGGCCGATCTGCGCACAGGAACCGACGGTGGCCCAGGTATCGACCATGGTGCCTTCGCCGACGTAGGCGCCGATGTTGGTGAAGCTCGGCATCAGCACCACGTCCTTGCCGAAGTAGGTGCCGCGGCGGGCGATCGCGCCCGGCACCACGCGCACGCCACCACGGCGGAACTTCGCCTCGTCATAGCCGGCGAAGCGCGATTCGACCTTGTCCCAGAACGGCGCCGGACGGGCGTCGACCACGGCCATGTCATTGACACGGAAGTACAACAGCACGGCCTTCTTCAGCCACTCGTTGACCTTCCAGCCACCCTGGCCGTCCGGCTCGGCAACACGGAACTCTCCGCTCTCCAGGCCGTCAATCACGCGGTTGACCAGCGGCTTGGTCGAGCCTTCCAGCTCGTGCAGGGTCAAGGTAGCGCGGCGCTCGAAGGCACTCTCGATGCCGAACTTCAGCTCTTCCACGCCCGGGGCCGACGGCTTGCGCAGCGACTTGCGGGCAATGGTTTCGGCGCGGACCGCTTCGGCACTCTTGGTCGGCGCCGGCTTCTTCACAGCACGCTTCACCGCAGCCGCTTTCTTCGCCGGGGCCGTCACCGCAGCGGCCTTCTTCGGCGCTGGGGTCTTCTTCGCGGCCGGTGCGGCAGCAGCAGGTTTCCGGGCCGCTGCGCTCTTGGGGGTCGCAGCGGTCTTCTTGGCGGGCTTGGTGGCCATCAGGCGGGGTCTCCGGCGTTTCGATCAGGGTCCAGGCAGGCCAGCATCGCGTCATGCAGCTGCTGCCGGGCAGGTTCAGTCAGGGGGAGGTCGTGTTCGTCACTGATCACGAAGGTGTCTTCGGCGCGTTCGCCGAACGTGGCAATGCGCGCATCATGCACGCGCAGGCCCTGATTGCGCAGCACGAACGCCACATCGGCCAGCAGGCCGGGGCGGTCGGGGGCGACCAGGGCGAAACGGGTTGCGCCCGGCTCATCGCGGAATTCGATGCGCGGGGCGAAGCGGAAGTGCCGCAGCTGCCGTGGCACCACCCGGCGTGACGGCCGCAGGCGCGACAGGTCACCACTGAGTGCGTCGCGCAGCGCCGCTTCCAGGTTGGCACTGCTGCCATCGGCGAAGGTATCGGCCGGGTTCACTTCGAAGGTATCGAAGATGGTATCGGCCGGACCGTCCAGCACGCGTGCGCGGTGGATGCCGTAGCCCTTGCGGTCCAGCGTCATCACGATCGCGGCGAACAGGCCGTCGCGGTCCGGCGAATGCACGAATACTTCCAGCGCGGGGTCGTCGACACTGATCCGGCGTACCTTCACCAGCGCCTGGCCCTGCTTCACCGGCACCAGCGCGGCAGCCTGCCAGGCCAGCTGCTCCGGGCGCAGGCGGATGAAGCCTTCGTCGGGCATCACCGCGAACTGGCGATCGATGGTGGCATCGTCGTAACCCCGCTCGCGCACCAGCGCGCGTACGCTGTCACGCGCTTCGGCCACGCGCTCGGCCGCCGGCACCGGGTGTTCCAGCCCCTCGCGCAGCGCGCGCCGGGTGGCGAAGTACAGGTCGGCCAGCAGGCGGTCCTTCCATGCATTCCACAGCTTGGGGCTGGTGCCGGCGATGTCGGCGCAGGTCAGCAGGTACAGGTAGTCCAGGCGGTCGCGGCTGCCGACCAGGGTGGCAAAGCGATGGATCACCTCCGGGTCGGCGATGTCCTGCTTCTGCGCGGTCACCGACATGCGCAGGTGCTGTTCGACCAGCCACGCCACCAGTTCGGTATCGGACGTGCTCAGCGCGTGCGCCTGGCAGAACGCGCGCGCGTCCACCGCGCCCAACTCCGAATGGTCGCCGCCACGGCCCTTGGCGATGTCATGGAACAGGCCGGCCAGCAGCAGCAGCTCGGGCTTGCGCAGGCGCGGCCACACTTCGTGCGCGATCGAGAAGCGCTCGTCGGCACGGCTGCTGGCAAACAGGCCGATGTTGCGCAGGACCATCAGCGTGTGCTGGTCGACGGTGTAGACATGGAACAGGTCGAACTGCATGCGCCCGCTGACCTGGGCGAACGCGGGAATCCACTGGCCAAGCACGCCCAGCCGCGCCATGCGCGAGAGCGTATCGACCGGGCGCTGGCCGCGCAGCAGCGCCAGGAACTGCTCGCGTGCATCGGCATCAGCCTGGTCGTAGGCCGGCAGCAGTGGCAGCGCTTCGGCCAGCGCACGCGCGGTCAGCGAATGCAGGCCGCGCACCTGCGGATTGTTGGCCCAGCTGGCGAACAGCGCGAACACCTGGCCGATGTCGCCGCGCGGCCAGTCGGCTTCGTTGGCCGCCAGGTAACCACGGCGCAGGGAAAAACCCACGGTCAACGGCTCCGGCTGCGCCTCGCCGTCGAACTGCTCCTCGAAGCGCTGCAACAGGCGGTCGCTGATCCGGCGCACCACCAGTGCAGCACGGTAGAACCCCTGCATCATCTTCTCGACACCGAGATTCTCGGCATCGTCTTCAAAGCCCAGGCGTGCCGCCAGGGTCTTCTGGTAATCAAAACGCAGGCGCTCTTCCGGGCGACGCGCGACCAGATGCAGGCCAAAGCGCAGCCGCGCCAGCACCGCACGTTCGCGCTTCAGTGCTGCGGCTTCGTCTGCGCCCAGATGGCCGAGCCCGACCAGCGCCTCCAGGTCACGCACGCCGAAGGCACGCAGTGCCATCCAGCCCAGCGTGTTGAGATCGCGCAGCCCACCGGGGCCATCCTTCAGATCCGGCTCCAGGTTGTCGGCAGTGTCGCCGAAGCGCTGGTGTCGGTTGCGCAGCTCTTCCAGCTTGGCCAGGAAGAAGGTGCGCGCCGGCCACAGTTCACGATCGTCGACGGCCTCGCGCAGCGCGCGGCGCGCCACATCATCGGCCAGGATCGGGCGCGCCTCGATCAGCGCGGTCAGCACGGTCTGGTCCGCTGCCGCCTCGCGGCACTGCGATGAAGAACGCACCGCATGGCTGACGGCCAATCCGCAGTCCCACAGCAGCGCGAACAGGCGCGCCAGCGCCGCCTCATGGGCCAGCTGTGCCGGCGGATCGCCGAACACCAGCAGGTCGATGTCCGAACGCGGGAACAGTTCACCGCGTCCGTACCCACCCACCGCGAACAGTGAAAGGCCACTGTCGGCCGGCAGGCAGCGCTGCCAGGCCAGGCGGATCAGATGGTCGGCAGCGCGCGCCCGCAGCGCCAGCAGGCGCTCGATGTTGTCGCCCTGGTCGAAGCGGCGGTACAGGCGCGCGTCGGCCTGCTGCAGCGCCTGGCGCGCGGCAGCAGCCCAGTCCGGGTCGTTGAGCGACGCGGCCGGCGTGTCCAGCAGCGAACTCGCCGGCAGCATCGTCAGGAGACCTGCGACTCGCCCGGCGACAGGGTCAGCACGTCCACGCCGGTCTCGGTGACCGCGATCATGTGCTCCCACTGTGCCGACAGCTTGCGGTCCTTGGTCACCACGGTCCAGCCATCCGGCAGCACCTTGTTGTAGCGGGTGCCCTCGTTGATCATCGGCTCGATGGTGAAGGTCATGCCAGGCTGCAGCACCAGGCCCTGGCCCGGACGGCCGTAATGCACCACCTGCGGCTCATCGTGGTAGACCTTGCCGATGCCGTGGCCGCAGTACTCGCGCACCACGCTGAAACGCTCGCCTTCGGCATAGCTCTGGATGGCATGGCCGATGTCGCCCAGGGTCGCGCCCGGACGCACCGCGCGGATGCCGCGCCACATGGCTTCGTAGGTGGTTTCCACCAGGCGGCGGGCCATCACCGACGGGGTGCCGACGAAGTACATGCGGCTGGTGTCGCCGTGCCAGCCATCCTTGATGACGGTGACGTCGATGTTGATGATGTCGCCATCCTTGAGCACCTTCCCTTCGCTGGGGATGCCATGGCAGATGACGTTGTTGACCGAGGTGCACACGGTCTTCGGGAAGCCGCGGTAGCCGACGTTGGCCGGAACGGCGCCCTGCACGTTCACGATGTGGTCGTGGCAGATGCGGTCCAGTTCCTCGGTGGTGACACCGGGCTTGACGTGGGGGGTGACGATGTCGAGCACTTCGCTGGCCATGCGGCCGGCGATTCGCATCATCTCGATTTCCTGCGGGGTTTTCAGATTCACGCTCATGGCCCCCATTATCGCCGATCCGGCCACAATCTGAACGAACGCCACCCAACTGGCGATCCGGGCCATGCACGGTTCCGGCAAGGAAAGTGAAAGCGTGATCGCCGCCCCCCTTTCGCCTCCCTGTTTATCACGGAATACAGACACTTACGCCTCCTAAGCTGGGGTCACCGTCGCCGAAGCGGTGCCGAACGTGCCGCCTTCGCCTTGTTCAACGGACCTTCGGGTCAGGGAGGTTGTCCATGCGATCCGCGCTTCGTTCCCCGCTTGCCTGGGCCCTGGCCGGGGTCCTGCTGTCCGGCCCGGCCCTGGCCGCAGACACCACCACCTTCAATGTCACCCTGGTGGTGACCAAGGCCTGCACGATCACGGCTGCTGCCGCCACCAACGTTGACTTCGGCACGGCGGCCTCGACCACCGCGACCCCCACCCTGGGTCAGGGCACGGTGACCGCCCAGTGCTCGGCACTGACCCCGTACACGATTTCACTGAATGCGGGTGCCAATGCCAGCACCGCCAATGACGTCACTACTCGCCGGATGAAGAACACCAACGCCGCGGTGACCGCCAACAACTACGTCGGCTACCAGCTCTACCAGGACGCCGCGCACACCCTGGTCTGGGGTGCCACCTCCGGCACCAACACCCAGGCTGGCATCGGCACCGGCCTGGCCGTGCCCTACATCGTCTACGGCCAGATCCTGAACCTGAGCACCAACAACCCGGCGACCGGCAACTACCTGGATACGGTTACCGCCACGATCACCTATTGATGGAGCACGCCCGCATGGCCGGACCCCGCCCGTGGCGCGCCACCGGCGTGGCGCTGCTCGTCCTGAGCCTGGTATTCGCCGCCCCGGTTGAAGCCACCAGCCTGCAGGTCGCCCCGACCAGCCTGCAGCTGGAAGCGCGCCAGCGTGCCGGCGAGCTTTGGCTGACCAACAGTGGCACCTCGCCGGTGAAGCTGCAGGTTCGGGTGTTCCGCTGGGTGCAGCAGGACGGCCAGGAGCAACTGTTGCCCACCGATGAACTGGTGGTCACCCCGCCGATGCAGGAACTGGCTGCCGGGCAGCAGCAGCTGGTCCGGGTGATGCGTCCGGACAGGACGCCACCGCCGGCACAGCAGTACTACAGGCTGATTGTCGACGAGGTGCCCGACCTGGCCACCCGCGCCGACGGCATGCAGTTCGTGCTGCGCTATTCGATACCGGTGTTCGTGCAGCCCACCGCCGGCAAGCTTGCGCCGCAGCTGCAGGCCCGCCTGGTGCAGTTGCCCGATGGCCGCAACGGCGTCGAGGTGGCCAACGCAGGCAACAGCTATGCGCAGATCGCCGATCTTGCGCTGGGCAGCCCCACGCGCCCACGCATCGTGCATCCCGGACTGCTGGGTTACGTGCTGCCCGGGCAGGTGATGCGCTGGCCGATCGAGCGCACGGCGATCGACCGCGACAACGACCAGATCACGGCCAAGCTCAATGGCGAGTCGGAACAGACGCCGCTGTCGCCCCCATCGGCTCGCTGAGGCGTTGATGGGCGCGCTGCTTGCTGCCCTGGCTCCTGCGGCGACCCAAGCCGCCGATGTGTCCGGTGCAGCGGCTACCGCCACCGCCGATGTATCAGGCATCTCCGCCGATGCGATGCTGCCACCGCCCACACCGTTGACCGCCAACCAGACGCTGTACCTGGACGTTTCGCTCAACAGCACCCCACGCGGACTGCTGCCTTTCATCGAGAACCGTGGCCGCCTGCAGGCCAGCCCCGACGTACTGCGCCAGCTCGGCTTCAACGCCCACGGCGATGCACCGGTGTATCTGGACCAGATCAGCGGCGCGGTGGTGCGCTATGACGCACGCCTGCAGACCCTGGCGCTGGACGTGCCACTGGACCAGCTGACCCTGCCAACCACCGTGCTCAGCCGCCCGCAGACACGCGCGCCCGCGGGCAGTGCCTCACCCGGACTGCTGCTCAACTACGACGTGTATGGCAGCCGGGTGGATACGCTGGGCAACCTCAGCCTGAGCTCCGAACTGCGCCTGTTCGGCGTCGGCAACGGCACCTTCGAAAACACCGCGGTCAGCAGGCGCTACCAGCAGCCTGGCGACCGTCGCTGGCGAGGGGAGAGCGTGCGCCTGGATACGCGCTGGAGCCTGGATTTCCCCGACCAGGCGATGACGCTGGAGGTCGGCGATTTCTACAGCGGCTTCGTCGACTGGACCCGTCCGGTGCGCCTGGGTGGCCTGCAGATCGGTCGCAACTACGGCCTGCAGCCCTATCGCGTGCTGACCCCCACGCCCAGTTTCCTCGGCCAGGCGGTGGTGCCGTCCACGGTCGAGCTGTACGTCGATGGCCTGCGCCAGTACAGCGGCCAGGTCCCGGTCGGCCCGTTCCAGCTGGCCGCACAGCCGGGGATCAGCGGCACCGGCAGCGCACAGGTGGTGGTGACCGATGCGTTCGGCCGCATGCAGACCCTGGATTTCAGCTTCTATGGCACCCAGCAGCTGCTGGCCAAGGGCCTGTCGGACTGGTCCGCCGGCATCGGCCACCTGCGTGAGGACTTCGGCCAACGCTCCTTCGCCTACGACGACCGCACCGTGGCCAGTGCCAGCTGGCGCGGTGGCATCAGTGACACGTTCACCGGCGAGGCTCATGCCGAAGGCGGTGGTGGCCTGGCCCAGGCCGGCATCGGCGGCTGGTGGCTGCTGGGTGGCGCGGGCGTGTTCAACGCCGCCTATGCGCACAGTGACTACCAGGGCCTGCAGGGTGGCCAGTGGGCGCTGGGTTACAGCTGGAACAACCGCCGACTCAACGTCAATCTGCGCACCGTGCGCAGCCATGGTGATTACCGCGACCTGGGCGCACTGCAGGGCAACCTGCCGCCGAGCATCAGCGAACAGGCCACGGTCGGCGCCGACCTGCTGCGGCTGGGCACGCTCAGCGCCAGCTACCTGCGCCTGCGCTACCCCGATGGCGAAGACAACCGCTACGCCAGCCTGTTCTGGTCGCGGACCTGGAGCCAGCGCTGGTCAGCCTACCTCTCGGTGAACCAGAACCTGGACCAGAGTGATGACCGCAGCATTTATCTGTCGGTAACCGCCAGCCTGGGCAACAACCGCCAGGCCAGCCTGTCCAGCCAGCGCAATGGCGACAGCCAGACCTGGGTGGCCGACGTCACCCAGCCGGTGCCCGGCGATGGCAGTGCAGGCGGCATCGGTTGGCGCGCGCAGGTGCGCCACGGCGAGGACGGCAGTGGCGGCCTGGCCGAAGTCGGCATCCTCAATGACGTCGGCCGCTACTCCTTCGGGGCCTCGCGCCAGGGCGGGCTCAACTATGCCTACGGCAGCGCCAGTGGCAGCCTGGTCTGGATGGGCGGGCACGCGTTTGCCACCCGCGAGGTCTCCGATGCATTCGCGGTGATCAGCACCAATGGTGTCGGTGACGTGCCGGTGCGGCTGGAGAACCGCCTGATCGGCGTCACCGATGATCGTGGCCTGTTGCTGGTCAGCCCGCTGCTGTCCTGGCAGCGCAACCGGGTCTCGATCGACACCCTGGACCTGCCCGAGGACATGCGTGCCGACCGCATCGAGGACTGGGTGACGCCGCGCCAGCGCGCTGGGACCCACGTGACATTCCAGTTGCGCTCGCGGCCCTCTCTGAGCCTGACGCTGCAGAGCATGGACGGGCAGCCGCTGGAAGTGGGCAGCGAAGTGCAGTTGCCCGGCGGACGCCAGGCCACGGTGGGCTATGACGGCCTGCTGTATCTGGAAGACGTCGCTGCCGGCAGCGTGCTGTACATCACCACCAGCCGCGGCCAGTGCCGGGTGAAGGTACCCGAGCAGCCCAAGGTAGTGGCGTCCGGCGCCCGGCCGAAGCCGGCACCGCTGCCGTGCATCCCGGAGGTGGCGCCATGAGAGTGCTGCTGCTCGGCATGCTGCTGTTCGCCGGCCTGCTCGCGGCACTACCGGCCCAGGCGACAGCGGTCTGCACGGCAACCGCGAACCCGACCCTGCCGTTCGGCAACATCAACAGCAACGCTCCCGGCCCTACGGCGGCGACGCTGAACATCACGGTGACCTGCACCACCGCCGCACTGAGCCTGCTGGCCACCACCGGCGTCCGCGTCTGCGTGGGTGTCGGCGCAGGCAGTGGCGGCGGCAGCAGCTCCACCTTCCGCACGATGTCCACTTCCACCAGCGACACCATGAATTTCCAGCTCTACAACAACGCCAGCTACGGCCAGGTCACCGGCCTGGTGCCACGCGGCACGCCGCCGGCGCAGGAACTGACCATGAGCTACAACGTGCCGCTGCTGACCGGCGGCAGCGGTGCGCAGTCCGTGCAGCTGTTCGCGCAGATCCCCGCCAACCAGATCCTCGCTTCGGGTGCTTACAGCAGCACCTTCAGTGGCGCCAACGTGGTGCTCACCTGGGCCTGGAATGAAGTCCTGCTCGGCAACGCCACCGTGCCGGCCGCCTGCAACGGCGGCGCAACCGGCACCAACAGCGCCAGTGCGGCCTTCAGCTTCACTGCCACTGCCAACGTGCTGCCGCAATGCGGCAGCTACGTCACCACCAACATGGACTTCGGCAACGTCACCGGCAGCATTCCCGCCAACATCGACCGGACCGCCACGCTCACGCTGACCTGCCTGAAGAACACCGCCTACCAGATCAGCCTCAACAACGGCCAGAACAACCCCGCCGCCTCCACCACCCGGCGCATGGCCACCACCATTGGCAGCGGCACCTACTACCTCCCCTATGAGCTGTACCGCGACGCCGCGCGCAGCCTGCGCTGGGGCAATACCCTCAACGTCGATACCGTTGGCGGCACCGGAAGTGGCAGCGCGCAGCAGCTGACCATCCATGGCCGGGTGCCGCCGGTCACCGGCCAGCCCCCGGCCGGTACCTACAACGATCTGGTGCAGGTGACGATCACTTACTGACCTGTGTGCCGACCAACGGTCGGCATCCACCGGGATGGATTGGAATGGTCGGCACCCACCGGGGTGGGTTTCGGTAGATCCACGCCGTGCGTGGATGTGCGCATCCCTCCTGCGCCAGGACCAGTCGACTGGCAGTCGAGCCTACAGATTCGGCCGATCCGGCCGATACCGCGCAACGGGTCCTACAGTACGGTGGATGGCAGGTGGTTCGCGCACTTCTGATCGGGGCGATGCTGGTCGCCAGTACGCCCGCGTGGGCCGATCCCGGCAGCACCTCCCTGCAGATCCGGCTGACTGTGGTCGAGGGCTGCAGCAGTGATGCCGGCAACACCCGATGCACGGCACCGCACCGGCGCAGCGACGCGCCCGAGCTTCCGCAACAGATCCGCGACCTCGCGCCGCCGGCCGACAGCGACGACGCGGCGCCTGCCGTGACCCTCATCTACTGATGCGCATCCTGCTGAGCCTGCTGGCACTGCTGCTGGCACTGCCCGCTGCGGCGCTGGACCTGGTGCCCACCACCCTGCAGCTGCCCGCCGAAGGGGGGCACGGCGAGCTGTGGCTGTACAACCCCGGGCCCGGCCGCTGGCAGGGCGAGGTTCGGATCCTGGCCTGGGAACAGCAGGTCGATGCGGAAAAGCTGCGGCCCAGCGACCAGATCCTGGCCAGCCCCGCCCGGCTCGACCTCCCGCCCGGCACCCGTCAACGCATCTGGCTGCTGCCTCGGGAGACGTCGCCCGTTGCCGTCGAGCAGGCCTACCGGGTGATCCTGAGCCCCAGCGGACCGGACCTGCCACGCTACTCGCTGCCCTTGTTTCGGGGGCATGCGACGCCCCTGGCGCGGCCGGACCTGCATGCCGGGATCGAGCCCGGCACGTCGCAGCCTCTTCTGCGACTGCGCAACGCAGGTTCCGTTCACGCCCGCCTGCACGATCTTGCGTTCGTCGCCGGCGATGGACGCCGCACCCTGCTGCTGCCGGGACTGGCCGGCTACCTGCTGGCGGGCCGGGAACGCCGCTGGGCCCTCCCCGTCCATGCCGACGGCTATGCCGGTGGCCATTTCCAGGCCCGGCTGCAGGACGGCCGCGTGGTCGATCTGACCGCGCCGGACCCGGCAATTGCAGCGAGCGCTCCCAGCGGGCTATAATCGACCGGATTCCTGCCGCCTGCGTGCGCGGGAGACCGTCCACACCGGACGTCACCGGTGAATCCACACCTGCTGCCCCCATCCGTGCCGGGGTGCTCCGCAAGGAGTTCGGCCACGGAGGCAACAGGGAAGCCCAACCCCGGAACCATCCGCGCTTCCACGCGTCCCGCATACCTATCCCGCGGGCGGAATCGCCGGTTCCATATCAGGAGTATTGCAATGCCCCAGGTCACCATGCGTCAGATGCTGGAAGCCGGCGTCCACTTCGGCCACCAGACCCGCTACTGGAACCCGAAGATGGCTCCGTACATCTTCGGCGCCCGCGGCAAGATCCACATCATCAACCTGGAAAAGACCGTCCCGCTGTTCAACGATGCGATGAACTTCATCTCGTCGGTTGCCCAGAAGCGCGGCACCGTCCTGTTCCTGGGCACCAAGCGCAGCGCCCGCGAAACCATCAAGGAAGAAGCCGAGCGTTGTGGCATGCCGTTCATGAACCAGCGTTGGCTGGGCGGCACCCTGACCAACTTCCGTACCGTCAAGCAGTCGGTTGCCCGCCTGAAGGAACTGGAAGCCGGTGAAACCGACGGCACCTTCGAGAAGCTGGTCAAGCACGAAGTACTGGGCCTGCGTCGCGAGCGCGACAAGCTGGAAGCCTCGCTGGGCGGCATCAAGGACATGAACCGTCTGCCGGACGCCATCTTCGTGATCGACATCGGCCACGAAGACATCGCGATCAAGGAAGCCAAGAAGCTGGGCATCCCGGTCATCGCCGTGGTCGACACCAACTACAACCCGGAACTGGTGGACTACGCCATCCCGGGCAACGACGACGCCATCCGCGCTGTGCAGCTGTACGCCCGCGCCGCTGCCGACGCCGTGCTGGAAGGCAAGGCTGCTGCTCCGCACGCTGCTTCGGTGCGTGAGGAAGAGTTCGCCGAAGCCGCTGCTGAAGGCGAAGAGAAGCCGGCCCGCCGCGCTCCGGCCAAGAAGGCTGCCAAGAAGGGCGACGACGCCCAGGCCTGATCCAGGCCCCGGGGTGGACGCCCGGCGTCCACCCTCCCTGCGCGCAGCCTTTGGCGCGTGACAGGACCGTGTCACACGGGCCGGCCACCATGCCGGCCCAACCCCTTTCTTTCGTGAGGTAATCCCGTGGAAATCACTGCTTCCCTGGTCAAGGAACTGCGCGAGCGCACCGGCGCCGGCATGATGGAATGCAAGAAGGCTCTCACCGAAGCCAACGGCGACATCAACGCTGCTGCTGAAGCCATGCGCAAGTCCGGCGCTGCCAAGGCCGACAAGAAGGCTGACCGCGTGGCCGCCGAAGGCCGTCTGGGCCTGGCCCAGGATGGCGGCAAGGCCGTGCTGGTCGAAGTCAACTCGGAAACCGACTTCGTCGCCAACGATGACAACTTCAAGTCCTTCGTCAATGCCGTCGCCGCTGCCGCCCTGGCATCGGGCGCCAACGATGTCGAAGCCGTGAAGGCTGCCAAGCTGGCCGATGGCCGCACCGTTGAAGAAGCCCGCGCCACCGCCGTGCAGACCCTGGGTGAAAACATCCAGATCCGTCGCATGGTGAAGGTTGATGGCAACAACACCATCGGCGCCTACGTCCACACCAACGGCAAGGTTGGCGTGCTGGTCGACCTGGTCGGCGGCGACGTCGAGCTGGCCCGTGGCCTGGCCATGCACGTGGCAGCCCTGAAGCCGCCGCACAACAAGGCTGCGGACGTCCCGGCCGAGTTCGTCGAGAAGGAAAAGGAAATCGAGCTGGCCAAGATGTCCGAAAAGGACAAGGCCAAGCCGGCCGAGATCCTGGAAAAGATCATCAGCGGCAAGATCAACAAGATCGTCAGCGACGTGACCCTGTACGGCCAGACCTACGTGCTGGGCGACACCACCGTCGAGCAGGTGGTCAAGGCCGCTGGCGCCGACGTGGCTGGCTTCAAGCTGCTGATCGTCGGCGAAGGCATCGAGAAGGTGGTGGAAGACTACGCCGCTGAAGTTGCCAAGGCGATGCAGGTCTGATTCCAGCCTTCCGGCTGTGAAGCGACCAGAAGGAGCCGCGGGAAACCGCGGCTCTTTTTTTATGTATGGGCCAAGGGATGAACCCATGCCCCATCGGCGGGTGTGCACCGTTGGTGCGCACAACCGGCACCTTTGCGTTGCGCGCGAATCAAGCCGATACTCGGCGCAGGGAATCCACAGTCACATAGCAGGAACGAAAATCGCGGACTGTGATGCATTCCTAGGTATTCTTGTCCCAATGGAATTGAACGACCCGACATGCCTCCCGAGCTGACAGCTGCCCTGGCGCTCTGCCGCAACCTGCCCTCGCCACCCGGTATTGCCCTGCGCATCATCGAGCTGGCCCAGGACCCGGAAGCGGACATCGCCACCGCCGCCGATATCATCGCCATCGACATGGCGCTGAGCGCTCGCATGCTGCGCATCGCCAATTCGCCGCTGTACGCCAGCCGCCGCCGCATCGAGAACCTCGGCCAGGCGCTGACCATGCTCGGCCTGAATGCCACGATCAGCCTCGCCCTCGGCTTCACCGTCACCCAGGGCCTGACCGGTGGCGGCGGTGCCGACCACGACCTGCGCCAGCGCGCGTGGAAGCGCAGCATTCTCAGCGCCCTGGCCGCCAGCCAGCTGGGCCAGGCACGCGGCCTGCGCCGGCTGGAGGAACTGATGCTGGCCGGGCTGCTGCAGGACCTGGGCGTGCTGTGCCTGGCCCAGGCCGAATCGGAGCGCTACCTGCCACTGCTGCGCGAAGCCCGTGACAATACCGATCTGGTCGCACGCGAGCGCGAGGAACTGGGCTGCAGCCACGCCGATGTCGGCGCCTGGGTGGCCGAACAGTGGGGCCTGCCGCGCTACCTGGTGGAAAGCATCAGCCACAGCGAGGACGACGACGCTGCCGATTCGCCGTTCCAGGCCTGCGTGCAGCTGTCCGGCGCTGTCGCCGACATCTGGCTGGACGAAGACGCCGATGCCGCCCGCGAACGCGCTCTGCACCAGGTGCATGACCGGCTGGAGCTCGACAGCGCCCGTTTCGATCAGGTGCTGACCCGCATCAGCGATGCCCTTCCAGATATCGCCAGCCTGTTCGAGGCCGGCCTGAACTCGCCCTCGCGGGTCCGTGAGCTGATCGACCACGCACAGGAGCTGGCCACCCTGCGCAACCTGCGCGAGCTGCAGGATGCCGATCAGGCACGCCGCCGCGCCGACGAATTCGAGGCGCGGGCCAAGCGCCTGGCCGACCAGGCCCACCGCGACGCCCTGACCGGCGTGCTCAACCGCCGCCAGCTGGAGGCGGTGCTGGAACAGGAGTTCCTGCGCGCCGGGCGCCAGGGCTGGCCGCTGTCGGTGGCCTTCATCGACCTGGACGACTTCAAGAAAATCAATGATGCCCACGGCCACCTGACCGGCGACGAGGTGCTGCGCGCCTTTGCCGGCAAGCTGCAGGGCCAGCTGCGCAACAGCGACACCGTGGCCCGCTTCGGTGGCGAGGAATTCGTCGCGCTGCTGCCCAACACCAGTGAATCGGTGGCGCTGGACGTGATCCGGCGTGTGCTGGCCAACATCGTCGCCACGCCGATGGCCGAGCTGGAGGGAGGCCCGCTGTTCGTCACCTTCTCCGCCGGCGTGGCCACCCAGGGCGGCTACGAACGCTTTGCCGACGTGCAGGACCTGCTGCGCGCAGCCGACGATGTGCTGTACCGCTCGAAGAACCTGGGCCGCAACCGGGTGATCGCCCGCTCCCCCGGCGCCCTCGGCCACGACGAGCTTTCAGCCACCGCCGGCGCCGAGCTGGGCTGAACGGGACGCCCCGCGTGAGCGGGGCGGACGGCAGGATTTCGCGCCGCAGTGCACAAAACACTTTGGCCCAACGCCGCATGCGCGTAGAATCGCCCGCGATTTCCACGCACCCGAGGTCCCCATGTCCAAGCTCGCCTATCGCCGCATCCTTCTGAAACTGTCCGGGGAGGCGCTGATGGGAGATGAGGACTACGGCATCGACCCGAAGATCATCAATCGCCTGGCCCGTGAGGTCATCGAAGCCCAGCAGGCCGGTGCCGAAGTGGCGCTGGTGATCGGCGGCGGCAACATCTTCCGCGGCGCCGGCCTGGCCGCTGGCGGCATGGACCGGGTCACCGGCGACCAGATGGGCATGCTGGCCACGGTCATCAACGCCCTGGCCATGCAGGACGCCCTGGAAAAGCTGGGCGCCAAGGCCCGCGTGATGAGCGCGATCAAGATCAACGACGTGTGCGAGGACTACATCCGCCGCCGCGCCATCCGCCACCTGGAAAAGGGCCGCCTGGTGATTTTCGCCGCCGGCGTCGGCAGCCCGTTCTTCACCACCGACTCCGGCGCCGCGCTGCGTGCGATCGAGATCGGTGCCGACCTGCTGCTGAAGGCCACCAAGGTCGATGGCGTGTACGACAAGGACCCGAACAAGCACAGCGACGCGGTCCGTTTCGACAGCCTGAGCTACGACGAAGTGATCCGCCGCGGCCTGGAAGTGATGGATACCGCGGCCTTCGCACTGGCCCGCGACAGCGACCTGCCGATGCGCGTGTTCGACATGGGCCAGCCGGGCGAGCTGCTGAAGATCCTCAGCGGCGAGAACATCGGCACCCTGGTCCAGGGCCGCGACCCGGCCTGAGCCTGAGCGCCAGGCGAGCTCCGGGCCGATTCTGGCCCGGCAGCGTCCCGTATTCGCCTATAATCGCCCGATTCCAGTTACACCCAGGACCGGGCGATGCTCAACGACATCAAGAACAACGCGCAGACGCGCATGGCCAAGAGCATCGACGCTCTGAAGCACACCCTCACCTCGATCCGCACCGGCCGCGCCACCCCGGCCCTGCTGGACCGCGTCACGGTCAGCGCCTATGGCAACGCCAGCACCCCGCTGAACCAGGTCGCATCGATCTCCAACGCCGACGCCCACTCGCTGCTGGTCACGCCGTTCGACAAGAGCATGATCAAGGAGATCGAAAAGGGTCTCTACAACGCCGAGTTCACCCCGAACACCCTGGGCACCGCGATCCGCATCAACATGCCGCCGCCGACCGAAGAGCGCCGCAAGGAGCTGGCCAAGCAGGTGCAGAAGGAAGGCGAAGGCGCCAAGATCGCGATCCGCAACATCCGTCAGGACGCGAACAAGGAAATCGCCAAGCTGGTCAAGGACAAGGCGATCAGCGAAGACGAGAAGAAGCGCGGTGAGGACGACATCCAGAAGTTGACCGACACCAACATCAAGGACGTCGACAAGGTCGTTGCCGACAAGGAAAAAGAACTGCTGTCGGTCTGAAGTCGATGCCTTCAGTCCCGCCTCCGTTGCCGGCCGCCCTGCCCCGCCACATTGCCATCATCATGGATGGCAATGGGCGCTGGGCACAGCAGCGCCGTCGTCCGCGCGTGATCGGCCACCGGGCCGGCGCGCGTGCGGTCAACCGCACCATCGAGCGCTGCCTTGAGCTGGGCATTCCGGCGCTGACCCTGTTCGCGTTTTCCAGCGAGAACTGGGGCCGGCCGCAGGAAGAAGTCGATGCGTTGATGAAGCTGTTCCTCGGCGCGCTCGACCGCGAAGTGGACGAGCTGCATCGGCGTGGCGTGCGCGTGCGCTTCATCGGCGAGCGCGAACGCTTCGGTGCCGGGCTGGTCAGCCGCATGCAGCTGGCCGAGCAGCGCACCGCAGACAACACCACCCTGACCCTGTCGATCGCCGCCAGCTACGGTGGCCGCCAGGACATCGCCCGTGCCGCGCGCGCGCTGGCCGCTGAAGTCGCCGCCGGCCGCCTGCTGCCCGAACAGATCGACGAATCGCTGCTGGGCAGCCAGGTCGCCCTGGCCGACCTGCCGCCACCGGACCTGTTCATCCGCACCGGTGGCGACACCCGCATCAGCAACTTCCTGCTGTGGCAGCTGGCGTACACCGAGCTGTGGTTTACCGAGGCACTGTGGCCAGACTTCGATCCCGCCCTGCTGCAGCAGGCGCTGGACGCCTACGGCAGCCGTGAGCGTCGTTTCGGCCTGACCAGCGCCCAGATCGCCGCACTGGCCACCGAGACTTCCAGCCCATGACCAAGACCCGAGTCCTTGCCGCGCTGATCATGGCGCCGGTCGCCATTGCCGCGATCCTGCTGCTGCCGACCCAATGGCTGGCAGCGGCGGCCGCTGCGGTGCTGCTGATCGGCCTGTGGGAGTGGCTGAAGCTGGCCGGCATCGAAGACACCCTGGCGCGCACCGTGCTGCTGGTACTGAACCTGCTGCTGATGGTGCTGCTGGTGTGGGCCGATGGCAGCACGCTGGTGCTGTTCCAGATCACCACATTGGCCGGTGTTGCCTGGTGGCTGGCGGCGCTGGTCTGGCTGCGCTTCTTCAATTTCGGCGCGCAGCCGTCGGCACCCTCGCGCATCGTGAAGATGCTGGCCGGTACGCTGGCCATCGTTCCGGCCTGGGCCGCGCTGGTGCTGATCCATGCCGGCGGCGATCCGCCGGGCAAGCAGGGCCACCTCTGGCTGCTGGCTGCGCTGGCACTGGTCTGGGCGGCCGATTCGGGCGCCTATTTCGCCGGCCGTCACTTCGGCAAGCACAAGCTGGCCCCGCGCATCAGCCCCAACAAGACCTGGGAAGGCCTGTTCGGCGGCCTGCTGGCCGGTGTCGCCGTGGCCGTCGGCCTGGGCTGGCTGGCCGGCATCGATACCGCACACCTGCCGGGCCTGCTGATCACTTCGGTGGTGGCGGTGTTCGCCTCGGTGCTGGGTGATCTGTTCGAAAGCCTGATCAAGCGCCACGCGGGCGCCAAGGACTCGGGCCACCTGATTCCGGGCCATGGTGGCGTACTCGACCGTGTCGACGGCGTCCTGGCTGCAGTGCCGGTGTTCGCACTCGGCAAGGAAATCTTCGGGTTCTGACCATGAATGCTGTCGCAGACCTGCGCCGGGTCGCCGTATTCGGCGCCACCGGCTCGATCGGTGCCTCCACGCTGGACGTGATCGCCCGCCACCCGCAGCGCTACCAGGCCACCGTGCTGGCCGCCGGTCGTCAGGTGCAGGCGTTGCTGGCACTGTGCCGCCAGCACCGGCCCGCGCACGCGGTGATCGCCGACGAATCGCTGTTCGCTGAGCTGCGCGATGGCCTGCGCGATGCCGGACTGGCCACCGAGGCGCATGCCGGCCATGCCGCGCTGGACCAGCTGGCCGCCAGCGATGCCTGCGACACCGTGGTCGCCGCCATCGTCGGTGCGGCCGGGCTGTCTTCCACCCTGGCCGCCGCCGCCGCGGGCAAGCGCATCCTGCTGGCCAACAAAGAATCGCTGGTGCTGGCCGGTGAGCTGCTGACCCGCACCGCTGAACGCGCCGGCGCCGAGATCATCCCGATCGACAGCGAACACAGCGCGATCTTCCAGTGCCTGCGCTCGCGCGATGCCAGCGTCGATGGTGCCGGCGTACGCCGCATCCTGCTGACCGCCTCCGGCGGCCCGTTCCGTGGCCGCAGCCGCGCCGAACTGGCCCAGGTCACCCCGGCCCAGGCCGTTGCCCACCCGAAGTGGTCGATGGGGCCGAAGATCTCGGTCGATTCGGCGACGTTGATGAACAAGGGCCTGGAAGTGATCGAGGCCCACCACCTGTTCGGCATCCCCGGTGAGCGCATCGAAGTGCTGGTGCACCCGCAGAGCCTGGTCCACTCGCTGGTCGAGTTCGTGGACGGCTCGACTCTGGCGCAGATGGGCCTGCCGGACATGCGCACCACACTGGCCGTTGGCCTGGGCTGGCCACAACGCATTGAATCGGGCGTATCCGGGCTGGATCTGCTGGCCCAGGGCCGGCTCGATTTCGAGGCCCCGGACACCGACGCCTTCCCCTGCCTGGCCCTGGCCTGGCAGGCGATGCAGGCCGGCGGCACCGCCCCGGCGGTGCTGAACGCTGCCAATGAAGAGGCGGTTTCAGCGTTTCTTCAGGGCCGGATCGGTTTCCTGACCATCCCGGAGCTGGTTGCTAACGCTCTTTCAACACTGCCGACCCAGCCAGCCGATACACTGGAGGTCCTGTTGTCCGCCGACCAGCGGGCACGCCAGCTGACCCTGAACGCCATCGACGCCGCCTGAACGACCGCCTCGCCCAGCATGACGACGCCGCCCCTGCCCGCCACTGTGAGCCTGCATGACTGACTTCATCGGATCGGTCTGGTGGATGATTGTCAGCCTCGGGCTGCTGGTCACGTTCCACGAGTTCGGGCATTACTGGGTCGGGCGCCTGTGCGGGGTCAAGATCCTGCGCTTCTCGGTCGGCTTCGGCCGGCCGCTGTGGTCGCGCCGGGACAGGCACGGCACCGAGTTCGCCATCGCCGCCATCCCGCTGGGTGGCTATGTGAAGTTCCTGGACGAGCGCGAGGTCGAAGTGCACCCGCACGAGCGCGGCCAGGCCTTCAACCACAAGACCGTCTGGCAGCGCATCGCCATCGTCGCCGCCGGACCGATCGCCAACCTGCTGCTGTGCATCCTGCTGCTGTGGGCGATGTTCGTGATCGGCAAGCAGGATTATTCGCCGACCATCGGCCGTGTCAGCGGCATCGCCGCCAGCGCCGGCCTGACCAGCGGCGACCGCGTGCTGCGCGTGGACGAGCGCCCGGTGGTCACCCTCGGCGAGGCCAGCATGGCGCTGACCGCCGCCGCGATGGACCGCCGCGACGTGAAGCTGGAAGTGCTGGACCCGGCCGACCAGGTGCGCGTGCGCAGCCTGCCGCTGTCGCAGCTGCCCCCCGGCTTCGATGAACGGCGCGTGCCGATCCTGGCTGGCCTGTACTGGCAGTCGTGGCTGCAACCGGCGCTGGTCGAGTCGCTCACCGCGGACTCCGTGGTGGCCGGGCAGCTGCAGCCGGGCGATCTGATCGTAGCGATCGACGGCCAGCGCATCGACGGCGCCGACCAGGTCATCGGCGAGATCCAGACGCTGGGCCGCGCCGGCGGCCCGGGCATGATCGAGGTCCTGCGGGGCGGCGAGCGCCTGGCGCTGGAAGTCACCCCGCGCCAGGGCAAGGATTCAAAGGGCGAGCCGATCTGGCAGATCGGCGTGCAGTTCCCGACCTCGTTCAGCCCTCCCTACGACACCCTGCTGCGCTATGGCCCGCTCGACGCGGTCACCGTGGCCGTGCGCGAAACCGGCCGCCTGGCGGCCGATTCGCTGGGCATGATGGGCCGCATCGTCACCGGCAAAGCCTCGCTGCAGAACGTTTCCGGGCCCGTCACCATCGCCCGGGTAGCCAACATCTCGGCCAAACGCGGCCTGGACTGGTTCCTGCAGTTCCTTGCCCTGCTGTCACTCAGCCTGTGCATCATCAACCTGTTGCCGATCCCGATCTTGGACGGCGGCCACCTGCTGTATTACCTTATCGAGTTGGTCAAGGGCAGCCCGCTGAGCGAGCGTGCCATCGCCGCCGGCCAGTACATCGGCCTGGCGTTGCTGGCCGGGCTGATGGGGTTGGCGTTCTACAACGACATCCTCGGCCTGGTCCCGCGATGAACTTTTCCACGTTGTTGCCGTCTACAGCGTCGGCATCCCGCACCAATGAAATCGACCTTCCTACCGGACGTGACATGACGCGACTCCCCAATCGCCGCCTGCTGGCCCTCGCCCTCGCCGCCGTCACCGGCGCTCCCGCCCTGGCCCAGGCAGCCGAGCCCTTCACTGTCAGCGACATCCGCGTGGATGGCCTGCAGCGCATCAGCTCGGGCACGGTATTCACCTACCTGCCGGTGGAGCGTGGCGAGACGGTCACCGACAACAAGGTCGGCGAGACCATCCGCGCCCTGTACAAGACCGGCTTCTTCGAAGACGTGCAGCTGGACCGCCAGGGCAGCATCCTGGTGGTGACCGTCAAGGAACGCCCGGCGATCAACAAGCTGACCGTGACCGGCAACAAGGACATCAAGTCCGAGCAGCTGCTCAAGGGCCTGTCCGACATCGGCCTGACCGAGGGCGGCACCTTCGATCGCCTGAGCCTGGACCGCGTGACCCAGGAACTGCGCCGCCAGTACAACGACCGCGGCAAGTACAACGTCGAGATCACCCCGACGGTGAGCCCGCTGGACCGCAACCGCGTGGACATCGCGATCGCCATCAAGGAAGGCAAGGCGGCCAAGATCCGTCACGTCAACCTGGTCGGCACCGAGAAGTTCGAGAGCAAGGACATCCTGGAGACCTGGGAGTCCAAGGAGCACAACTGGGCATCGTGGTACCGCCGTGACGACCAGTACTCCAAGGAAAAGCTGTCCGGCGACCTGGAAAAGCTCAATTCCTGGTACCTCGACCGCGGCTATGTCGACTTCAGCATTGATTCGACCCAGGTGTCGATCAGCCCCGACAAGCGCGACATGTTCCTCACCGCCGGCGTGACCGAAGGTGCGCAGTACAAGATCTCCGAGATCAAGGTCAGCGGCGACACGATCCTTCCGCAGGAGGACGTCGAGCGCATGGTGATCCAGAAGTCCGGCGACACGTTCTCGCGTGCGCTGCTGGAATTCAGCTCGGACACCATCACCAACTCGCTGTCCAACATCGGCTACGCGTTCGCCAAGGTGAACCCGATCCCGACCACCAACCGCCCCGAGCAGACCGTGGCGATCAACATGCAGGTCGTGCCCGGCCCGCGCGTGTCGGTGCGTCGCATCCTGTTCCGTGGCAACACGCGTACGTCCGACGAAGTGATGCGTCGCGAAATGCGCCAGTTCGAGAACAGCTGGTACTCGCAGGCCGCGATCGACCGCTCCAAGATCCGCCTGCAGCGCCTGGGCTACTTCGAGTCGGTGGACGTTGAAACCCCGGCCGTGAGCGGCAGCAACGACCAGGTCGACGTCGTCTACAACGTCAAGGAAACCACGTCCGGCAGCTTCGTGTTCGGCCTGGGCTACTCGCAGTCCTACGGCATGACCACCTCGGTGCAGCTGTCGCAGAACAACTTCCTCGGCGGCGGCAACCGCGTGTCGGTCGAAGCCTCGCGCAGCAGCTACCTGCAGCGCTACGGCTTCAGCTACACCAACCCGTACTTCACCGATGACGGCGTGTCGCTGGGCTACAACCTGTCCTGGCGCGAACTGGACTACTCCGACTTCAACACCGCGCAGTACAACAGCACCAATGGTTCGGCGCAGGTGGTGTTCGGCGTGCCGATCACCGAGACCGATACCGTCTCGCTGATGTTCGGCATCGACAGCAACCAGATCACCACCTACCAGGGCTCGACCCCGCAGTCGATCATCGACTACATCAACGCCGTCGGTAAGCGCACGTTCCATGCATGGCGCACCGAGCTGGGCTGGGCGCGCGACTCGCGCAACGACTACTTCATGCCGACCCGCGGTACCTACCAGCGCATCGGCCTGGAAACCACGCTGCCGGGTTCGACCATCGAGTACTACAAGCTGAACTACCAGATCAGCAAGTACTGGCCGATCATGCCGTCGCTGGTGATCAACACCCGTGCCGAAGTGGGCTACGGCGATGCCTATGGCAACGACTACACCCGCACGCTGACCAACCCGGACGGCACCACCCGTACGGTGACCGCCAGCGGTCTGCCGTTCTTCGAGAACTTCTACGCCGGCGGTACCAACTCGGTGCGCGGCTTCGAAGACAACACCCTCGGCCCGCGCGAAGTCACCAACGGCTACCCGGAAGGCCAGCCGCTGGGTGGTTCGCTGAAGACCGTCGGTTCGGTCGAAGCCTACTTCCCGCGCCTGTTCGACAGCCCGTCGGCACGCGTGTCCGCCTTCGTCGACTTCGGTAACGTCTACAACGGCACCAAGAACTTCAAGGCCAACGAACTGCGCGTGTCCACCGGTGTGGCCCTGCTGTGGCGCGCCCCGGTCGGCCCGATCTCGATCAGCTACGCCTTCCCGCTGAAGAAGGAAGACGATGACAAGATCGAACGTCTGCAATTCACGTTCGGTGGCCAGTTCTGAGGAACAACGTTCCTCAGAACTGATCCACCTCCGGTGAATTGCCCGCGCATTTCACCTATCCCCCGCGCCGTTGGCGCGCCCCCCTTAACAAAGGGGGGCTCTCCACCAGACGGGATGCGAAGCGCCGGGCATTGCCCGGCGTTTTCGTTTTTCAGATGACACTCCACGGCATGGGCTTTTGGCCGCGCTCGCGGGAAATTGTCCAGAGGCGGCGGGTGGCCCTGGACAGGACCGTTGGCGCCATGGATGGCGCCATCGAGCACCATGGAGGGGCTTTTGCGTGTCCTGGCCAGGGCCACCCG
>NZ_JAWIRU010000005.1:0-46505 GCF_036320025.1 Stenotrophomonas sp. SMYL86
CCCTCCCCCCCCCCCCCCCCCCCCGCCCTCCCCGCCCCCCCCCCCCCCCCCCCCCCCCCCCCCCCCCCCCCCCCCCCCCCCCCCCCCCCCCCCCCCGACAGTTTCCGTGCGCGTCCAGCCCACGGAAAAGAAAAAGAGCAAAGAGCAAAAGCACTCGCTCCGACCCGCCCAGGCCGAGTCAATCCAGAGCCGATGAACTCAGGCTTTGCGCTCCAGCTGTAGAAAGCGGCGCCGGCCGCAGGCCGGCCAAACACCCCGCTGCGCTGCGGCGCGACCTGCGGGCGACCGATCTGGGATAATGGGGATTCTTGTTTCCTCTGCTGCCGGACCCGGTCATGACCCAGAAGACGCTGCTCAACGATACCCACCGCGCCCTTGGCGCCAAGATGGTCGATTTCGGGGGTTGGGACATGCCCATCCACTACGGCTCGCAGCTCGACGAGCACCACCTCGTTCGTCGCGAGTCGGGTGTGTTCGACGTCAGCCACATGACTGTGGTCGACCTGCGCGGTGACCAGGTCAAGCCGTTCCTGCGCCGCCTGCTGGCCAACTCGGTCGACAAGCTGAAGGTGACCGGCAAGGCGCTGTACTCGTGCATGCTGAATCCGCGCGGCGGCGTCATCGACGACCTGATCGTCTACTACCTGGGCGACGATTTCTTCCGCATGGTGGTCAATGCCTCCACCCGCGAGAAGGACCTGGCCTGGCTGCGCGAGCAGGCTGCACCGTTCGGCGTCACCGTCGAGCAGCGCCCGGACCTGGCCATCCTCGCCGTGCAGGGCCCGCAGGCGCGCGACATCGTCATCGGCCTGGCCCGCGAAAGCGATCGCGCAGCGCTGGCCAAGCTGGGCCGTTTCGCCGCCCTGCAGGTGCAGTCCGATGACGGCGTCGAACTGTTTGTCGCCCGTACCGGTTACACCGGCGAAGACGGCTTCGAAATCCTGCTGCCGCAGGACGCCGTGGTCGCGTTCTGGAACCGCCTGCTGGCGGCGGGCGTGAAGCCGGCCGGCCTCGGCGCACGCGACACGCTGCGCCTGGAAGCCGGCATGAACCTGTACGGCCAGGACATGGACGAAGAGATCAGCCCGTACGAAGCGGCGCTGGCCTGGACCGTGTCGCTGGACGAAGGCCGCGACTTCATCGGCCGCGACGTGCTGGAAGCGCAGAAGGCTGCCGGCACCGCCCGCCAGATGATCGGCCTGGTGATGGACGAGAAGGGCGTGCTGCGCCATGGTCAGGCGGTGACCACCGCCGGCGGCCAGGGCGAGATCCTGTCCGGCACCTTCTCGCCGACCCTGGCCAAGGGCATCGCCTTCGCCCGTGTACCGGCCGGTGAACTCGGCGAGGTCACCGTCGACATCCGTGGCCGGCAGGTGCCGGTGCGCGTGGTCAAGTTCCCGTTCGTGCGCGAAGGCCAGGCCCAGCCCGGCGTGCTCGCCGACGCCTGATCCGAAACTGCCGATCGTCACTGACAGCAGTGGCGGCCGGTTGGTTACACTAGCCCCGTTTTTTCCACCCCTGCATATCTCTGGAGCAGTCCCATGAGCGAGATCCCCGGCGACCTCAAGTTCCTCAAGTCCCATGAGTGGGCCCGTGTCGAAGGCAATGGCCGTGTCACCGTCGGTATTTCCGACCACGCCCAGGGCCTGCTGGGTGACCTGGTCTACGTCGAACTGCCGGAAGTCGGCGCCGACGCAAAGGCTGGCGAGCAGATCGCCGTTGTCGAGTCGGTGAAGGCCGCCTCGGACGTCTACAGCCCGATCAGCGGCAAGGTCGTCGAGGTCAACTCGGCGCTGTCCGACAAGCCGGAAACCATCAATGAAGATGCCTACGGCGAAGGCTGGATGTTCGTGGTCGAACTGACCAACGCTGAAGAGGTCAACGAACTGCTGGATCCGGACGCGTATGCCGAAGCCCTGGAAAACGACGACCACTGAGTCGTCACTTCCGGGTTCTGGAACGGCCACCTTCGGGTGGCCGTTCTTGTTTTGGCGAGTGCGTCGGACTCATGACGGCGGGTTCGCTCTGCACCCTTGGCGTGGCATCAGCCGACAGACGAACGGTGCCGATCAGCGTGCGCAGTTTTGCGCAAATCCGCGTTTCCGCCCCGCGCCGAAGCGATCGAATGTGAAAACTTTTCGCCCCCCGTTGCGGCCCCGTTGTGCTGGCGTTGGCGACGGTGCGGGTGACCATCGGCGATGCACGTGCGCTGTTGTCCGGAACATGTGCCTATCTGCGCAGAGTGCTTATTTCAAGTGTTTTTTGTTCAGAGAGCGCATCGACTTCGTCGTATGCGGCGCGCGTGCGCGTCGCTTCAATGGTCGTTGCAGGGCGCGCACGGCGGTGGCGAGGGCGGCGTCCGGGATGGCGCGGATGTGAAAATTTTTCGCGGGGGTTGTTGACAGTAAAAAAAACCGTGATTAGGTTTCGCCTCAGCAGACCTTGCCTGCCCAACCGAGTGCGCAGAATCAATCGTCCGATGCGAAGCAGCCCCTTCAAGACCACCGCGACCCTGATGACGGTGGACATGGCCCCGCTTCCCCCGGAGAAATGCAAGGCAACTCCCGTTCCGATGTCCGCTCCGCCGATCGAGGCGGGCATTGCCGCATCCGTAACGGCGCGCCTGACGCGCCGGCGGTCCCCGCACGCAGCATCCGCGGGTTTGATCCACCTGGGCGTTTCAACTCCCTATCACTGACGAGGAGCCATCCCATGGCAACCAAGAAAGCTGCGAAGAAGAAGCCCGCCGCCAAGAAAGCGGTGAAGAAGGTCGCGAAGAAGGCCGCTGCCAAGAAGGCAGTGAAGAAGGTCGCGAAGAAGGCGACCGCCAAGAAGGCAGTGAAGAAGGCTGCGAAGAAGGTCGCCAAGAAGACCACTGCGAAGAAGGCAGTGAAGAAGGCGGCGAAGAAGGTAGCCAAGAAGTCCACTGCCAAGAAGGCCGTCAAGAAGACCGCGAAGAAGGCCGTCAAGAAGGTAGCCAAGAAGGCCACCAAGAAGACTGCGAAGAAGGCAACGGCCCGCAAGCCGGCCAAGAAGGTCGCGAAGAAGGCAACTGCCAAGAAGGCCGTCAAGAAGACCGCCAAGAAGGCAGTAAAGAAGACCGCGAAGAAGGCGACCAAGAAGGCTGCCCCGAAGAAGGCAGCGAAGAAGGTTGCCAAGCGCAAGCCGGCCGCCCGCAAGAAGAAGGCTGCTCCGGTCGCTCTGCCGGCAACCCCGGCGCCGCTGATCTAAGTACTTCCCGATAGCCGCATCCTGAAACCCCCTTCCCTGACTGCCCAGCGGGGAGGGGGTTTTTTTATGGGCCGTTTGCAGGGTCGAGCCGTGCTCGACTGCTTTTCTGACGGTCGACGCTAGCGGTACGGCGCCGGTGGAAAGCGCTCCACCAGGAAGTCCAGGAAGCTGCGCAGGCGGGTCGAGTGGTAGCGATCGTGGGCGTAGACCACGTGCATCGGCCGACCGGTCTGGCCGAACTCAGGGAACAGCTGCACCAGGCGTCCGGTGTCGATGTCGGCAGCCAGCAGCAGTGCCGACTGCAGCACGATGCCCAGCCCGTGCAGCGCTGCCGTGCGCAGCGCTTCGCCGTTGTTGATCTGCAGCCGGCCGCCGGGCACACGCTCGAGTTCGCCAGCATCGGCCTGCAGCCACTGTGCGAGTGCGCTCGGTTCGAAGGACAGGCACTGATGCAGGGCGAGGTCCTGCAGGCTGCGAGGCGTGCCATGCCTGGCCAGGTACGCCGGTGATGCGCACATCATCAAGCGATACGGTGCCAGCGCACGCGCCACCAGCATGCTGCTGTCGGCCAGCGTGCCGATGCGCAGCGCCGCTTCGAAACCCTCCTCGGCGAGGTCGACCACGCGGTCGCTCAGCGTGACTTCGACCCGGACATCCGGATGGCGCGCCATGTATTCGGCCAGTGCCGGTACCAGTGCGTGCGTGCCGAAGATCACCGGCGCACTGATGCGCAACGTGCCCGCCGGTGCCAGCTGCTGGTGCTGCGCCTGTGCGTCCGTTTCTTCCACCAGCCGCAGGATCTCCCGGCAGCGCGTGTAGTAGTCCTCGCCGAAGGGCGTCATGTGCTGGCGCCGGGTGGTACGGCTCAACAGCTGCATCCCCAGCCGTGCTTCCAGCGCACGCAGGTGCTTGCCGGCCATCGTCGCCGAGATATCCATCGCCGCCGCCGCAGCGCTGAGGCTGCCCTTGTCCACGATCAGCACGTAGACCTGCATGCTCTCCAGCAGATTCATCTGACACCCCGGGTGTTGAATGCTGAAACCTGCGCGGAGTTTATCAATCAGGGGTGATCAAACAGCATGTACTGCACGGGCCGGATGTACCGGCTGGCGGATTGGGAGAACATCATGGATCTGGGGCTTGAAGGGCGTACCGCGCTGGTCACCGGGGCGGGCAGTGGCATCGGTGCCGGTGTGGCCAGGCTGCTGGCGGCCCAGGGAGTACGCATTGCGATCAGCGCACGGCGTGCCGAGCCGCTGCATGCACTGGCGGCAGAGATCGAATCTGCAGGCGCGCCGGCGCCGATCGTCCTGCTGGGCGACCTCACCGATGCGGAGCAGGTACGCCACATTGCGGATGCAGCCTCGGCGGCACTGACGCGTGTCGACATCCTCGTCAATGCGGCTGGAGGAGGCCGGCCGACCACGGTGGATGCGGGGGACGATGTCTGGGAGGAAGCCATGGCCTTGAACTTCTCTTCGGCACGACGCCTGACCCAGGCACTGCTGCCGGCGATGCAGGCGCAGGGCTGGGGGCGGGTGATCAACCTCAGCGGTTCAATGGAACCGCGCGCGGTGAATGCTGCCACGGCGGCGAAGGCGGCGTTGCATCTGTGGAGCAAAGGGCTGTCGTCGGCGCTGGCCTCACAGGGCATCACGGTCAATGCAATCGCGCCGGGACGCATCAACAGTGCTCAGATCCGGGACCGGCTGCATCCCACCGAAGAAAGCCGGCGTGAGTTCATCGAACGCAACATTCCGATCGGGCGTTTTGGTGATCCGGAGGAGGTGGCGCCGCTGGTGGCCTTTCTTGCCTCGCCCTTGGCCGGCTACATCACCGGCGCGGTGATTCCGGTGGATGGCGGCATGCACTACTTCGCGCATTAGCCTTCCGTTTGTAGAGTCGAGCCATGCTCGACTGCTTTGCCCGAACAGTCGAGCACGGCTCGACTCTACGACTGCCAATAAAAAGGGCGACCCGCAGGCCGCCCTTCGCACACACGGTGAAGCCCGCCAACTCAGCGCGGCGAGGCCACCGCACGGTTGCTCGAAGCACCCTTGCCCTTGCGCTTGTCCTGCTGCGCCGGGCTCGCGCCTTCGGCCATCAGGTTGTCACTGCCGAAGTCGGTGTCCACGTCCAGCCAGCGCTGCGTCGGCAGGCCGAGCGCGGAATCGAGCACCGTCGGCAGCAGGCCGCTGGGCAGGCCGCTTTCGCCGTTCCACATGATGGCGATGCCGAGATCGCGTTCCGGTACCAGCGCGACCAGGCCGCGATAGCCCTGCACGGCACCGGCATGGAACACCACATCGTGGCCGGCGTAGTCGAAGGTGCGCCAGCCCAGTGCGTAGCCGGCCGAATGCAGGCGCTCGCGGCGCCAGCCCGAACGCATTTCGCCCGGGGTGTTGATCAGGCTCGAATGCAGGGTGGCCAGCAGCGGTGCCGGCAGCACGTCCGGGCGATGGCCGGTGTGGGCCAGCAGCCACTGCGCCATGTCGCTGGCGCTGGCGTTGACGCCGGCGGCCGGGGCGACGCGGTAGTAGGTCGGCTTCGGTGTCAGCGACACCCAGCCATTGCGGCTGCGCACGTGCGGACGCGCCCAGCGCGAGCTGGCCTGGATGCCGGCCAGGCCGAGGCTGGCATCGTTCATGCCCAGCGGCTTGAAGATGCGGCGCTCGACCGACTGCTCGTAGAAGCTGCCCGAGGCGGCATAGACGACGTCGCCGATCAGGCTGAAGGCCACGTTCTGGTAGGCGTAGCAGTCGCCCGGCAGGCACTTCAGGCTGGTATTGGCCAGCTTCTGGGTGAGTGCGTAGTACTCGGCGTTGCCTTCGATGTCGCGGTCGTAGGCGTTGTACGGCAGGCCGACGCGATGGCTGAGCACGTCGGCCACGGTCAGGCGATCGGTCGCTTCCGGAGAGTTCAGGCGGAAGCCCGGCACGTAGTCGGTGACCTTGCTGTCCCAGCGCAGCGTGCCATCGTTGACCAGCAATCCGGCCATGGTGCCGGCGAAGGCCTTGGACAACGATGCCAGGCGGAACACGGTGTGGGCGTCGACCGGCAGCGGGTTGTTGACGTCGGTAACGCCATAACCACGCGCGCTGAGTACGCGGCCACCCTGCACGATGGCCACGGCCATGCCGGGCACACGCTCGCCATAGGTGAGCTGCTGCGCCATCGATTCGATGTTGGCCACGTTGAAGCCGGCCGCCGGCAGCTGCACCTGCGGCACCAGGCCGGTGCGGTAAGCGGCGGGCTGGGTGTGGGCGACGGCGGTGGCGGCGGATTCGATGTTGGCCGGCATCGGCGGCAATGGCGGCGGGGTCTGCGCGGTGGTGGACAAGGCAACGGGCATCAACATGCCCAGCAAACCGGTGGCCGCCGAACGGATCGGACGACGCAGGCTGTTCTTTTTCATCGTGGAGACCCGTGCGCGACTGCTGATGGCGATTCTAGCGCCGCTTTTCCCTTGTGCACAAACAAAGCGAAGATGAATGCGCATCTCGTTGAAAAAGTTGGAATTTTGACGCCCCGAAAGCATGTGTCGGAACGTGTCGTCCGGGCGGGGCCGTGACACTGCGTTGCGGCCTTCTGCGTGGCTGCTGCTGGCGATGTTGCAGTGCATTGGCTAACGTACGCGCTTCACCGCCCCCGGAGCCTGCCATGCCGCTGTCCAACCGCCGTCTTCTGGCGAGGGACACCGCGTGAGCGCGGTGAAGGGCAAGGGGCCGTTGCGTGGGCTGGCGGCGGCACTGCGTGAGTCGCCGGCGCTGTGGTGGTCGTTCCTGTACTTCTTCTGCCTGCTCAGCGGCTACTACGTGCTGCGCCCGGTGCGGGAGGCGATGGCCGCCTCGGCCGACCTGGAAACGGTGTTCCCGCCGATGCTGATCGCCTGGTTCGCCAGCCATGGCATCGCGCTGAAGGATTTCGTCCTGCAGTTCCTGTTCTCCTGCGTGTTCGTGATCATGCTGGTGCTGCAGCCGGTGTATGGCTGGCTGGTCAGCCGCTTCCCACGGCGGGTGTTCCTGCCGGCGGTGTATGGGTTCTTCATCGTCACCTTGCTGGGTTTCTACGTACTGTTCGACAGCGGTGTGCCGGGCCGCGGCATGGCGTTCTTTTTCTGGATCACCGTCTTCAACCTGTTCGCGGTGGCGGTGTTCTGGAGCTTCATGGCCGATGTGTTTTCCAACGCGCAGGCACGAGCCTTCTACGGTTACATCGGCGCGGCCGGCACCATCGGTGCCTTTCTCGGGCCGATCATCACCGGTGCCCTGGTGCAGCGTGTGGGCATCGCCAACCTGATGCTGGTCTCGGCCGGATTCCTCGCCATCTGCCTGTTGAGCATCTGGCGACTACGGCACTGGGCGGTGCTGCGTGAGCAGGAGCAGCAGCTGGTATCCGGCGAGCAGCCGATGGGGGGCAGCGTGCTGGACGGTCTGAAACTGATCGTGCGTGAGCCGTTGCTGCGCTGGCTGGCGATCATGGTGGTGTTCGGTGTGGGCGTGGGCACCCTGCTGTACAACCAGCAGGCCAGCATCGTGCGTGCGGCGTTCAACGATGCAGGCGCTGCCACGGCCTTCTTCTCGCGTATCGACCTGGCGGTGAACGCACTGGCGCTGCTGATGCAGCTCGGCCTGACCCGCTGGCTGCTGTCGCGCCACGGTATCGCGCCGGCCCTGTTGATCCCTGGTTTTGCGATCCTGATCGGCTTTTCGGTGCTTGCCGCTTCACCCATGCCGTTGATGGTCGCAGTGGTGCAGGTGATGACCCGCGCCAGCGAGTTCGCATTGGCCAAGCCGGCACGCGAAACCATCTATACCCGCGTGGACCGGCAGTGGCGCTACAAGGCCGGTGCGGCCATCGATACCGTGGTGTACCGCGGCGCGGACCTGAGCTTTGCGTGGGTGCACAAGGGCTTGTCGCTGTTTGGTTCACACGTGGTGTTCATCGGCGGCGTGGTGGTTGCCGCGTGCATGACCGCCGCCGCATTCGGTGTGCTGCGCGAAGAAAAGAAGCTGCCGCGCGACCGCTGAGCCGCGCGGGGTCGGCTCCCTCTCCCACGGAGAGGCTCTGACCCCATCACCCCACCCATCTATCCAAGGAACCGCCCATGTACTGGATCGCCCTCGCCCTGACCCTGCTGGTCGCCCTGCTGCACGTCTATTTCCTGGTGCTGGAAATGTTCCTGTGGACCCGCCCGCTGGGCCTGAAGACCTTCCGCAACACGCCAGAGAAGGCAGAGACCACGCGCGTGCTGGCGGCCAACCAGGGCCTGTACAACGGCTTCCTGGCGGCGGGCATCGTGGTGGGGCTGGTGATCGATCAGCCGGTGCTGGTGACGTTCTCGCTGGCCTGCGTTGTGGTGGCGGGGTGCTATGGCGCCTACAGCGTGAGTCGGCGCATTTTCATGATCCAGGCGGTGCCGGCGATCCTGGCACTGGTGTTGCGAGCGTTCTGAAGTCGGCGCGTGCTGGCAGGCGCCGCCGCTCAGCGGCTGATGGCGCGCATGAAGCCCAGCCACATTGGCACGGCATGCAGCGCCGAACCCAGCACGAACAGGCCCGTCAGCAGGTGTACGCGCCAGTCGTTGATGCGCAGGAAGACGAATTGTTCAAGCGCGCGGCCCACCCAGAACACCGCCATGAAACCCAGCAGGACCAACCCCAGACGAGTGCCGACCAGGTCCGGGGCAAAGATCAGCGCGATCAGCCCCATTCCCAGGAACACATAGATCACGCGCAGATTGAGGATCTGCATGATCGCGCGGTTGACTGTGCCGAGCTGGGCGAGCTCGCGTTTCCAGCCGAACAGCCGCCAGAACGCCAGATGGAAGGCGGCAAACCCCAGGCTGTGAATGCCTGCCAGGCGCACAAGCAGTTCAGCGGTCGTCATGGTTGATCAGCCTGTGCGAGGAGGGCGCGGCGATACCCACATCGCGATGGTCGCATGGAACACCTCGGTCCCTGCCGCATCGGTCACGCTGACCTTCACGGGCAGGTCGTAGCCGTCCGCAGCACTGACGATGGACAACATGGGCGTCGCCACGGCCTTCAACGTGCCCAAGGCCTTGGCCTGGTATTTCACTTCCATGCCCTTGGGGATCCAGCGCATGTCTGCCGGCAGGCTGGCGTCCACCATCACCCCGCCGACCAGCTCGGCCAGGTTGCACATCGCGATCGCATGTACCGTGCCGATGTGGTTGTTGATGCGGCGGTGCTGGCGGATCACGCCTTCGCAGCGGCCTGGCTCCAGTGCGGTGATGGTAGGTGCGATGCTGGCGAAGTAGGGCGCCTTGAAGCACACCGCGCGCGAGAACAGCCAGTTGCCGGCGGGCCAGCGCTGCAGGCGGTGGTAAAGCGAGAGCAGGGGCGTGGACATGGTTGATGTTCCGGTCGGCGGATAAAGCGACGGCGGGCCGAGGCCCGCCGTCGTGGCAACGCGTGTCGCGGGCGATCAGGCCGCCTGCGAATGCGGGTCCTTGTGCTGGCGGTCGTAGTAGCTGGCCGCGCGCAGTTCGTGGGTGTCGAAGTCGTCCACCGTGATGGTGTCCAGGGTCAGCGTACGCAGTTCTTCCAGCAGGCTGCGCTCGTCCTGGGTGATCACGCCTTCGGCCACGGCCTCGTCCAGCTGGCTCTTGAAGTCCAGCGCTTCGATGCCCTTGCTCTTCAGCGCCTTCAGGAACTTGCGCTCCACCGGCTCGGCCATGATCGCCTTGCTCAGGTAGCTGTTGATACGGCCGCCCGGGTTGTTCTCGCACGGGGTCAGGAACACGCCGCTGGCCAGACGGTCGCGGGCTTCGTTCGGCGCCATCAGCAGAGCGGCAACACGGCGGCTCAGGCGGTCGCCGGGGGCCTCGGCACGACGGCCCAGCGGGAAGATCAACGCCCACATCAGCCAACCGATCGGACGGATCGGGAAGTTGCGCAGCGCGGCCGACAGCGATTCTTCGATCTTGTGCACGCTGTCATGGAAGGCCCAGGCCAGCAGCGGCTGGTCGGCCTGCGGTGCGCCTTCGTCGTGGTAGCGCTTGAGCATGGCGCTGGTCATGTAGACGTGGCTCAGCACATCGCCCAGGCGGCCGGACAGCGATTCCTTGAACTTCAGCTTGCCGCCGAGGGTCATCATCGAGATGTCGGCCATCAGCGCCAGGTTGGCCGAGTAACGGTCCAGCTTGCGGAAGTAGCGGCGGGTGTAGGCGTCACCCGGGGCAGCACCGAAGCGTGCACCGGTCAGGCCGAACCAGAACGAACGCACGGCATTGGAGAGGCCATAGCGGATGTGGCCGAACAGGCTGCGATCGAACTCCTGCAGGCCGGCACGGGTATCCGGATCCTGCGCGGCCTTCATTTCCTTCAGCACCCACGGGTGGCAGAGGATCGCACCCTGGCCGAAGATCAGCAGGCTGCGGGTCATGATGTTGGCGCCTTCCACGGTGATCGCGATCGGCGCGGCCTGCCAGCTGCGGCCGGCGAAGTTGCGCGGCCCCAGGATGATGCCCTTGCCGCCGATCACGTCCATCATGTCCGAGATCACTTCGCGGCTCATGTTGGTGCAGTGGTACTTGGCGATCGCCGACGGCACCGACGGCACGTCACCACGGTCAACCGCCGCGGCGGTGGCCTGCGACAGCGCACTGATCTTGTAGGCCTTGCCGCCGATGCGGGCCAGCGCTTCTTCCACGCCTTCGAAGCGGCCGACCGACAGGCCGAACTGCTTGCGGATGCGCGCATAGGCGCCGGTCACCGCGGCACCGGCCTTGGCACCACCACTGGCGGTGGACGGCAGGGTGATCGAGCGGCCCACGGCCAGGCACTCGTTGAGCATGTTCCAGCCCTTGCCGGCCATGGCAGCGCCACCGATCAGCTGGGTCAGCGGAATGAACACGTCCTTGCCGCGGATCGGACCGTTCTGGAACGTCGAGTTCAGCGGGAAGTGGCGGCGGCCGATTTCAACACCGGCGGTGTCGCGCGGCAGCAGGCCCAGGGTGATGCCGATGTCGCGGGTATCGCCGATCAGGCCATCCGGATCGTACATGCGGAAGGCCAGGCCGATCAGCGAAGCGACCGGGGCCAGGGTGATGTAGCGCTTGTCGAAGGTCAGCTTGACGCCGAGCACCTGCTCGCCGTTCCACTCGCCCTTGCAGACGATGCCGTAGTCCGGAATCGAGGTGGCGTCGGAGCCGGCGAACGGACCGGTCAGGCCGAAGCACGGCACTTCGCGGCCATCGGCCAGGCGCGGCAGATACTGGTCCTTCTGTTCCTGGGTGCCGTAATGCACCAGCAGTTCACCCGGGCCCAGCGAGTTGGGCACGCCGACGGTGGAGCTGACCACCGACGACACCGACGCCAGCTTCTGGATCACCTTGTGGTGGGCCAGCGCAGAGAAGCCCAGGCCGCCGTACTCCTTCGGGATGATCATGCCGAAGAACTTGTTCTTCTTGATGAAGGCCCACAGTTCCGGCGGCAGGTCAGCGTGGACGTGGGTGATTTCCCAGTCGTTGACCATGGTGCACAGCTCTTCCACCGGGCCATCGAGGAAGGCCTGTTCTTCGGCGGTCAGCTGCGGCTTGGGATAGTTGAGCAGGATGTTCCAGTCCGGATCACCGGTGAACAGTTCACCCTCGAAACCGACCGAGCCGGTTTCCAGCGCGATGCGCTCGGTCTGCGACAGTGGCGGCAACACCTTGCGGAACACCTTCATCATCGGGCCGGTCAGCAGCGGCTTGCGGATGAACGGCAGCAGCAGCGGCACGGCGATGACGGCCAATACAGCGGCTGCGACGATCGTGGCGGTCTGGTTGACGTACGGAATGAACCAGCAGGCGGCCAGCAGGGCCACGCTGATCAGCGTCCAGGTAACCAGCCGCATGCGGTGGTAGGCGACGAACGCGCCTGCCAGCAGCAGGGCGAGGAAGGGAAGAACGATGCTCATGAGCGTGCTCCGGTGACGTGCTCGTTTGTGGCGGACGAAGCCGCAGCGTCTGCTGCGGGCAACACGTCCAGATAGTCCAACACAGTAGCGGTAAAGGCGTCGTTGTCATCGCCGGCGACCATGTGCGTGGCCTGCGGCAGCTGTACATGACGCGCGTGCGGCGCCAACGCCAGGAATTCGGCCACGGTCTGCGGCGTGACCAGGTCGCTGCGACCGCCGCTGACCAGCAGCAGCGGGCACTTCACCTGGCGCGCGGCTTCGGCCAGTGCGTCCTGGTGCTGTTCGCTGTCGCGGGCCAGTTCGGCCACCAGGCGCGGATCCCAGTGCCAGCGCCAGCGGCCGTGACCGTCTTCGCGCAGCAGCGCGCGCAGCGACTGCTCGGATTTGCGCGGACGGTGCGGCATGTAGGCCGAGATCACGTCGGCGGCCTGGCTCAGCGAGGCGAAGCCGTCGGGATGGGCGGTCATGAAGGCGAGGATGCGCTCGACACCGGCGGTATCCCAGCGCGGGGTGATGTCGACCAGCACCATCGCCGAGAACAGGCCCGGCCAGCGCGACTCGGCCAGCAGGCCGAACAGGCCCCCCATCGAGGCCGCAACCAGCACCGGCGGGCGCGGCTGTTCACCGGCCAGCACGATCAGGTCATCGGCGAACTGTTCGCCGTGATAGGGCAGGTCGGCGGCATTCCAGTCCGAATCGCCGTGACCACGTGCGTCATAAGCCAGCGTCTGCAGGCCGGCTGCAGACAGGGCACGCGCGGTGGCATTCCAGGCGTGACGGGTCTGGCCGAAACCGTGCGCGAACAGCACCCGGCCACGACGACCGTGGTCGCTGGCAGTGGCGGCGAGGCGGGCACCATGGGCCGCCTCCAGGTGCAGGTCATGGAACGCAGCGGGAGTAGGGGACGTAACCATACTTGCTAGTATGGATCGCTTGTGAGGGAAGTCAATACTGCATCGTATGGTGCGGTGCGGCAGCCCTGCAGGAGAGCCCTTTGACGGTTTCGCCCGCAACGGCGTACTGCAACGAACCCCGGCGTATGGTTAAATCAGCCCATGAATCAACCTGACGCTTCCGCCGGCGAACCGCGCGCCGGCCGCAACAGCCGCCTGAGTGCCGAAGACTGGGCCCAGGCGGCCCTCGACCTGATTGCTGAACAAGGCGTAGGCGCCGTTGCGGTGGAACCGCTGGCGCGGCGCCTCGGCGTGACCAAGGGCAGTTTCTATTGGCATTTCCCCTCGCGTGACGCCTTGCTGCAGGCCGCGCTGGAACGCTGGGAACTGTTCGAACAGGAACAGGTGTTCGGCAGCCTGGAAGACGTACCGGACCCGCGCGTGCGCCTGCGCCAGCTGTTCCAGATGGTGGCGCATGAAGTGCAGCCGCACATCATCTACAGCGAGCTGCTGAAGGCATTGGACCATCCGATGGTGCGTCCGGTGATCGACCGCGTGTCGCAGCGCCGCCTCGACTATCTGATCGCTTCGTTCCGCCAGGCAGGGCTCAGCTCGACCGATGCGCGCCACCGCGCACGCCTGGCCTACGCCGCCTATGTCGGCTTCCTGCAGCTGTCGCTGCAGCTGCAGCAGCCCAAGCAGGCGCGCGAGGATTTCGAGGCCTATGTCGAGCATCTCATCGAGACGCTGATTCCGAACGGTTGAGCGTCGTTGCTGCGTTGAATGCAGAAAGGCCGCGGCAATGCCGCGGCCTTTTCCGTTGGTGCTGCCGCAATCTGGCAGGCACAAAAAACAACGGCCCCTTGCGGGGCCGTTGCTGCATCAGCTGATCAGTGGATCGATCAGAACTTCTGCTTGTACTGCATGTACATGTAGCGGCCCGGCAGGTCGTACTGCGGGTCGAACATGTTGTACGAGGTGTAGTACGAAACCGGCGGGCCCTTGTCCCACGCGTTGTTCAGGCCGACCATGATGGTGCCCTTCCACGGCGTGTTGTAGCGGAACTGGATGTCGTGGTAGGTCGTGGCACCAATGTGGTTCGTTCCCTTCGCGCCATCAGAGCAGTATGCGAAGGTTTCCGGTTCCTTGACTGGATCAAACGGGCACGGTTCGGTCATGCCGGACTTGTAACGAATGCCGTAGTTGACCCCGAAGTCCCCGTAGGACCAGTCGACATACAGATTGGAACGGATGCGCCAGTAAGGGTCCTGATCGCGGTAGCGACCCTGACGACCATCAACCGGGGAATCCGGGGTCGATTTGGTGTCCCACTTGGACAGGTAGGTGCCGTCCAGAGTGATGGTGAACTGGCCGATCGAAGTTTCCGGCAACTTGTACAGGATGCCCAGATCCCAACCTTCCACCTTGTACGACGCCAGGTTCTGCAGCGGCATGTTGACGTTGGTGATGGTGTAACGCTGGTTGGTGCTGCCGTAGTTTGGATCGCGGGTGATCAGGCCGCAGTAGGCCGCCTGCTGCTGAGGTGTGCCGCCGTAGCAGTTGCTCATGATGTCCTGGATCGCCGGACGGGTGATGGCGTCTTCAACCTCGATCTGCCACCAGTCCAGAGTGACGTTCAGGCCGGTGACGAAGCTCGGGCTCCATACCAGGCCCAGCGTCTTGCTGGTCGACGTCTCAGGCTTCAGGTTCGGATTGGCCTGCCAGGTGAACGGCACAACCGTCTGCTTGCGGCCCGCACCGGCGCCAGGCTGCACGAAGCCAGCTGGAACACCCTGTGCGGCACATTGCGCAGCAACCGCACCGGTACGCAGGCCTGCGTTGGAGGAGCAGGGATCGATGTAGCTCTCGAACGAGTCAGCATCGCCGCGATACAGGTTGTTGATGCTCGGGGCGCGGAAGCCTTCCGAGTAGTTACCGCGGATCATCAGGTCGTCGATCGGCTTCCAGCGGAAGCCGAACTTGTTGTTGGTGGTGTTGCCGAAGTTGCTGTAGTCGGAGTAGCGCGATGCCACGCTGAAGTCCAGCAGCTTCGCGCCCGGCAGATCGGCCAGCACCGGGATCGACAGTTCCACGAAGAACTCGTTCAGGTCGTAGGCACCCTTGGTCGGTGCAGCACCGTTGCCGGTGCTCAGGCCCGAGGCAATGAAGGCGTCCGGATCAAACTGACCGGTTTCCTTGCGGTACTCGTAGCCGGCAGCGAAGCCCAGCGCACCGGCCGGTAGCTGCACGATCTCACCGGAGATGTTGGCGTAGTAACCCTTCGACACAAGGCTCGCTGAGTCATGTGCGGTGAAGGACACGTAGTCCAGCGCTTCCTGCGAGACCGAACCCAGACCACCCAGCGCATTGATCGGCACGCACCCGGCGATGACGGCACCCGCCGAGTTCAAGCATGCGGGCTTGCCATCGCGCAGTGCCGACGGACCGTAGGCTTCTTCCAGGCGCTGCACATTGAACAGACCGTAGGTCAGATCGTTCTGGTCGGTCTTGTCGTAGCGGTAGCCGACATCCCAGTCGAAGTTGCGGCCGGCGAACTCGAAGAAGCCTTCGAAACCACCGTAGAAGTGCCAGTTCTTGACGTTCTGGTTGAACGAACGGCCACCGGATTCATTGAAGCGACGATTGACGCCCTCCAGTTCGACGCCATACGGGTTGTACATGCTGTCCGCGCTCAGGTCCATGCCAGTGACCGGCATGGCGGCCAGCAGCTGCTCGGACTTGCGCTCGTTGTACATCGCCTCGGTGCGGAAGGTGATGTTGTCAGTCAGGTTGTACGAACCCAGCACGAACAGCGAGGTGCGCTCATTCGGGGTCAGCAGGTAGTTGTCCGGCGCGGTGTTGTAGCCATGGATGTTCGGATCAAACGGGGTTTCAACACCGTTGAGGATGATGTACTGCTCGTCGTTGCGCGTGTAGTTGCCGGGGATGCCGGTCGCGCTCTGACCGCTGTAGAACGGCGGGCCGCCGGCGGAGATCTTGCGGTCACCGGCCATCACGGACTTTTCGTTGACGTAGGACGCACCGACGGTAATCGAAGCGCGGTCGGTGACGGTACCCAGAGTGAAGTCGTACGCTTCACGCTCACCGTCGCCGGCGCTGTACTGGCCCTTATAGGCATTGACTTCAGCGCCGTCGAAGTTCTGCTTGGTGATGATGTTCACCACGCCGGCGATCGCGTCCGAACCGTAGATGGTCGATGCGCCGTCCTTCAGGACGTCGATGCGCTCGATCATCGCGGTAGGAATGGTGTTCAGGTCGACGCTGCCATCCAGGCCGGTGGTCCAGCGACGGCCATTGACCAGTACCAGGGTGCGCTCGGAACCCAGGTTGCGCAGGCTGACGCCGGCCGAACCGTCACCGCCGTTGTTGTAGGTACGGTTCAGGGCGGCGCCGTTGGCGGCAACGCGCTGCAGGATGTCGGCGACCGAAGTCACGCCCTGCTTGTCGATGTCGGCGCGGGTCAGGCTCAGGACCGGCTGCGAGGTTTCGATGTCGGTGCTCTTGATGCGCGAACCGGTGACCGAGATGCGGTCAAGGTTGGTCGCTTCCTGGGCCTGGGCGGTGGCAGTGGACGCCACACCGGCAACGAGCGCGACCAGAACGGCATCGCGCAGCTTGTTGGACTGGAAATTCATTGGCTCTCTCTCTCCAAGAAATCTTGGCTGGGTTAATGCCCGGCGGGGGAGCGAAAAGCGCTCCCAAATCGCGAGGCTGAGCCGATAGTAGCGGGCGTTCGCCAAGAATTAAAGCTGCGTTAATCAAGTCTATGATTTTGGTAAAAATGAAAATTGATGCACGAAATCAAGGGGTTGAATCGCAGGCGACATCACTCTGTCTCGTTTGTTAGCGCAAAGTGACGAAAAAAGTTTCCGTTGATGTGTATCGCAGTATGTCGACGTGAATTGCGCGGTATCCAATTCGTCGAAAAGCGCTCTGCGTGTATCACGAACGCGCATACGCAACGGGCGCCTTTCGGCGCCCGGGAGAAGTCACTGCAGGAAGACCCAGGAGGTGGGGTCAGAGATCCTGTTCGTAACGCACATACGGCACGGTGCCGTCGTCATTGCTTTCATTGCGCGGGGAGAACGGATTCTTGCCGCGGCTGATCACGTTCTCGGCGCCAACGGTAAGTTGGCCGGACCACGGGGTACGCCAGGTCAGGCCGATGCCCAGGCCCTCCCACTTGCCGGGCTTGCCCGGCACATCGATCACGCGGCCGATGATGCTGCCGGTGAAATTGCCGTACCCGGCGCCGATGCTCAGGCTCTTGCTGTCCCAGCGGTCGACGATGGACGGTGCGGCGTCGGCCAGCGGTACCAGGCGGGCCTTGGCGTAGGTACCGGCGATCGAGACAAAACCCTCGCGGCCGATGTTCTTCTGCGCGAATACGGTCAGGTCGTTCTGCTCGGCGCGCAGCGAGGGGGTCTTGTTCGGGCCGGACAGCCACGCCGGCAGCGTTTCACGGCCGGTGCCGGCGGTGATGCCGAGACGGCTGCTGCCGCGGTTCAGCGCGGCGGTACCGGTGAAGCGGCGGCTGTTGAGGTCGTCGTCGTCACCCAGGCTGGCCAGCATGCAGTGACTGGCCAGGCCGCTCATGCTGGTCCCGCTGCTGCTGTTGCAGAGCAGGCCCAGCGAATCGCCGGAGGACAGGCCGAAGGCCGCATCCAGCGAGTTGCGGCCGAAGTGCCAGCGGGCGCCGGCGGCCTGTTCACCGGTGGGCTCCAGATACAGCAGGGCCTCGACCTTGCCGCTGCCCTTGTTCCATACCGGCAGCACGGTCCGGGTGTCCTTGCTCTGCGCGTGCACGCCCGTGATCGCGCCAAGGGCGATCAGCAGGGCCAGCGGTAGACGCAGGAAGGTACGCATCGGACCAGTTCAGACAGGGACGGACAACGGAAGTTCCCGCGGAGACGGGAACTTGATCCTAGGGTGTTTATGAATTCTTAACAAGCCTTGATCCCCCCAGATGCAAGACAAGCTGTTTACTGAAGCCGTTCAGGCGCCGGTACAGTCCCCTCGGCACCGTGGAACAGTATGCCGAACTCCGTCAAAGGAAAGTGATACTCCCGCCCGCAGAATTCGCAACGGACCTCGACGGCGCCGGTGTCCGCGGCTGCGGCACGGGCCTCGTCCTCGCCCAGCGACTGCAGCATCGACGCGACCCGCTCGCGGGAACAGGAGCAGGCGAAGGACAGCGGCTTGCCGCCCATCAGTTCCGGCTTCTCTTCGTGGAACAGGCGGTGCAGCAACTGCTCGGCCGGGGTGGCCAGCAGCTCGGCCTTGCCCAGGGTCTCGAACAGGGCGCTGGCACGCGCCCAGCCGTCCTCGTCACCCTCGTCGCCCGGCAGCTTCTGCAGCAGCAGGCCGGCGGCGCCGTTGCGGTCGGCGGCCAGCAGCAGGCGGGTCGGCAGCTGTTCGGACTGGCGGAAGTAGTCCTCGAAGGCCTCGTCCAGCTCCGGTGCGGTCAGCGCGACCAGGCTCTGGTAGCGCTGCGGCTCGCGCGGGTCCAGGCCCGGGTTCTCGATGGTGATCGCGAGCAGGGCGTCATCACCCAGGCTGGACAGGTCGCGCGGCGCATCGGCGCCGTCGCTGAGCTGGGCGATGCCGCGCAGGGTACCGGCGGCGGTGCACTCGGCAAACAGGGTGCGCAGCGCGGTGCTGCTGCGCAGCTGGATCGAGAGGCGGCCATCGATCTTGGTGTGGCCGGTGAACAGCGCCGAGGCCACGCAGGCCTCGCCGAGCAGTTCGGCGGCGGTATCCGGGTACTCGGCGTGGGACAGGATCTCCTGCCAGGTCGCCTGCAGGCGCACGTGGACGCCACGGACGCCAGCGTCGGGAAGCAGGAAGCGGATCAGGGAATCGGGGTTGGCGGTCATCGGCTCACATCGCGCGTAAACGAGGGCGGTTGCCGGATAATGCGCCGACAACCGGATAGAAGAAGGATGCACCAGTAATGGGGGCAGGGGGAGAGCAGCACAAGGTGGAGGCCATCGCGGAAGTCCCGCGCCGCAGGCGCTGGCGCTGGAAACGGCTGCTCTGGCTGCCGCTGCTGCTGGCCGCTTTCAGCTGCCTGCAGGTACTGGTGCTGCGGTTCATCGACCCGCCGGTATCCACGGTCATGCTGTGGCGCTATGGCGAGGCATTGGGGGAGGCCGACTGGTCCTATCGCCTGCATTACCAGTGGCGCGACCTGGACCAGATGGCAGCGAGCCTGCCGATCTCGCTGGTGGCCGCGGAGGACCAGCGCTTCCCCGACCACAATGGCTTCGACCTGCAGGCCATCGAGAAGGCCCGCGACCACAACGCCAAGGGCGGACGCCTGCGGGGGGCCAGCACGATCAGCCAGCAGGTCGCCAAGAACCTGTTCCTCTGGCAGGGCCGCAGCTGGATCCGCAAAGGCCTGGAAGTCTGGTACACGGTGCTGATCGAAGCACTGTGGCCGAAGGAACGGATCCTGGAGATGTACGCCAACATCGCCGAGTTCGGCGACGGCGTCTATGGCGCGCAGGCGGCGGCGCAGACGTTCTGGGGCAAGGATGCGTCCCGGTTGAGTCCGGCCGAGAGTGCACGGCTGGCGGCGGTGTTGCCGGCACCGCGGCGCTACAACGCGGCAAAGCCAGGGCCGTACGTGCAGCGGCGCGCGGCATGGATCCAGCGCCAGGCACGGCAGCTGGGCGGCGCGGCTTACCTGTCGGAAGACTGAGGACACCTGCCCTCGGGGCGGCAGGCCATGCACCTGCAGGCAACGTACAATCCGGGCATGAACCGCGAACGCCTTACTGTCGTCATCGCCGCCTACAACGAGGAGCAGGCGCTGCCGTGCCTGCATCCCCGCCTGTGTGCGGTGCTGGACGGAATGCCCGACATCGATGGCCACATCCTGTATGTGGACGATGGCAGCCACGACGGTACCTGGCAGGTGATCGCAGGATTGGCGCAGGACGACGCGCGCGTATCGGCGTTGAAGCTGTCGCGCAATTTCGGCAAGGAGGCCGCGCTGACTGCCGGCCTGGATCTGGTGCGCGACGGCGCGGCGATGATCCTAGATGCCGATGGCCAGGACCCGCCGGAACTGGTGCCGCAGTTCGTTGCGCGCTGGCGCGAGGGCCATGACAACGTCTATGGCACGCGCATGGCCCGCGATGGCGAAGCCTGGATCAAGCGCGCCACGGCGGCGGCGTTCTATCGGGTGATCGGTCGCCTGTCACGCACGCCGATCCCTGCCGACACCGGTGATTTCCGCCTGTTGTCGCCACGCGCGCTGAGTGCGCTGCGCGAGATGCGTGAACGCCACCGCTTCATGAAGGGCCTTTTCAGCTGGGTCGGATTCAAGCGTATTGCTGTGCCCTACCACCGTCACGCGCGGGTGGCCGGATCCAGCAAGTTCAGTCTGTGGCGGCTGTGGAATTTCGCCTTGGAGGGCATCACCGGGTTCTCGACCGTTCCCCTGCGGGCGGCGACCTACATGGGCCTGGCAACGGCGGCGGTTGCTTTCGTATTCGGCGTGTGGGTGATTGCCAAGGCGGCCCTGTACGGTGACCGGGTGGCGGGTTGGCCGACGATGATGGCGGTGATCCTGTTCCTGGGCGGGGTGCAGTTGATCGCGCTGGGCCTGATCGGCGAGTACCTGGGACGGCTGTACGAGGAATCCAAGCAGCGCCCGTTGTACCTGGTTGACGCCTGGCTAGCATCCGCCGTGGCAGACTCGGCCCTGCAACCCACCCTCGGAGGGCAGGCAGATGACCACGGTACGGCAACTGTTGGACGGCAAGTCTCCTGAAGTACATGCGGTCGCGCCGGATGCGGCGGTGATCGATGCGATCCGGTTGATGGCGGAAAAGGGCATTGGCGCGGTGCTGGTGATGGACGGTCCGCGGCTGGTCGGGATCCTTTCGGAGCGCGATTACGCGCGCAAGATCGTGCTGCGTGATCGTTCGTCGCGGGATACGGCGGTGGCCGAGATCATGACGGCGAAGGTGGTGACGGTCTCGCCGGGCGAACAGGTAGAGCATTGCCTGCAGCTGGTGACCGACTACCGCATCCGCCACCTGCCGGTGGTGGAGGGCGCACAGGTGCTGGGGGTGATTTCCATCGGCGACCTGGTGAAGTCGGTGATCGATGCGCAGCGGCGCGAGCTGGATCAGCTGCAGCAGTACATCGTGGCAGGGTGAGTTGTTCGCTGGCGGGCCTGCGGCCCGCCGGCCCGCTTTTCGAAGCCAGAGCCAGAGCTGAGGGCAGCGCCTTCCTGGTACGCCGGGAGGCAGAGGGCATGGGCGTGCAGGACACGCCGCAAGTACGTCCCTGTAGGCTCGATGGCGCCATCCATGGCGCCAACGGTCCTGCACGCCCATGCCCTCTGCCTCTGGATACATTGCCGCGAGCGCGGTGAGATTCGCCGCAGACGATCTGCTTTTGGTAGCTGCCAACCTTGGTTGGCAACAGCTTTTGAATTTGCTTTTTTCTTCTGACTTTGAATTTCGCTCTCGTTCCGCGCGCGCAGGAACCTGTCCGGAGCCGGAGCAAGGCGGCAGGCAGGACCGTGAGGCGCATGGATGCGCCGACCGAGCCTACAGGGACGTATTTACGGCGTGTCCTGCCTGTCGCCTTGCTCCGGCTCTACGCGCGGGAAAAGAGGCGCCGCGAACAACGCTGTAACTCTACTTCGCATACTGCCCCCCGCAGTCGGCATCCTTGCCCGGCCCCAGTTCGATGGTCGCCAGCAACGCCGCCGGCGGGGCAATGCTGCCCAGTACCAGGGCCACCGCGCCACGAATCCCCAACGCCTTGAAGTCCGGGCGGAAGGACGGGTCCTTGAACGTGCCACTGATGTGCAGTGGAGAGCGCAGTACCAGGATGCTCTTGTCCTTCGGGCGCGGTTTCAGCAGCAGGTCCAGGGTCTCGTCGCGCAGGCTGACCGTGCCTTCGCCGATGAGGATCGTATCGGTAGTGTCCACCGCCAGCGCCTGGCTGGTCATCAGGCCGTCGCGCACGCCGAAGTCGGCGAAGGCGCAGCGCAGGGGAATCTGTTTGTCGCCGGTCACCAGGAATTTCAGTGATTCGGTGATGTCCAGCCCTGCCAGTTCCATCACCAGGTTGCCGACATGGCCGCGGCCCATCGCCAGGCCGACCTTGCCACTGCTGCTGCCGAGCATCGCGGCGATCGAGTTGCCGCGGCCGCTCAGGTCCACCTCGCCGCCGATGCCGCCCTTGGCCTGCTCGGCCAGTTTCGCGTCCGGAAACAGCTGGCCGAGCTGCACGCCGCGCACGCTGGCCTTCAGGGCGGTGCTGATCTGCGGACGGCGCGCGTCCATGCGGATCGTGCTGCGGATATCGCCTCCGGCCACGCCGAAGTTCAGCGGGTCCAGCCGCAGTACGCCGTCATCCAGCAACAGGTGCGCATCCATGTCATCCAATGGCAGCGATGGCGCGTTGATGCGGTGGGCTTTCCAGCGCACGTCGGCATCCATCGCGCGCAGCTTGCCGAGGTTGTAGGGCGTGTCGGGCAGCACGCGTGCGCGGGCGGCAACCCGTGCGGCCTCGGCCTTCTGTTCGGCGTTGGCGGTTTCGCCGCCGCCGGTTTTCGGTGGGGCACCGACGAAGCCGGCAAGGTCATCGAAGTCCAGGCGCTTGGATTCCAGCGTGGCGGTCAGCCGCGGCCGCGCACCGCCCACTTCGAACTGCAGATTGCCACCGAGGTCGCTGTCGCCGATTTTGCCGGTGAAGGCGTCGTAGCGCCAGACGTTGTGGTCACGCTTGAGCCGGCCGTTCAACGCATAGGGTGGCGACGGCGGAATGGCAATGCCGAGCAGCGGATAGAGGTCGGCGAGGTCCTGGCCGCTGAGCGCAAACTGCAGATCGAACACGCGCAGCTGGAAGGGATTGGTCAGCGTGCCACTGGCTACCGCGTGGGTGGCGCCTGCTCGGCCATCGAGATGGATGCGGAACGGATGGTCGCTGTCGGTCAGCTCCAGCGGTGATTCCGTGCCGCCACGCAGGGTGAACGGATTGCCCTGCCAGTGTCCCTTGCCCTGTACCAGCAGCGGTGGCGCCGCATCGGCCTGTTTCGGCTGGCCGCTGCGCACGTCCACGCGGATATCGGTACGGCCGAGCGCGTCGAGGAACTGCAGGCGACCGTCATCGATGCGCAACCGTTTGAGCTGCGGGCTGGTCCCACCGGCGCTGTCACCGAGGAAATCCCAATTGCCCGGGTCGCCCTTGCGCGGCGCTGTTTCCAGCAGCACGTCCGGCCGGGTCAGGCGTACTTCGGGCAGCTGCACGCTGCCGCGCAGCAGCGGCCACACCCGCACGTCGATCTCGACGCGGTCTGCGGTGGCCATATCGGGTTGCTTCGCCCAGCTGGCATTGGCGAAGGTGATCGCATCGGCGCGGATCGTACTGGTGCGGCCGAGGTCGACATCAAGGTTCCCGATGTGCAGCGCACGGCCGGTGCGTGCCTGCACCGCGCGCTCAACCGGCCCCTTGAACCAGTTCCAGTCCCACAGCGCGATCAGCAGCAGGAGTGCCGCCAGCAGGAAGATCAGGATCGTGAGCCAGCGCCGGCCTCGTGGGCCGGGGCGGCGGAGGCGCCAGCGGGTCGTGCGCTTTGCGGCAGGGGAGGCGGCAGCATTCACGCCGCCATGGTTGCCCCCTCTTCGTGGACAGGGCGCGAAGCGTCCATGTGCGTGGTGTGCACACGCCGCGTTCGAACGCTGGTTTACAGCACCTGCATGGTGACCGCGACGAAGTGGCAGACGCTGCCACCGATCACGAACAGGTGCCAGATCGCATGCGAATACGGGATCGATTCACGGTGGTAGAAGTAGGTCCCCAGCGTGTACGACAGGCCACCGGCGAACAGCCAGGTGAGGGTGCCGCCGTCGATCGAAGCCCACATCGGCTTGATCGCCACGACCACCAGCCAGCCCATGGCGATGTAGATCACCGTTGAGAGCACCTTGAAGCGGCCGGTGTAGAACAGCTTGAACACCACGCCGCCCAGCGCCAGCGCCCAGATCGCGGTGAACAGGCCCCAGCCCCACGGACCACGCAGGCCGATCAGGGTGAACGGGGTATAGGTGCCCGCGATCAGCACGTAGATCGCGCAGTGGTCGAACACCTTCAAGCGGCCCTTGGCGACCGGATGCTGGATGGCGTGATACAGGGTGGAGGCGGTGTACAGCAGCAACAGCGCGATACCGAATACGATCGCACTGGCCAGCTGCCAGCCGTCGCCGTAGATCGCAGCCAGGGTGATCAGCACCGCGCTGGCGGCCAGGGCGAACACCGCGCCCAGGCCATGGGTCAGGGCGCTGGCGATTTCTTCACGGATCGAAGCAATGGACGTCGTGGACATGGGCATGGGCATCGTTCACGGGGAGGGGGACCCGCGTCCCCCTATCATCGCCGCGATGGCCGCCGTGTGCACGCCCGTCACCGTATGGTGGGTGAATCCCTGCGTTGCGCCGATGAATCCGTGAGCGGTAGATCCACGCCATGCGTGGATGAACCACCCGCGACGGCCGGGGACAGAGCCCTTTCCTTGCGGAAAGGGATCCGGCCCGCTGGCATCAGCCCACCGAAACCGTATGCGCCGCTTCGCGGGTGGCCGAGAAGCGCACGTCCGGCGAGCGTTCCTGGGCCAGCTGCAGGTTGACCCGGGTCGGTGCCAGGTAGACCAGGTGGCCGGCCGCATCCAGCGCCAGGTTCAGCGCATTCTTCTCGCGGAACTCTTCCAGCTTCTTCTCGTTGCTGCAGTGGACCCAGCGCGCAGTGGTCACGCTGACCGGCTCGAAGGTGGCTTCCACGCCGTACTCGTCCTTCAGGCGGTAGGCGGCCACGTCGAACTGCAGCACGCCGACCGCACCCAGGATCAGGTCGTTGCTGGTCAGCGGGCGGAAGAACTGGGTCGCACCTTCTTCGGACAGCTGGGCCAGGCCCTTCTGCAGCTGCTTGAGTTTGAGCGGATCGCGCAGGCGTGCGCGGCGGAACAGTTCCGGGGCGAAGTTGGGGATGCCGGTGAAGGTGACCGCTTCGCCTTCGGTGAAGGTATCGCCGATGGAAATGGTGCCGTGGTTGTGGATGCCGATCACATCGCCCGGCCACGCCTCGGCGGCGATCTCGCGGTCGCTGGCCATGAAGGTCAGCGCGTTGGCCAGCTTCATTTCCTTGCCGGTGCGCACGTGGAAGGTCTTCATGCCGGCGCTGAAGCGGCCCGAGCAGACCCGCATGAACGCCACGCGGTCACGGTGCTGCGGGTCCATGTTGGCCTGGATCTTGAAAACGAAGCCGGTCAGCTTGTTCTCTTCCGGGGCGATCTCGCGGCCGGTGGTGGAACGCGCCTGCGGCGACGGGGCATGTTCGACGAAGAAGTCCAGCAGCGGCTGCACGCCGAAATTGTTCACGCCCGAGCCGAAGAACACCGGGGTCTGCTTGCCGGCGCGGTAGGCGTCCAGGTCGAACGGGTGGCTGGCGCCCTGCACCAGTTCCAGTTCGTCGCGCAGGTCGGCCAGCATCTGTGCACCGATCTTCTCGGCCAGGCCGGGCGCATCGATGGACGGGAAGATGGTCGAGTCCTGGCGGGTGAAGTTGCGGCCCGGTTCGTACAGGTGCACTTCGCCGGTCAGCAGGTGGACCACGCCCTTCAGGCGCTGGCCCATGCCGATCGGCCAGGTCACCGGCGCGCACTGGATGCCCAGCACGGTTTCCACTTCATCCAGCAGCTCGATCGGGTCCTTGCCCTCGCGGTCGAGCTTGTTGATGAAGGTCATGATCGGGGTGTCGCGCAGGCGACAGACTTCCATCAGCTTGATGGTGCGCTCTTCCACGCCCTTGGCCACGTCGATCACCATCAGCGCCGAGTCCACCGCGGTCAGAACGCGGTAGGTGTCCTCGCCGAAGTCGGCGTGGCCGGGGGTGTCGAGCAGGTTGACGATCTTGCCTTCGTACGGGAACTGCATCACCGAAGAGGTGACGGAGATGCCGCGCTCTTTTTCCAGCGCCATCCAGTCGGAGGTGGCGTGTCGGGCGGCCTTGCGGCCCTTGACCGAACCGGCCATCTGGATCGCGCCTCCGAACAGCAGCAGCTTTTCGGTCAGCGTGGTCTTGCCGGCGTCAGGATGGGAAATGATGGCGAAGGTGCGGCGACGCGACGCTTCGTTGGCGACTTCGGACATGGCAGTGGCGCCCGCCCGGGGCGCTTTTCAAAGAGATAAGCGCCCGATTATACCGGCCGGGGCCGTTCAGCGCCCGATGCCGCCCTCGGCCTCGCCCTGGCGGGCGAACTGCAGCTGGCCCTGCTCGGCGAAGATGCGTGCCGGCACCGAGCGCAGGCCCATGCCGCGGTTGACCTGCACCACGAAGTGCAGGTGCGGCGCGCTGCTGAAGCCGCTGTTGCCTGACAGGCCGAGCGGCTGCCCGGCCCCCACCGCCTGGCCGCGACGCACGCGCATGCCGCCGGCCTGCAGGTGGCCGTACAGCGCCATGCTGCCGTCGCTGTGCAGCACGCGGATGAAGTTGGCACGGCCGCCATCGCGCTCGCGGTCCTGGCCGTTGCCACGGAAGCCATCCTGGATCTGCATCACCGTGCCCTCGCGCGCGGCCAGCACCAGCGTGCCCTCCGGCAGTGCGAAGTCCACCGCGTCGCGGTTCTCCTCGTCATCGTGGCTGAACCGGCCCTGCGGCGCCTGGTCCACGCGCGGACGGGCCGCATCGAAAGGCAGGCGATAGGCGACATCTTCGGCCTGTGCGGCCGGGTTGCCCGGCACCGACTGCAGGCGCAGATCCAGGGGGCGGCCGTTGGACGGGGCGGGCAGGTGGCCGACCACCAGGCTGCTGTCGCCCTGGATCAGCGACTGCACCGGCAGGCCTTCGACCGGGCGTCCGGGCGCGGCGCGCAGTTCGACCTGCAGCGGACCGGCCAGTGCGTTGTCGACCCGGGCCTGCCAGTGCTCGCCGAGCGGCTGCAGGCGCAGCTGGGCCATCGGCGCAGCGCTCTGCGCGGTCTCGCCACGGGAGGGCGGAGCGGCCGGGGCGGCCTTGGGCACCAGTCCCCAGCCCTGGCGCCAGTCACCGGCGCTGGCCGTCGTGCTCGCCAGCAGGGACATCAGCAGGCAGGTCAGAGGCAGGCGCAGCATCAGTGGTTCCAGAGGGTAGGGACCGCCGGGACTGTAGCCGATCCTGAACAGGACGACCGCGACCGCCTTCGCATAGTCGCGTTGAAAATATTCATCGCTTTATCCGCATGAAGGGATTGACAGTGCCGGAAAGGGCTGGCATCGTGGCTCCACCATCGAGACCGGCAGAGGGACAGGCCCTTTGAAGCCGGGGCAGCCCGCGGATGCGAAAGCGTCTGCGTAGGTGCCAAATCCTGCGGGGACCGTGGCGTCCACCGAAAGATGGTTCGAACCATGCACCCCACGTGCATCTCGAACGCGGGCCCCGCGAAGGCTCGATGGCCGATTCCCCAACCGGATCCCGCCATGAGCTTCGCCGCCAGTACCGCGCTTCGCCCCGAACCCTTTGTCCCCGTCAGCGTGCCGGTCGAAGACCGCGTGCATGCCGAGCGCGGTGAGTTCGCCGCGGTGCTGTCGATGCGTCACGCCGGCCCCAGCCCGGTGCGCCTGCGCTATGAGTGGGTCGGCCCGGCCAATGCGCCGGTGGTGGTGCTGGCCGGTGGCATTTCCGCCCATCGCCACGTGGCGTCCAATGCACAGTTCAGCGAGAAAGGCTGGGCCGAAGACCTGGTCGGCAGCGGGCGCGCGCTGGATCCGCAGCAGCTGCGTGTACTGGCCTTCGACTTCATCGGCGCCGATGGTGCACTGGATGTGCCGATCGATACCGCCGACCAGGCCGATGCACTGGCGCTGCTGCTGGACCATCTCGGCATCCGCACGCTGAAGGCGTTCGTGGGCTACTCCTACGGGGCGCTGGTCGGCCAGCAGTTCGCGATCCGCCACCGTGCACGCGTGCGCCAGCTGGTGGTGGCCAGTGGCGCGCATCGCCCGCATCCGTATGCCGCCGCCTGGCGCGCATTGCAGCGCCGCGCGGTCGCGTTGGGCCAGCTGCAGTGCGGCGAAGACCACGGTCTGGCGTTGGCCCGGCAGTTCGCCATGCTCAGCTACCGCACCCCGGAAGAGTTCGGCGAGCGCTTCGATGCCGCGCCGGAAGTGATCAATGGCCGCGTGCGCGTGGCCGCCGAAGACTATCTCGACGCTGCCGGTGCGCAGTACGTCGCGCGCACGCCGGTGACTGCTTACCTGCGCCTGTCCGAATCGATCGACCTGCACCGCGTCGACCCCACCGCGATCCTGCCGCCCACCGTAGTTGTCGCGGTGGAGGGTGACCGCCTGGTGCCGCTGGCCGACCTGGTCGGTCTGGTCGAAGGGCTGGGCCCGCGCGGCAGTCTGCGCGTGCTGCGCTCGCCCTACGGCCACGACGCCTTCCTCAAAGAAACCGATCGCATCGACGCGATCCTCGCCACCGCCTTCCGCACTTCTGGAGAGTCCGCATGAGCCTGCACGCAAACGAGCCGTCCTGTAGTCGCACCACTGCCGCCGTCCGTGCCGGCATCGATCGGGACACCGCGTATGGTGCGGTCACGCCGCCGATCGTGCTGTCGTCGAACTTCAGTTTTGAAGGCTTCGGCAACAAGCGCCAGTACGACTACACGCGTAGTGGCAACCCGACCCGTGACCTGCTCGGCGAGGCGCTGGCGGAACTGGAGGGCGGCGCCGGCGGCGTCATCACCGCCACCGGCATGGGTGCGATCAACCTGGTGTTGAACGCATTGCTGCAGCCGGGCGACACCCTGGTGGTGCCGCACGATGCATACGGCGGCAGCTGGCGCCTGTTCAATGCGCTGGCGAAAAAGGGCCACTTCGAACTGGTCACCGCCGACCTGACCGATCCGCGCGCACTGGCGCAGGCGCTGGCCACGCAGCCGAAGCTGGTGCTGGTGGAAACGCCGTCCAACCCGCTGCTGCGCATCACCGACCTGCGCTTCGTCATCGAGGCCGCGCACAAGGCCGGTGCACTGGTGGTAGTCGACAACACCTTCCTGTCGCCGGCACTGCAGCAGCCGCTGTCGTTCGGCGCGGACCTTGTGCTGCATTCCACCACCAAGTACATCAATGGCCATAGCGATGTGGTCGGTGGGGCGGTGGTCGCGCGCGATCCGGCGCTGCACGAGCAGCTGGTGTGGTGGGGCAACGCGCTGGGCCTGACCGGCTCGCCGTTCGATGCGTTCCTGACCCTGCGCGGCCTGCGCACGCTGGATGCGCGCCTGCGCGTGCACCAGGAAAACACCGCGTCGATCGTCGCCCTGCTGGACCAGCATCCGGCGGTCGGCACGGTGTACTACCCGGGCCTGGCCGATCACCCGGGCCACGCCATCGCCGCGCGCCAGCAAAGCGGCTTCGGCGCGATGCTGTCGTTCGAACTGGCCGACTGCGAAGGCGATGATCCGCATGCCGCAGTGCGTGCCTTCGTCGATGGCCTGCGCTGCTTCACCCTGGCCGAATCGCTGGGTGGCGTCGAAAGCCTGATCGCGCACCCGGCCACCATGACCCATGCGGCGATGACCGCTGAAGCGCGCGCGGCCGCCGGCATCAGCGAAGGCCTGCTGCGCCTGTCGGTCGGCATCGAGGCCGAGCGTGACCTGCTGGCTGATCTCGGCGCAGCGCTGCAGCGCGCCGAAGCCGTGATCGATGCGGCTGCGCGCCGCAAACAGGTGGTGGATGCATGAGCGCGCTCGCCGCTGACATTCCTGCGCTGGGCGTGGGACGCCTGGCGCTGCTCGGCACCGGCACGGTGGGCTCTGCCTTCGTGCAGCGCTACCAGGCGTTGCAGGCACGCGGGTTGGAACTGCCCAGCGTGCAGTGGCTGGCCAATTCGCGCACCGCACTGGCGATCGACCGTGATCTGGCGTTGCCGCTGGAGCTGGCACGACGCGCACCGCGTGACGGTCTCAGCTCACCGCCATGGGCGAGCGCCGAAGGGCTGGAACGGGGTGACGTGGTGGTCGATGCCACTGCCAGCGAAGATGTGGCCGCACGTCACGTGCAGTGGCTGGCGCGTGGGGTGCACGTGGTCACCGCCAACAAGCTGGGCCGCGGTGCGCAGCTGGCACGTGCCACGGCCATCGCCGAGAGCTGCGCAGACAGTGGCGCACGCTATGGCGACAGCGCCACCGTCGGTGCCGGCCTGCCGTTGCTGAGCAGCCTGCGCGCGCTGGTAGCCGGTGGCGACCACATCCACGCCATCGAGGGCGTGCTGTCCGGCTCGCTGGCGTGGCTGTTCCATCGCTATGACGGCCAATCGCCGTTCTCGGCGGCGGTGCGCGAGGCGCTGGCGGCCGGTTATACCGAACCGGACCCGCGTCTGGATCTGTCCGGCGAGGACGTGCGCCGCAAGCTGCTGATCCTGGCGCGCAGCAGCGGGCTGGCGCTGGATGCTTCGCAGGTGCAGGTGGATTCACTGGTGCCTGAAGCGCTGGCAGCGCTGCCGCTGGAGGATGCGGTGGCTGCGCTCGAGCAGCTGGATGCGCCGCTGCAGGCGCGCTGGCAGCAGGCACGCGACAATGGTCGTGTGCTGCGTTTCGTCGGCCGCGTTGATGGCGAGGGTGCGCAGGTAGGCCTGCGCGAGTTGCCGGCCGATCACCCCTTGGCGCAGGGTGCGGGCACCGACAACCGCGTGGCCATCCACAGTGATCGCTACCGCCGCCAGCCGTTGCTGATCCAGGGGCCGGGCGCGGGTGCGGAAGTCACTGCGGCCGCGTTGCTGGATGACGTGCTGCGGATCGTGGGTTGATGTCCGTGCTGCTGCGCTCGCCGGGCCATGCCCGGCGGGCCCGCAATCTCAACGCGACCTCAACGCCTTCAACAATGCCGCATTGAACTGCTTCGGGTCCTGCACCTGCGGCGAATGGCCCAGTTCGGCGAACTCGACCAGCGTCGCGCCGGGAATCGTCGCGGCCGCCGACTTGCCGAGCACCGGATAGTTGCCCAGCGTTGCCTTCACCGCTGGCGGCGCCAGGTCGCGGCCGATCGCGGTGCGGTCCTTCTGGCCGATGAACAACGTGGTCGGCACCTGCAGATTCTTCAGTTCGTAGACCACCGGCTGGTTGAACACCATGTCCGATGCCAGTGCCTGGCTCCATGCAACGACCTGCTTGCCAGGCCCTTCGTACATGCCCGACTGCATCCGCGCCCACGGTTCATACGCCGGCTTCCACTTGCCGTCGTAGTACACGTCCAGCTGGTAGCGGCGGATGCTGTCATAGCTGATGTTCATTTCGCCGGCGTACCACGTGTCCACGCTGCGCCAGGGAACACCCAGCGCCTTCCAGTCTTCCAGCCCGATTGGATTGACCAGTGACAGGCTGCGCAGGTCCTGCGGGAACATCAGCGCGTAGCGCACCGCCAGCATGCCGCCCATCGAATGACCGACCAGGTGCACCGGTACATCACCCAGCTGCAGCTGTTGCAGCAGGGCATGGGTGTTGGCGGCCAGCTGCGCGAACGAATACTGGTAGCGCTCGGGCTTGCTGGATTTGCAGAAGCCCACCTGGTCCGGGGCGATCACCCGGTAGCCGGCGGCGACCAGTGGCTTGATCGATTCCTTCCAGGTGGCGGCACAGAAGTTCTTGCCGTGCAGCAGCACCACCACGCCGATGGGCGCCTTCTTCGGCGCGATGTCCAGGTATGCCATCTCCAGCGGCTGCCGCTGCGATTCCAGCCCGAAGGTCTTCACCGGATAGCCGTAGTCGAAACCCTCCAGCCGCGGCCCGTAAGTGGGCGCGGCCAGCGCGGACAGCGGCAGGCAGGCAAGCAGGGCAGCAGCGATCACGCGCATGGGGCCAATCCGGGGTAGGGGAGCCCCGAGCCTAACCGGAACGCGGTGACGGTGTCGTCCGATGTTGAGCCGGGCTCATGCCCGGCTGCAGGGTAGAGCCAGGCCATGCCTGGCTGCGGCCATCAGCACTCGATGACGTTCACCGCCAGGCCACCGCGGCTGGTTTCCTTGTACTTGTCCTGCATGTCGCGGCCGGTATCGCGCATGGTCTTGATCACCTTGTCCAGCGACACCTTGTGCTTGCCGTCGCCGCGCATCGCCATGCGCGAGGCATTGATCGCCTTCACCGCACCCATCGCATTGCGCTCGATGCACGGGATCTGCACCAGGCCGCCGATCGGGTCGCAGGTCAGGCCCAGGTTGTGTTCCATGCCGATTTCCGCAGCATTCTCGATCTGGCTCGGGTTGCCGCCCAGCGCCGCGACCAGGCCGCCGGCCGCCATCGAGCAGGCCACGCCCACTTCGCCCTGGCAGCCCACTTCGGCACCGGAAATCGAAGCGTTTTCCTTGTACAGGATGCCGATCGCCGCCGAGGTCAGCAGGAAGTCGAACACACGCTGCTCGTTGGCGCCCGGGCAGAAACGGTCGAAGTAATGCAGCACGGCGGGCAGCACGCCGGCCGCACCGTTGGTCGGCGCGGTCACCACGCGGCCACCGGCGGCGTTTTCTTCGTTCACCGCCAGTGCGTACAGGTTGACCCAGTCCAGCGTGGTCAGCGGATCGCGCATCGCCGCTTCCGGCTTCGACGACAGCTCGCGGTACAGCGCCGGTGCGCGACGGCCGACCTTCAGGCCACCCGGCAGCACGCCTTCCTCGCGGATGCCGCGCGCAACGCACGACTGCATCGCGCTCCAGATCTCGCGCAGGTTGGCGCGGATCTCGTCTTCGCTGCGCCAGCACTTCTCGTTCTCGAACATCAACTGGGCAATGCTCAGGCCGCTGCGTGCGGTCTGCGCCAGCAGCTCGTCGCCGCTCTTGAACGGGTAGGGCAGCGGGGTCTCGTCGGGCACGATGCGGTCATCGGCCGCGTCGTCCTGGTTGACCACGAAGCCGCCACCAACCGAGTAGTAATCGCGGGTGGCGATCACTTCGTCGTCGGCGTTGTACGCGGTGAAGCGCATGCCGTTGGTGTGGTACGGCAGCTTCTGGCGCTTGTTCATGCCGAGGTCGCGCTTCTCGTCGAAGGCGATCTCGTGCTGGCCCATCAGCTGGATGCGCTTGCTGCTGCGGATGCGCTCCAGGGTGGCCGGGATGATGTCCGGGTCGATCAGGTTCGGCCGCTGGCCTTCCAGGCCGAGCAGGATCGCCTTGTCGGTGCCATGGCCGCGGCCGGTCAGCGCCAGCGAGCCATAGACATCGGCGCGGATGCGCGCGACCTCGTGCAGGCGGCCCGGATCGAGCAGCCAGCGATGGATGAATCGCTCGGCGGCCTTCATCGGCCCGACGGTGTGCGAGGAGCTCGGGCCAATGCCGATCTTGAAAACGTCGAACGTGCTGACAGCCATGGTTGCCGTACTGCGGGTACCGGAAGAGACCGCTATTCTAGCGGTTCACGCCGCACTTCAATGGCTGCGGCGCAGCATTTCCACCAAGGGGACCCTGCCGGTGTTGACTCTGTTCCAGCGTGACGACTGCCACCTGTGCGACATGGCGCTGGCCGAGCTGGCCAAGGCCCGGGCGCCGGAATTCGAATCGGTGTTCCTGGATGACCAGCCAGCGCTGGAATCGCGCTACGGCGCGCGGGTGCCGGTGCTGCGCGACGAGCGTGGCGACCGTGAGCTGGACTGGCCGTTCGACGCGGCTGCGGTTCAAGCCTGGCTGGCCGTCGATCGGTAGTGGGGGGGGGGGGGGGGGGGCGCGGGCGGGGCGGCGCGCGGGGGGGGGGGGGGGGGGGCGCCCGGCGGGGGGGGGGGGCGGGGGGCGCCCGGCCCCCCCCCCCCCCCCGGCGGGGGGGGGGCCCCCCCCCCCCCCCCCCCACCACCGGAGATGATGGCCGGGGCGGTGCCCCGGCCCGTTGATCATTTCGCGTCGAACTTCACGATCGTGCTGATCGCGGTTTCGTCCGGGATGGTCTTGGTGTCGGCCCAGTCACCGCTGCCGACGCCGAAGTCCAGGCGCTTGACGGTGGCCTTGCCGGTCAACACCGGCTGGGTGCCCGGCTTCCAGGTGAAGGTGAGGGTGACCGGCTTGCTGACGCCGCGCAGCTCCAGCGTGCCGTCGGCGGCGAACTGGTCGTTGCCCACCGCACGGAAGCCCTTGGCGGTGTAACGCGCAGTGGCGAACTTGCCGACGTTGAAGAAGTCGGCGGTCTGCAGGGTCGAGTCGCGGTCGCTGTTGCCGCTCTTGGCACCGGCCAGCGGAATCACCACGTCCAGCGAACCGGCGGCCGGGTTGGCCGGGTCGAAGCTGAGCTTGGTGGCAAAGCCCGGGAAGCTGCCGGTGAACACTTCGCCGTCGTACTTGGTGGCGAACACCAGGATCGAGCCGGCGCCGGGGGCCTGCGCGTAGTCCGCGGCGAGCGCCGGGGCGGTGGCCAGCATGCCGGCCAGGGCGGCGGCCACGGCGGCCGGAGTGGTCAGTTTCAGGTTCATCGGTCAGTCCTTCTGAGGGGAGGCGAGCCAGCCGCGCGGCAACATGCGGGACAACGTTGCATCGCGCTGGAACAGGTGGTGGTAGAAGGCAGCGCCGGCATGGGCCAGCACCACCGCGATCAACAGCCAGAAGCCGTATTCGTGGATGGCGTGGGACACCGCGACGACCTGCGGATCCGGGCCACTCAGCTTGGGCACATCAACCAGGCCGAACCAGCGGAACGGGCGCAGGCCACTGGCCGAGTCGTACAGCCAGCCCGACAGCGGGATGGCGAACATCAGCACATACAACAGGACATGGGTCGCGCTGGCGATGCGCTCCTGCCAGCTGGGCACGCCCGGCACCGGCTTGGGGGCGCCGGCGTACAGGCGCCAGCCGAGGCGGAACAGCACCAGCGCCAGTACGGTGATGCCGATCGACTTGTGTGCGGTGTAGACCCAGAAGTACTTGGGCGTCTTGGGCAGTTCGCCCATGGTCAGGCCGACCACGCCCAGGGCGAGGATCAGCAGTGCGATCAACCAATGCAGGATCTGGCTGACACTCCCCCAGGCGGCGGGGGTGTTCTTGGCGGTCATGAAAGGTCCTCTAGCGGGCCGTCTTGGGGTCGGAGTGCGGAACGGGAGCGGGAGTTCCCGGGGCGTCGCTGCGGTCGAGGGTGGCTTCAGCCTCGATCCTCAGCTGTACTGCATCACCGATGACGCCCGGCCAGGCGGTGATGCCGAACGCGCGCCGGCTCAGCGTGGTGCTGGCGGAAAAACCGGCGGTGCGTCGGAACGGGGGAAGGGGGTAGCGCTTGATGGCGTTGAGGGTCACGTCCAGGGTGACTTCCTGGCTGACGCCGCGCAGGGTCAGGGTACCGATCACGTGCGCACGCTTGGCATCGATCGGTTCGACCCGGCTGGAGACGAAATGTGCCTTCGGGAAACGCTCGCCATCCAGAAGGCTGCGGGCCAGCGTGGCCTGGTTCCATTTGGCATCACCTAGGTCCAATCGCGACACGGGGACCTCGACATCCAGTGTGGCCTCGCGCCAGTTGTCGGGATCGAACTGCAGGCGGCCCTCACTGCCGGAGACCGTCCCCATCGCCTGCGAGTAACCCGCGTGGTCGATGGTGAACAGCACACGCGTATGCACCGGATCGAGGCGATAGGTATCTGCATCCGCCCAGGCGGGGGCGGTGGCGAGCAGCATCGGCAGCAGGGCCAGGCAGGGACGCATCGATGGCGGGCTCCGGAAGGGGGACGTTGCGATCATACGCACAGCCCCCCGCCAACGTTGCGTGCATGGCTGCAACAGTTCGTGGTGGGTCCACCGGTGGAAACAGGCTGTTGCAGCCATGAACCCGGCCCTGTGTGACAATCGGGACAGGACAGGGGGTTCAGGATGACGAGCGGTTGGCGCCTGTGGTGCCGAGGCATCGCGGGAATGGGGCTGCTGCTGATGGCGTTCGCCACGGCGGCCACGGCCCTCGACATGGCGGAAACACCGCGCCTGCGCCGTTTCGGTGCAGCTGAAGGCATGCCCTCGCGCATGGTGCTGGCGCTGGCCGAGGACCGCCAGGGCCATATCTGGGCGGCCACCGATGGTGGCCTGGTGCGCTATGACGGCGGCAACCTGCGGGTCTGGGAACATGATACGGAGCAGCCGGGCTCGCTGCCCGGCAACGAGATCGAGACCCTGCTGGTCGATCCCCTGGACCGCGTCTGGGTCGGCATCAATGGCAAGGGCGTGGCCCGGCTGGATGCCGACCGCGAACGCTTCAAGACCTTCGATGCGGTCAACGGCCCCTGCATGAGCCAGTTCTGGACGCTGGCCTACGCCGAGGATGCACTGTGGATCGGCACCAGTGGCCATGGCGTCTGCCGTTTCGGTGAAGACGGCAGCCTGCGCTTCTTCGAGCATGATCCGGCCCGTCCTGGCGGGTTGCCCAGCAATACCATCTACAGCAGCCTGGTCGATGCGCAGGGGCGACTGTGGATCGGCACCGAGGCGGGCATTGCGCGCTGGAACGGGACTGGATTCGAGGCTGTCGCGCCGCGCGAACTGGGGGCGCTGAGTGTGTTGCGCCTGAGCCGCGACCCCGATGGCTCGATCTGGGCCGGCAGCCAGAATGACGGCCTCTACCGTATCGACGCGCAGGACCGGGTCAGCCGTCCGCGCTGGGCCGACAGTGCGCGCCTGCGTTCGGCACTGGTGCTGGCCGATCGCCAGGGCGGTTACTGGGCGGGCACCTCCGATGGCCTGTTGCGTGGAGATGCCAGCATGCTGCGGCGGCTCGACGGCGACCGCGGCAGTGGCTTCCTCACTGCCCAGAGCGGTGTGCTTGATCTGATGCAGGACCATGAGGGCGGATTGTGGGTGGCGCTGCTGACCCAGGGCCTGGCCTACCTGCCGCCGGACTGGCGCCGGTTTTCGATCTGGAACCAGCTTGACGGCAAGCCGCTGGACAGCCAGTACCTGCTGAGTGCAGCCAGTGATGGCCGGAATTACTACGTCGGCTCAGCGCATGGCGTGTACCAGCTGGACGCGCAGGGAGTACTGAAGTTGCTGGCCAGCGATCGCGAGATCGGCAGCGGGGCGGTGTGGTCGGTGCTGCCGCGGCCGGACGGGCGCCTGTGGCTGGGGCGTGCCGGCCGCATCAGCGTGTACGACCCGGCCACCCGCGCGCTGCACGATTGGCATATCGATGGGGGAGCCGATCTGCGCCAGCGCATCGATCTGATGCGGCAGGCCCCCGATGGCACGGTCTGGCTGTCGGTGATGAACCTGGGCCTGCAGCAGCGCAGCGCCGATGGCCGCGTGCTGCGTAGTTACCCGCTGGAGGATCTCCGCAAGACCGCCGATTCACCGGTCGAGCAGATCCGCTTTGATGCACAGGGCAAGGCCTGGGTGATGGGCGACATGGGGATCTGGCGTGAACAGGCCGGGCGCTTCGAAGCGGTGCCGGGCGTTTCGCGCGGGCTGATCTACGATCTGGTGTGGGTGGATCCACAGCAGCTGTGGCTGGCCCGGCAGGGCGCGCTGGAACGCTACCAATGGGATGGCATGAGCCTGCGCCTGATCCAGCGCATCGATGGCAGTGCTGGCGTGCCCTCGGTCAGCATGGGAGGACTGGCGCTGGCCGAAGACGGCCGCCTGTGGGCGACCACGCCACGTGGCCTGCTGCGGTGGGACCCGAAAACGCGCCGCCTGCAGCAGTTCAACGAACGCGATGGCCTGCCCGACGCCGAGTTCACCAGCAGGCCGCCGGCGGTGAATGCCGATGGTCGCGTGCTCGCGGTGGCCCAGACCGGCCTGGTCGTGTTCGATGTGAATGCTGCCGATGCGGTGCTGCCGCCGTCGTCGCTGGTGATCGCCGAGGTCCGCGTGCGGCGTGATGATGCCCGCGGCTGGCAACCGCTGCCGACCACCGGCACGCTGTTGCTGGGGCCGGATGATCGTGATCTGCAGATCGATGCGCGACTGCTTTCCTATGCCAATCCGCAGGGCAACCGTTACCGCTTCCGGGTGCAGGGCTACGACCAGAACTGGGTGGAGCAGGGCGGTGACGGCCAGCGCACGCTGTCGCGGCTGCCGACCGGCAGCTACGTCATTGAAGTCCAGGCGGCAACGGCCAGTGGCACGTGGACGCCTTCACAGCGGTTGCAGGTGAAGGTGCTGCCACCCTGGTGGCGCAGCGGCATGGCGATCTTCGGCTACCTGCTGATCGGCTCGCTGCTGCTGCTTATCCTGGTGTGGTCGATCCGTGCGCGCCTGCGCCGCCGCCAGCAATGGCAGTTGACCGTGCACAAGCAGCAACTGGCAGAGCAGGCCTCCCAGGCCAAGAGCCGGTTCCTGGCCACGCTGGGCCATGAGGTGCGCACGCCGATGACCGGTGTGCTCGGCATGAGTGAGTTGCTGCTGGCCACCCCGCTGGATGCGGTGCAGCGCAGCTATGCAGGCTCGATCCAGCAGGCTGGCAGCCACCTGCTGCGGCTGGTCAATGACGCACTGGATCTGGCCCGCATCGAGGCCGGCCGGCTGGAGCTCGACCTGCGCCCGTTCGATCTGGCTGGCCTGCTCGACCAGGTGCAGGCGTTGATGGAGCCGATGGCGAAGCAGCGCAACCTGGGGTTCCAGCGTGGGGGCGATCCGCTGGGGCCGATCAGCGTCAGCGGCGACGAGATGCGCGTGCGGCAGATCCTGCTCAACCTGCTGGGCAATGCAATCAAGTTCACCGAGCGCGGGCACGTCGGCCTGGCCGTGCGCCTGGAAGAGAACGGTGGCGGACTCTGCTTCGAAGTGCATGACACCGGCCCGGGCATCAACGCCGAGCAGCAGGACCGGCTGTTCCATCGCTTCGAACAGGCGGACGGCCCGCGCACCGCGTCGCGCTATGGCGGCAGCGGGTTGGGCCTGGCGATCTGCCAGGAGCTGGCCGTGGCCATGAACGGACGCATCGAAGTGGACAGCCAGCCGGGCAAGGGCGCGCGATTCCGGGTGTGGTTGCCGCTGCCCTGGATCCGGCAGGCCGCCAATGCGCCGGGCGAGTCGCCGGTGCTGCCGGTGCTGCCGCCGCTGCGCATCCTGCTGGTGGAAGATGACGCGACCGTGGCCGAGGTCATCGCCGGCCTGCTGCGTGGCCGTGGCCACGACGTGGTGCACGTGCTGCATGGCCTGGGCGCGCTTTCGGAGATTGCCACCGATGGTTTTGACGTGGGCCTGCTCGATCTCGATCTGCCCGCGCTGGACGGCACCGCCATCGCTCGCCAGCTGCGCACCATGGGCTATGAACTACCGCTGGTGGCGGTCACCGCGCGCTCCGATGCCTACGCCGAGACCCAGGTCCTGGCGGCCGGGTTCGATGGCTTCCTGCGCAAGCCGGTGACCGGTGACATGCTGGTGACTGCCATTGCCCAGGCGCGCGCAAAACGACAAACCGCTCTTTGAATGCGCCAGCGCCGGGCGTGAACGGCGCGACTTTCGGTTTACCATGCCGACGCCCGTAGTGCGGGAATCATCAGAAGCAGCGTGAGGAGGCAATCGGTGGTGTATCTGCGGGCGGCGATGCTGCTGCTGGTCCTCCTGTGCTGCCTGTCGCCCGCTGCGGCGCAGCCGGTGCCACCGAGCCCGCGTCAGGTGACGGTGTTCGACGGCTTGCCGTCCAATACCGTGAACCGCATGGCCGAGGATCGTTACGGTTACCTCTGGATCGCCACCAACGACGGTCTGGCCCGCTACGACGGGCGCAACTACCGGATCTGGCGCTCGGAAGACGGCCTGCGCGACAACCGCATCTGGACGGTGCTGGTCGATGCCCGCAACCAGCTCTGGATCGGCACCGAGAACGCGGGCCTGGTACGGATGTCGGCCGATCGTCGCCAGCTGCATTTCTACGACCGCAGCAGCCAGCCGTTGATGGGCACCAACACGGTCTGGAGCCTGGCCACCACGCCGGATGGTTCGGTCTGGTTCGGCACCCACGAAGGTGGTCTGTACCGCCTGGACAACCAGGACCGGCTGCAGCGCTTCCTGCCCGAAGCGAACAACCCACGCAGCCTGCCGGCCGCATCGGTGCCCTATCTGGCAACCCTGGCCGATGGCAGCCTGTGGATCGGCACCAAGCATGGCGTCGCGCGCTGGACCGGCACGGACTTTGAACGGGTTGGTGCCGGCATTGTTCCCAGCCTGCTGATCAATGGCCTGACGGCCGAGCCCGATGGCAGCCTCTGGATCAGCACGATGGCCGGTGCCATCGTGCGTCGTCCCGATGGTCGTTTCGAGGCACCGTCCTGGAAGCTGCCCGAAGGCGAACAGGTGCTGGGCATGATGCTGCGCGACGAGCAGGGCGGGCACTGGCTGGACACCCGCACCGGCCTTGGCCGCGCGGTCGATGGCCAGTACCAGGCCGTGCCGCTGTACAGCGCGGTGGCGCGTGGCCCGGTACGCCCGAACTGGACCGGCGCCTACGAGGATCGCGAGGGGGGCATCTGGCTGGCCAGCACCAACGCCGGCCTGTGGCACCTGCTGCCGCGCTGGTGGCAGTTCTCGGTGCTGTCGCGGCTGGAGGACGACCCGCGCTCGCTGCGCAATGCCTTCGTGCTGGGTACCAGCCCGTCCAGCAACGGCGGCATCTGGACGGTCGGCAGCCACGGCGCGCTGGACCGCTTCGATCCGAAGACCGGCCGCATCGAACAGCACCGCACCTGGGTCAACGGCATGCACTGGCTGACCTCGGTGCGCGAGGATCGCCGCGGCCAGGTCTGGATCGGCTCCAACGACGCGCTGCTGCGCTACGACCCGAAGCGGCGTGATCTGCGCCGCTGGGGCCGGGATGCCGGCGCCGACGCGACCATGGAAGGGGTCATCGAATCGATGATGACCTGTGATGGTGACAGCCTCTGGCTGATGCTGCCATCGGGTCTTCAGCAGCGCGATCTGGATGGGCGCCTGCGGCGCCAGCTGGACAATGGCCAGCGCGGATTGCAGCAGGGCCAGCTCAATCTCGATGTGGAATGCGGGCCGCAGGACCATATCTGGCTGGCCAGCAGCCGAGGCCTGCTGCAGTGGCTGCCGGAAAGCGAGCGCTTCCAGCCGGTGCCGGGCGCACCGGCGACCGCGATCCATGCACTGCACGTGGGCAGCGATGGCCAGGTCTGGCTGTCCGAAGATGGCCGCCTGTCGCGCTACCGCTGGAGCCAGGGCCGGCTGGAGCGGCAGGCCGTGATCGGTGCCGAGCAGGGCTACCCGGCGATCTCCGCTTCGGGGCTGGTGGTCGATGCACAGGGGGTGGCGTGGGCAACCAGTGCGCGTGGCCTGGTGCGCATCGGCGCCGATGGCCAGAGCGTGCGCCTGTATGGCGTGCATGACGGCCTGCCGAGCCAGGAATTCCGCGAGCACACGCTGGTGATGTCGGGAGACGGCCATCTGGTGGCGGGTACGCCGGCCGGTGTGGTGGTGTTCGACCCGGAGCAGGTGCGGCCCTCGATGCGGCGTGCGCCGCTGGTGATCGAGCGGGTGGAGGTGCGCCGCAACGAGCAGGTGCTGGACCTCACCCACGACACGCCGTTGCAGATCGCCGATGGCGACCGCGATCTGCGCATCGTCGCGCGCCTGTTGTCGTTCGCCGATTCGGCGTCCAATACCTATCGTTACCGGTTGGCCGGCTATGACCCGGACTGGGTGGAAGTGGGACCGGCCGGTGAGCGCCTGTTCTCGCGGCTGGCACCGGGCAGCTATCGGCTGGAAGTGCAGGCGCGGTCGGCCGACCATGTCTGGTCACGGGTGCAGAGCCTGGAATTCCGCGTGCAGCCACCGTGGTGGCGCAGCCTGTCCGGCCTGCTGGTGCTGGCCTCGTTCGCGCTGCTGCTGACCAGCTGGTTCGCCTGGCTGTACCGTCGGCGCCTGCAGCGTCGCCACGCCTATCAGCTGGCGCTGCACAAGCAGGAGCTGGCCGAGCAGGCGTCGGCGGCCAAGACCCGCTTCCTGGCCAACCTTGGTCATGAGATCCGCACGCCGATGACCGGTGTGCTCGGCATGAGCGAGCTGCTGCTGTCCTCACCGCTGGATCCGCAGCAGCGCGGCTATACACAATCAATCCGCCACGCCGGCGAGCACCTGCTGCATCTGGTCAACGATGCGCTGGACCTGGCGCGGATCGAATCGGGCCGTCTGGAGTTGCAGTCCAAGCCGTTCGCGCTGAGCTGCCTGCTGCAGGACCTGGCGGCGCTGATGGGCCCGTTGGCTGCACAGAAGGGCCTGCGCTTCACCCTCGACAACCAGTTGCCGCCCGGCCTGCAGGCCACCGGCGACGCGATGCGGGTACGGCAGATCCTGCTGAACCTGCTTTCGAATGCGGTCAAGTTCACCAGCCGCGGCACCATCACCCTGCACGCGCGCAGCGACGCCGAGCTGCGATCTCTGCATTTCGAAGTGCGCGACACCGGCCCCGGCATCAGCCAGGAGCAACAGCAACGCCTGTTCCGCCGCTTCGAGCAGGCCGATGGTGCACGTACCGCGGCGCAGTACGGCGGCAGTGGCCTGGGCCTGGCGATCTGCCGCGAACTGGCGCATGCGATGCAGGGGCGGATCCAGGTGGAGAGCCAGCTCGGTCGCGGCACCTGCTTCGGCGTGACGTTGCCGTTGCCGATGGTGGTCGATGCCGATGCCGAAGCAGATGGTGAAACGCACCGCGAGGACGCGGCCAACATGCCGCCATTGCGGGTACTGCTGGTGGAGGACGACGCGACTGTGGCCGATGTGGTGCGCGGGCTGCTGAGTGCGCGCGGGCACGAGGTGGTACATGCGGGCCATGCGCTGGCGGCACTGCGTGAGATCAGTGCCGGTGATTTCGACGTCGGCCTGCTGGATCTCGACCTGCCGGGCCTGAGCGGCTTCGAGCTGGCCCAGCATCTGCGCAACCAGGGCTACATGCTGCCGCTGCTGGCGGTGACCGCACGTACCGACCCGGACCTGCAGCAGCAGGTGGAGGCGGCCGGCATCGGTGGCTTCCTGCGCAAGCCGGTGACCGGGGAACTGCTGGTGGAAGCGATCGCCCGGGTGATGGGAAGGTAGGTTCGGCAGGGCCTGCGGCCCTGGTACACGCCATCGCATGCGCGCTGTCGCTCCCACGCTTCGCTGCGCGAAACGCGGGCCCCTTTTACCAGCGCCCATACCCCCGCCGCTTCGCGGCCGCCCCCTGACTCAGGGGGCTCTCCTCCAGACCCGTCGCGGTCTCCAGTAGATCCACGCCATGCGTGGACGAATCTCTGTCAGATATCAAAATGGATCTGACCCCATGTACATTTCGATATCTGACCGATGTGTCGACCAAGGTCGACACCCACCAACAGCAGCGCCCATCTGTCAGAGGTGGGGCGGTGTCGGATTGCGGGGTGTCAGCCGCATGGATGCGGCTGCCAAGCCTGCAGGGACGTACTTGTGGCGTCCCCGCAATCCGACACCGCCCCGCCATTCCACGGAATGCCCGCTTTTGACGCTGACGTTGATTCGGCGGGTGCAGGGTGCAGCCCTGCCGAACCCCCTCACTCCGCGACGTGCTCGACCTGCCGCGGTTCGGGCTTGGTGTCCGGCAGCTGCCAGAAGATCATCGTCGAGGTCAGGGTGATCGCGCCCACGCACAGGAACGTCGCATGCAGTGCCGCGGTGGCGCTGTTGCTGTCCAGGTGATTGCCGAACGCAGCCAGCAGGCTGCCGGCCGCCGCGGCACCGAAACCGGCGGCGAGCATCATCACCATCGACAGCAGGCTGTTGCCGGAACTGGCGAATTCGCGGTCCAGATCCCGCAGCGTCACGGTGTTCATCACGGTGAACTGCAGGGAATTGACCGCACCGAAGAAGGCCAGCTGCAGCAGGCGCCAGGCCAGGTGCTGGCCGGGTGTCATCAGGATGAAGCTGGCCATCGCCAGGCCAACCAGCACGGTGTTGACCATCAGCACGCGGCGGTAGCCGTAGCGCTCGACCAGCTTCACCGCCAGCTTCTTCGACACCATGCCGGCCGCCGCCACCGGCACCATCATCAGGCCGGCGTTCATCGGGCCAAGGCCCAGGCCGACCTGCAGCAGCAGCGGGATCAGCATCGGCATGGCGCTGCTGCCGATGCGCGAGAACAGGTTGCCAAGGATGCCGATGCGGTAGCTGGGCACGCGGAACAGGGCCAGCGAGAACAACGGCGCGGTGGAGTTGGCGGCATGCAGCCAGTAACCGACCAGTGCGGCCAGGCCGGCCACGGTCATCAGCATCACCAGCGCATGTGGCGTTCCGAGCCCGGAGATGCCGTCCAGCGCCAGCGACAGCACCACCATCGCAAAGGCCAGCATGATGTAGCCGCGCAGGTCGAAACGGGTGCGATGGCTGGCGTAGTGGTCGGGCATGATCTTCATCGCGGCGATGAAACCGATCACGCCGATCGGCAGGTTGATCAGGAACACCCAGTGCCACGACGCGATCTCGACCAGCCAGCCACCCAACGTCGGGCCGATCAACGGGCCGACCAGCGCGGGGATGGCGATGAAGCTCATCGCGCGCAGGAAGTCCTCGCGTGGCACCGAACGCATCACTGCCAGGCGTCCGACCGGCAGCAGCATCGCACCGCCGATTCCCTGCAGCACACGTGCCCCAACCAGCTGGTGCAGGTGCTGTGCCAGCGCACAGGCCAGCGAGCCGAGGGTGAACAGGATGATCGCCACCAGGAAGGTGCGGCGGGTGCCGTAGCGGTCGGCGATCCATCCGGAGGCGGGAATGAAGGTGGCTACCGCCAATGCGTAGCTGAACACCACCGACTGCATCTGCAGCGGGCTTTCGCCCAGGCTGGCCGCCATCGCCGGCAAGGCCGTGTTGACGATGGTCGAGTCCAGCATCTGCATGAAGATCGCCAACGAAACCAGCCACAGCAGGGGGCGCTGGCGGGTGTAGGTCGATGGCGATGTGGACATGGGGTGTGGCCGGTGCAGCGTGGGGGTCGTCATGATCGCGCACTGCGGGTCACGGCGCGATCAACATCGCGCCGCAACCGCATGCGCAATGCTCAGCGCTGGCTGTGCGCGTGCACTGCGTCGACCAGCACCTGCACGTGCGCCGGGTCCATGTCCGGCGACATGCCGTGACCGAGGTTGAACACATGGCCCTCGCGCGAACCACCGTTGCCGGCGGCATAGGTGTCGAGCACGCGTGCTGCTGCGGCGGCGATCGCATCCGGCGAGGCGTACAGGGTGGTCGGGTCGAGGTTGCCCTGCAGGGCGACGCGGCCGCCGGTGCGGCGCATCGCCTCGTCCAGATCCAGCGTCCAGTCCAGGCCCAGCGCATCGGCACCGGTCTGCGACAGCGCTTCCAGATGCAGGCCGGTGCCCTTGCCGAACAGGATCAGCGGGGTGCGCTCGTTGCCTTCGCCGCGCTCCAGGCCCTCGGCAATCCGCTGCAGGTAGCGCAGCGAGAACTCGCGGTACATCGACGGCGACAGCACGCCACCCCAGGTATCGAATACCTGCAGCGCCTGTGCACCGGCCGCGCGCTGCGCGCCGAGATAGGCGATCACCGCCTCGGTGGTGACCTCCAGCAGGCGGTGCAGGGCCTGCGGATGGTTCAGTACCATCGCCTTGATCCGCGCGAAGTCCTTGCTGCCGCCGCCTTCCACCATGTAGCAGGCCAGCGTCCACGGGCTGCCGGAGAAACCGATCAGCGGCACCTGGCCGTCCAGCTCACGGCGGATCAGGCGCACCGCGTCCATCACGTAGCCCAGGTCCTGTTCCATGTCCGGCACCGCCAGCCTGGCGATGGCCGCTTCATCACGCACCGGGTGGCGGAACTTCGGGCCTTCGCCTTCGACGAAGTACAGCTCCAGGCCCATCGCATCGGGAATGGTGAGGATGTCCGAGAACAGGATGGCCGCATCCAGCGGGAAGCGGCGCAGCGGCTGCAGGGTAACCTCGCAGGCAATCTCCGGATTCTTGGCCATGGCCAGGAAGCTGCCGGCCTTGGCTCGGGTCGCGCGGTATTCCGGCAGGTAGCGTCCGGCCTGGCGCATCAGCCAGACGGGGGTGCAGTCCACCGGTTCGCGGCGCAGGGCGCGCAGCAGGCGATCGTTGCGGAGAGGGCTGGTCACGATGGGCATTCCTTGGACGAAAGTTGGCAGCGGCGTCAGTCGCCGTGCGAGAGGATCTGGAAACCGCGATGCAGTTCGGCATCGCGGGCCTTCTCGAAGGCATGGCGGGCTTCGTCGGCCTGCAGGAACAGCTCGCGCCGCAGCTGCGAGCGGCTGCCGACGCGGCCGCTCTCGCGCAGCAGTTCCCAGCCGCCGAACAGATCCGGCTGCAGGCTCAGGCGCAGGAAGCGCGGTGCCTGCGCACCGGCGTCGGGATGTTGCAGGTAGACGTGCATGGCGCCGATTGTAGCGGGGCCAGGGTGACCCCGGCCGCAACGCGGTGGTGGGGGCCGGGGGGGGGGGCAGCCCGGGCCCGCCCCCCAGAACCGCCCCCGGCGCGTCGACGGGGCGGC
>NZ_JAWIRU010000005.1:46515-119978 GCF_036320025.1 Stenotrophomonas sp. SMYL86
GGCAGGGCGCCGAGTGTCGCGGGGCCAGGGGGCCCCCGGCCCCAACGCGCTGGTGCCGGCCGTTGGCCGGCACTACCGGGCCGACAGCACCTTCAGCACCGCTGCCTCATCCACGTCCGGCACCACTTCGGCGCGGCCCATGCCACGCCACAGCACCAGGCGCAGGCGGCCGGCCACGTTCTTCTTGTCCAGCCGCATGCGGCCGAGCAGGGCCTGCGGGTCCAGCCCCGCCGGGATCGTCACCGGCAGGCCCAGACGCTCCAGCAGGGCCTGCAGGCGCGCACGGTCGGCATCGTCGGCCAGGCCCAGGTCGGTGGACAGCTTCGCCGCCAGCACCATGCCCACCGCCACCGCCTCGCCATGGTTCAGCGCATCGCGGCCGGGGGCGGAGTAGCCCTGTTCGGTCTCGATGGCGTGGCCGAAGGTGTGTCCCAGGTTGAGCAGGGCACGTTCCCCCTTCTCGAACGGATCGCGCTCGACGATGGCGGCCTTGTGCCGGCAACTGCGCGCGATGGCTTCAGAAAGCACGTTGTCTTCGCCGGCCAGCAGCGCATCGGCATGCTGCTGCAGCCATTCGAAGAACACTGCATCGCCCAGCGCGCCGTACTTCACCACTTCGGCCAGGCCGGCGCGCAGCTCGCGCGGCGGCAGGGTGGCCAGCACGCGGGTATCGGCAATGACCGCGCGCGGCGGATGGAATGCGCCGACCAGGTTCTTGCCGGCCGGAATGTCGACCGCGGTCTTGCCGCCCACCGACGAATCGACCATCGCCAACAGGGTGGTCGGAAGCTGCACGCAGTCCACGCCGCGCATCCAGCAGGCCGCGGCAAAACCGGCGAGATCACCGACCACGCCGCCACCGAGGGCGAACACGCAGGCATCCCGGGTGGCGCCGAGCGCGGCCAGCGCTTCGATCGCGCGGCCGAATTCGGCCAGGGTCTTGGAGGCTTCGCCGGCGGCCAGCACGTGCTCGCCGACGATCAGGTCGGGGCGTGCGGCCAGCAGCGTCTGCTTCACGGCTGCCAGGTAGCGCGGAGCCACTTCGCTGTCGCTGAGCAGCAGCACGTGGCGGCCGCGCACATGCGAGGCCAGCGCGGTGCCGTCGGTCTGGGCACCAGCGCCGATGGTGATGGAGTAGGGGCGGTCGCCGTCAACGGCGACCTGCAGCAGGGCGGGGGAAGTCATGCGGTCAGGTCCTGGCGCTGCCATTGCGTGGCCAGCTTGACCACCAGGTGGGCGGTCGCGTCGGCAGCGGTGTACGGGTCGGTATCGAGGGTGAGGTCGGCCAGTTCGCGGTACAGCGGGTCGCGGTGAGCAGCCAGATCGTGCAGCACCTGCTCGCGGTCCGGGCGCTGCAGCAGTGGCCTGCCTTTGTCGCGGGCCAGGCGTTCCAGCTGCGCGGCCACGCTGACCCGCAGGTAGACCACGAAGCCGCGCTGGGCAATCAGGGCGCGGTTATCCGGATCGAGTACGGCGCCTCCACCAGTGGAAACCAGCTGGCCGCGGCCTTCCAGCACACGGGCCAAGGCTTCGCGCTCATGGCTGCGGAAGCCGGTTTCACCCGAGTGCTCGAAGATGGTCGGGATGCTGGCGCCGGCGGCATCGACGATGGCCTGGTCGACATCGACGAAGTCCAGCGTGAAGCGCTCGGCCAGGCGGCGGCCGATGCAGGTTTTGCCGGCGCCCATCGGGCCGATCAGGATCAGGTTCGGAGCAGGATTCATGCCCTCTGATGCTAACACCTCCGTGCCCTTGCCTTTACGTTCTTCACGTCAGGGTAGGCGTTCCTGCGGGGTCTCCCGCGCCAGCCGGAGTACAGGCCATGACGGTCGCCAAGGTCATCGAAATCACCGCCTCCTCGCCCAAAAGCGTGGAAGACGCCGTGCGCAGCGGGCTGAAGAAGGTTTCCGAGACGGTCAAGGGCATCCAGGGCGCCTGGGTGAACGAGACCAAGGTGGTCACCAATGGCAGCGGCGAAATCACCGAATGGCGGGTCAACCTGCGTGTAACCTTCCTGGTGGAATAGGCGCGCTCAGCGTACGTCCTGCACCTGGCGCTGGCCGTCCAGCACCACCACGTGGTCGGCCAGGGCGGGCAGGGCGCGCAGTGCCTGCCGGCTGACCCGCTCGTAGTACTGCACGAAGCGTTCCAGCTGAGGCCGGCTCATGCCGTGCCGGCCCGGCTGCGCGGCCTGCAGGTTCTGCTCCTGCTGCCAGCGCCAGCGTGGTACCACCGAGAAATCCGGCGGCTGCAGGAACCACAGGCGGTCGCAGCGCTGCCACAACGCCGGGTAGTCGCGGGCCAGCGCCTGGTTGCACCAGCGGCGCCAACGGCCATCGGCGTCGGCCTCGCGCTCCAGTGCGTTCAGCGGGCTGTCCAGTGCGTTGTCATCCTGCGCCGGTGTGCCGAGGAACCAGCCTTCGAACACCAGCAGGTCCAATGGCTGCTGCAGCTGCGGCCACTGAGCCTCGGGCAGGCGTTCATCGGCCAGCTTGTCGAATCGTGGCATCGCGAAGGGCTGGCGTGCGGCCACCGCGTCCAGCACGCCGTGGGCCAGCGGCAGGTCGTGGGTGCCGGGCGGCCCGCGGGTGATCAGCAGCGGATGCACCTGGCGGGCCAGTCGCTGGCGCTGCGCACGGGTGAGGTAGACGTCATCGATCGACAGCGTGGCCGCGTTCAGGCCGCGTGCCTGGGCGCGCGCCACCACCTGCGCGGCCAGCGTCGATTTGCCGCTCCCCTGCAGGCCGCTGATCGCCAATACTGGAATCGCTGCACCGCTGCCCAGCGCTTCATCCAGCGCCTGTTCGGCCAATGTTTCGGGGAATCCTTTCACCTGGGGCATATACGCAGCAGCGGCCATGCAGCCACAATAGCCCAATCCGTGTGAGAAGAACGCAATCATGAGCGACCTGTACGCCGAAGCCCTGTCCACGTTTGCCGGCCTGTTCGACGAGGCCAAGCAGAGCCGCGAGGTCGAGCCGAATGCGATGACCGTGGCCACCGCCGATACGCAGGGCCGTCCCTCGGCGCGTACCGTGCTGCTGAAGGCCTTCGACGAGCGTGGCTTCGTCTTCTATACCCACCTGGACAGCCACAAGGGCCAGGAGCTGCAGGCCAATCCGCAGGCCGCGCTGTTGTTCCTGTGGCGCAGCCTGCGCGAGGCGGGTATCCAGGTGCGCATCGAAGGCCGTGTCGAGCAGGTCGCCGATGCTGAAGCCGATGCCTATTTCGCCAGCCGCCCGCGCATGAGCCAGATCGGCGCCTGGGCCTCGCAGCAGTCGAAGACGCTGGCAACGCGCGAGGAATTCGATGCGCGCGTGGCCGAGGTCGAAGCCCGCTTCGAGGGCAAGGACGTGCCGCGCCCGGAGGGCTGGAGCGGCCTGCGCGTGGTGCCTGACCGCATCGAGTTCTGGTATGGCGCGCAGTTCCGCCTGCACGAACGCTGGTGCTATGAAGCCGGTGCCGAAGGGCGCTGGAGCAAGCGCCTGCTGTATCCGTAAGGCAACCTGATGCAACGCCTGCCGCTGTACCGTGTGGTGGTGTTCGTGCCGTCGGCAGCACTGGATGCAGTGAAGCAGGGCATCCTCGCGGTGGACGCGCTGGCGGCCGGCGACTACGAGCACGGGATGTGGTGGTCGGCGCCGGGGTTCGAGCAGTTCCGCCCGCGCGTGGGTGCGTCGCCCGTGCAGGGTGAGGCGGGCCGCACCGAAGTGGTCGACAGCGTGCGCCTGGAATTCTGCCTGCCTCGGAATCCGCAGCGGCTGCAGCGCATCTTCGAACAGGGCATCGTGCCGCATCACCCGTGGCAGGTGCCGGTGGTGCAGGTGGAGGAAATCGAGCTGCTGCTGGCCAGGTAGATCCACGCCATGCGTGGATGAGATGCTTGACGGAAGAGCGGTGCGAACCAAGGTTCGCACCCACCAGGCAACGAGTGGTTACAACCCCTCCGCGCGCAGCCAGCGCCACAGCGTGGTGCGTGAGACGCCCAGCGCCTGCGCCATCCCCTCGCGATCATTGCGATGTTCCTGCAGCAGCGTCTCCAGCTGCGCACGCGGCGGGCGCTTCCCGTTGCTTTCCACCGGCAATGCTACAGCGCCCTCATTCACCAGTTCGGGTGCCAGCTGCAGCAGTCGCGCAGCATCGATCAGCCCTTCACCGGGCTGCCAGTGGATGCGTAGCCGATCCACCAGATTACGCAGCTCACGCACGTTGCCTGGCCAACTGGCGGCGGTCAGCACCGCCAGCGCATCCTCATCCAGTGGCGCATCGATGCCACGCAGCTGGCGGAAGAAGTGCTGCGCCAGCAGCGGGATATCACTGCGCCGCGCGCGCAGCGGCGGCAGGGCAATGCGCAGTGCGGCCAAGCGGTAATACAAGTCGCGACGGAAGCTGCCGGTTGCTGCGCGCTGCTCCAGCGACTGCAGGGTGGCGGCCACCACGCGCAGGTCCACCGGGGTCGGTTCGGTGGCGCCCACGCGCAGTACCTCGCGTTCTTCCAGTACGCGCAGCAGGCGGGTCTGCAGCGGTAGCGGCAGTTCGCCGATTTCGTCCAGGAACAGGGTGCCACCGTCTGCGGCCTCGATCAGGCCGACACGGCCGCCACGGCGTGCGCCGGTGAATGCCCCATCGCTGTAGCCGAACAGCTCCGCTTCCAGCAGCGATTCGCTGATCGCGCCGCAGTTCAACGCGACGAAGCGGCCTCGACGGCCGCTGGCGGCGTGCAGCTGGCGCGCCACCAGTTCCTTGCCGGTGCCGGTTTCGCCGCTGACCAGTACGGTGCTGTCATGTGGGGCGTAGAGCGCGATCTGCGCGCGCACCTGCGTCATCGCGTCGCTGTCGCCGAGCAGTTCATGCGCATCGGCGCGCGCTGCCAGGCGCCGACGTGGGCTAGGCCGATTGCCACTGGAACGTGCCAGGGTCTGGGTCAGTTCCAGCGCATGTTCGAACGCCTGTCGCACCGAGTCGGCGGAGTACAGCAGCACCCCGGGCAGGCCGGCCTGTTCGGCGTGGTCGATGGCCATGCCGGTGCCGACGATCACTTCGATGCCGTTGGCGCGCAGATCGGCGATGCAGTCGCGCGCATCCTCGCGGGTGACGAAACGCCGATGCTCGATATCCAGGCCGAAACTCTGCTGGAAGTTGCTGAACACCGGCACGTCGCTGGCGTGGGTGACCAGGCCGATGCGGCTGGCGATGCGGCGGGCACGGGCCAGTGCTTCCATCAGGTCGAAGCCGTTGGCCTGGATCGGCACCAGTGGCAGCTCCAACCGGCCGCGCAGCCAGGCGGCGTTGGAGCCGCCGGCAATCACCACATCGCAATGCTCGCGGCGCAGGCGCTGGCCGATCACCTCCACCGCTTCCTCGAAGCCGAGGTTGATCTGCTCGATGCGCGCGCGGCGGTCGAACTCGGGAATGACGTCGCCGAGCAGGCCGGTCAGTCGCGAGACGCTGACCGTCCAGATCACCGGGCGGCCGGGGTCGGCATCGGCATGGCGCAGGGGTGAGCGGGGCAGATACATGGCGGCGGGTACGGGCGAGATGTTTCATGATACATCTGTTTCAGTGTTTCATATGTTTCACTGTTGAGTGACGGTCATGTCCGTGAAATCAACGGCTTGCAGCTTGGCATGGTGCTTGCGCCTACCCATCCGTTCTTCAACCTGGATTGCCGCATGACCGCTTCCGCCCCTTTCTCCGCCGGTGCCCGCTTCCGTGAGGCGCTGGCTGCCGAATCGCCGCTGCAGGTGATCGGCGCGATCAACGCCAACCATGCCCTGCTGGCCAAGCGCGCCGGCTTCCGTGCCATCTACCTGTCCGGCGGCGGCGTTGCCGCAGGCTCGCTGGGCCTGCCGGACCTGGGCATCAATACCCTGGAAGACGTGCTGGTGGACGTGCGCCGCATCACCGATGTCTGCGACCTGCCGCTGATGGTCGACATCGACACCGGCTTCGGCCCGAGCGCGTTCAACATCGCGCGCACCGTGAAGTCGCTGATCAAGGCCGGCGCGGCCGCCTGCCACATCGAGGACCAGGTCGGCGCCAAGCGCTGCGGTCACCGCCCGGGCAAGGAGATCGTCTCGCAGGGTGAAATGGTCGACCGCGTGAAGGCGGCTGCCGATGCCAAGACCGATCCGGACTTCTTCCTGATCGCGCGCACCGACGCCATCCAGGTGGACGGCGTGGACAAGGCCATCGAGCGCGCCATCGCCTGCGTTGAGGCGGGTGCCGACGGCATCTTCGCCGAGGCCGCCTACGACCTGGACACCTACCGCCGCTTCGTCGACGCGGTGAAGGTACCGGTGCTGGCCAACATCACCGAATTCGGTGCCACCCCGCTGTTCAGCCGCGATGAACTGGCCTCGGCCGGCGTCGCCATCCAGCTGTTCCCGCTGTCTGCCTTCCGCGCCGCCAACAAGGCTGCCGAGAACGTCTACCAGGCGGTGCGCCGCGATGGCCACCAGCGCAATGTGGTGGAGACCATGCAGACCCGCGAAGAACTCTACGACCGCATCGGCTACCACGCCTTCGAGCAGCAGCTCGATGCACTGTTCGCCGCCAAGAAATAAGCAGTACCCTGCACCATCAAGTTTTCGGAGGGAAACATGAACGATACGACCGCAACCCCGACCTTCAAGCCGAAGAAGTCCGTCGCCCTGTCCGGCACCGCCGCCGGCAACACCGCGCTGTGCAGCGTGGGCCGTAGTGGCAACGATCTGCACTACCGTGGCTACGACATCCTGGACCTGGCCAACACCAGCGAGTTCGAGGAAATCGCCTATCTGCTGGTGCACGGCAAGCTGCCGACCCGCGCCGAGCTGGTTTCGTACAAGGCCAAGCTGAAGTCGCTGCGTGGCATCCCGGCCGCGGTGAAGGCGGCGCTGGAAGAACTGCCGCCGTCGGCGCACCCGATGGACGTGATGCGCACCGGCGTGTCCGTGCTCGGCTGCGTGGCGCCGGAGAAGGACGATCACAACCATCCGGGCGCGCGTGACATCGCCGACAAGCTGATGGCCTGCCTCGGTTCGATGCTGCTGTACTGGTACCACTGGAGCCACAACGGCCGCGCCATCGACGTGGAAACCGACGATGACTCGATCGGTGGCCACTTCCTGCACCTGCTGCACGGCGAGAAGCCGCAGGAATCGTGGGTGAAGGCGATGCATACCTCGCTGATCCTGTACGCCGAGCACGAGTTCAACGCCTCGACCTTCACCTGCCGCGTCATCGCCGGCACCGGCAGCGACATGTACAGCGCGATCTGCGGTGGCATCGGCGCGTTGCGCGGCCCGAAGCATGGCGGCGCCAACGAAGTGGCGTTCGAAGTGCAGAAGCGCTACGACAACCCGGATGAAGCCGAGGAAGACATCAAGGCCCGTGTCGAGCGCAAGGAAGTGGTGATCGGTTTCGGCCACCCGGTGTACACCGTCTCCGATCCGCGCAACAAGGTGATCAAGGACGTGGCCCGCGAGCTGTCCGAAGAGCAGTCCAGTATGAAGATGTACGACATTGCCGAGCGCCTGGAATCGGTGATGTGGGACATCAAGAAGATGTTCCCGAACCTGGACTGGTTCAGTGCCGTCAGCTACCACATGATGGGCGTGCCGACCGCGATGTTCACCCCGCTGTTCGTGATCGCCCGCACCGCCGGCTGGAGCGCGCACATCGTCGAGCAGCGCATCGACGGCAAGATCATCCGCCCGAGCGCCAACTACATCGGTCCGGAAGACCGCGACTTCGTCGCCATCGACAAGCGCGTCTGATCCCCCTGCTGTACCCATCCGGCCGGCCCCGTGCCGGCCGGATGCTTTCGCCGCCGCACCGCCGGCACCCGGCCCGCCTCAAGCACTCCGCCAGCCCATGAATACCGATTACCGCAAGAACCTCCCCGGCAGCACGCTGGATTATTTCGACGCGCGCGCCGCTGTCGATGCGATCCAGCCTGGCGCCTATGCCACCCTGCCGTACACCTCGCGCGTGCTGGCCGAGAACCTGGTGCGTCGCTGCGATCCGGCTACGCTTGGCGATTCGCTGAAGCAGCTGATCGAGCGCCGCCGCGACCTCGACTTCCCGTGGTTCCCGGCACGCGTGGTCTGCCACGACATCCTCGGCCAGACCGCACTGGTCGACCTGGCTGGCCTGCGTGATGCGATCGCCGACAAGGGCGGTGACCCGGCCAAGGTCAATCCGGTGGTGCCGGTGCAGCTGATCGTCGATCACTCGCTGGCGGTGGAGTGCGGTGGTTTCGATCCGCAGGCGTTCGAGAAGAACCGCGCCATCGAGGATCGCCGCAACGAAGACCGTTTCCACTTCATCGATTGGACCAAGCTGGCGTTCGAGAACGTGGACGTGATTCCGCCGGGCAACGGCATCATGCACCAGATCAACCTGGAGAAGATGTCGCCGGTGGTCTACGTGCAGGACGGCGTGGCCTTCCCGGATACCTGCGTGGGTACCGACAGCCATACCCCGCACGTGGATGCACTGGGCGTGATCGCGATTGGTGTTGGCGGCCTGGAAGCCGAGAACGTGATGCTGGGCCGCGCCTCGTGGATGCGTCTGCCGGACATCATCGGTGTCGAGCTGACCGGCAGGCCGCAGCCGGGCATCACTGCCACCGACGTGGTGCTGGCGCTGACCGAGTTCCTGCGCAAGGAGCGCGTGGTCGGTGCGTATCTTGAATTCTTCGGCGAGGGTGCTGCGGCACTGACCATCGGTGACCGCGCCACCATTTCCAACATGTGCCCGGAGTACGGCGCGACCGCCGCGATGTTCTACATCGACGGGCAGACCATCGATTACCTGCGCCTGACCGGCCGCGAGGAATCGCAGGTGGCGCTGGTGGAGAACTACGCCCGTACCACCGGCCTCTGGGCCGATGACCTGGCCACCGCACAATACGAGCGTGTGCTGCGCTTCGACCTGTCCAGCGTGGTGCGCAACATGGCCGGCCCGTCCAACCCGCACAAGCGCGTGGCGACCGCCGAGCTGGCCGAGCGCGGCATCGCCGACGAAGCCAAGCTGGAAGCGGGCAAGGCCGAGCAGGCGCAGGGGCTGATGCCCGACGGCGCGGTGATCATCGCCGCCATCACCAGCTGCACCAATACGTCCAATCCGCGCAACGTGATCGCCGCCGCACTGCTGGCGCGCAAGGCCAACGAGCGTGGCCTGCTGCGCAAGCCGTGGGTGAAGTCGTCGCTGGCGCCGGGTTCGAAGGCGGTGCAGCTGTACCTGGAAGAGGCCGGCCTGCTGCCGGACCTGGAAAAGCTCGGCTTCGGCATCGTCGCCTTCGCCTGCACCACCTGCAACGGCATGAGCGGTGCGCTGGACCCGAAGATCCAGCAGGAAATCATCGATCGCGACCTGTATTCCACCGCCGTGTTGTCGGGCAACCGCAACTTCGATGGCCGCATCCACCCGTATGCGAAGCAGGCCTTCCTGGCTTCGCCGCCGCTGGTGATCGCCTATGCCATCGCCGGCACCGTGCGCTTCGATATCGAGAAGGACGTGCTGGGCGTGGATGCCGATGGCAGTGAGGTGCGCCTGAAGGACATCTGGCCGAGTGATGCCGAGATCGACGCGGTGGTGAAGGCCTCGGTGAAGCCGGAGCAGTTCCGCAAGGTCTACAACCCGATGTTCAACGTGCGCGTGGAGCACGGTGCGGCGGTCAGCCCGCTGTACGACTGGCGCCCGCAGAGCACCTACATCCGCCGTCCGCCGTACTGGGAGGGCGCACTGGCCGGTGAGCGCACGCTGTCTGGCATGCGCGCGCTGGCGGTGCTGCCGGACAACATCACCACCGACCACCTGTCGCCGTCCAACGCGATCCTGGCGTCCAGTGCCGCCGGTGAGTACCTGGCGAAGATGGGCCTGCCGGAAGAGGACTTCAATTCCTACGCCACCCACCGCGGTGACCACCTGACCGCGCAGCGCGCCACCTTCGCCAACCCGAAGCTGTTCAACGAGATGGTGCGCAACGACGACGGCAGCGTGAAGCAGGGTTCGCTGGCGCGCGTGGAGCCGGAAGGCAAGGTGATGCGCATGTGGGAAGCGATCGAAACCTACATGGACCGCAAGCAGCCGCTGATCATCATCGCCGGTGCCGACTACGGCCAGGGCAGCTCGCGTGACTGGGCCGCCAAGGGCGTGCGCCTGGCCGGCGTGGAGGCGATCGCGGCCGAAGGCTTCGAACGGATTCACCGTACCAACCTGATCGGCATGGGCGTGCTGCCGCTGGAGTTCAAGCCGGGCACCACCCGCCTGACCCTGGGCATCGACGGCACCGAGACCTTCGACGTGATCGGCGAGCGCACCCCGCGCGCCGAGCTGACCCTGGTCATCCACCGCCGCGACGGCCAGGACGTGCTCGTGCCGGTCACCTGCCGCCTGGACAGCGACGAGGAAGTGGCGATCTACGAGGCCGGCGGCGTGCTGCAGCGCTTCGCCCAGGACTTCCTGGAAGGCGCCAAGGTGGCGTGATGCCGGACTGAATGCCTGCCCCCGGAGGCCGGGGGCGGACTTGTCCGACACCAGGGCAGGGCGCACACTGACTTGGCAAAAACTGCCAAAGGAGAGTTTCATGGCCACCATGAACATTTCGCTGACCGATCCGCTCAAGCAGTTCGTGGACGAGGAAGTGCGCGAAGGCGGCTACTCCAGTACGTCGGATTATGTGCGTGACCTGATCCGCCAGCGTCAGCGCAGCAAGGCTGAAGAGCTGCTCAAGCAGTTGATTGCCGAGGGGCTGGCTTCTGGGCCTGCCGTTCCGGTGACTGCGGCCACATTCGAGCGGATGCGTCGCGAACTGACCGAAAGGATGGAGCGTGAAGGCGATTGAATGGAGGCCCAGGGCCGAAGCCGACGCAGCCGATGCCGCGCTATGGTTCGCACGGCAGGGTGGGCTGGTGCTGGGTCGGCGCTTTCTCGCCGAGTTGGAGGCCACGCTTCAACGCATCGCGGTGTTTCCTGGCTCGGGTTCCACCCGGCACGCCGACCTCTGAGCACAGTTGCCGGTGCCGTTGCGCTTCATGCTGGTTCCGGGCTTCGAACGCTACCTCGTCTATTACCTCGATCTACCGGACCGCGTGGACATCATGCGTGTGTGGTGCATTGATCGTGGTCTTGACGCACTGATGCAAGACATTTCCTGAAATTCAAACGCGTGGATTCGACGATGACCTTCCTCCCGCAACTCCGTATTCCGGCCACCTACATGCGCGGTGGCACCAGCAAGGGCGTGTTCTTCCGCCTGCAGGACCTGCCCGAAGCCGCACAGGTGCCGGGCGCCGCACGCGATGCGCTGCTGATGCGCGTGATCGGCTCGCCTGATCCGTACGGCAAGCAGACCGACGGCATGGGCGGTGCAACGTCCAGCACCAGCAAGTGCGTGATCATCTCCACCGCCTCAGTGCCGGATCACGATGTCGACTATCTGTACGGTCAGGTGGCGATCGACACCGCCTTCGTCGACTGGAGCGGCAACTGCGGCAATCTCAGCACTGCGGTGGGTCCGTTCGCAATCGCCAACGGTCTGATCGATCCGGCCCGGGTACCGCGTGACGGCCTGTGCACCGTGCGCATCTGGCAGGCCAACATCGGCAAGACCATCATCGCGCACGTGCCGATGCGCGATGGCGAAGTGCAGGAGATCGGCGATTTCGAGCTGGACGGCGTGACCTTCCCGGCGGCCGAGATCCAGCTGGAATTCATCGATCCGTCCGATGACGGCGATGCGGGTGCGATGTTCCCGACCGGCAATCTGGTCGATACCCTGGAAGTGCCCGGCGTGGGCAGCTTCGAGGTGACGATGATCACCGCTGGCATCCCGACGATCTTCCTCAACGCTGCCGATCTGGGCTACAGCGGCACCGAGCTGCAGCCGGCGATCAACGAAGACAAGGCCGCGCTGCAGAAATTCGAGACCATCCGCGCCTACGGCGCCTTGCGCATGGGTCTGATCAAGAACCTGGAAGACGCTGCGACCCGCCAGCACACGCCTAAGGTGGCGTTCGTTGCACCGGCGCAGGACTATGTGTCATCCAGCGGCAAGGCCATTCCGGCCTCGGCCATCGATCTGCATGCGCGCGCATTGTCGATGGGCAAGCTGCACCACGCGATGATGGGTACCGCCGCCGTGGCGATCGGCACCGCAGCAGCGATCCCGGGCACCCTGGTCAATCGGGCGGCCGGTGGTGGTGAACGCGAGGCAGTGACCTTCGGTCATCCTTCCGGCACGTTGCGCGTGGGTGCGCAGGCCGGCCTCGTTGACGGCCAGTGGACAGTAAGCAAGGCCATCATGAGCCGCAGTGCCCGCGTGCTGATGGAAGGCAAGGTGCGGGTGCCGGCCGAGTGATGCGTTGGTAAACGCCAACCAAGGTTGGCGACTACCGGGCCGCAGTGACCAATTGCTTTGGTAGATGCCAACCTTGGTTGGCATGGTGCACGGGCAACCGTGCACCGTAACGAGGAGATCGACGATGTCCGACAGCCCCACCCCATCCAACGAGCGTGCAGCGTGGGATGCGCTGCTGGTGGACATCGTCGATTACGTGCGCGACGCACGCATCGACTCACCGCTGGCGTTCCAGACCGCGCACCACTGCCTGCTTGATACGCTGGGCTGCGGGCTGGAAGCGCTGTCCTTCCCGGCCTGCAGCAAGCTGCTCGGTCCTCTGGTGCCGGGCATCAGCGTGGTCAACGGTGCGCGCGTGCCGGGTACGCACTACGTGCTGGATCCGGTGCAGGCCGCCTTCAACCTCGGCGCGATGGTGCGCTGGCTGGATTTCAACGACACCTGGCTGGCGGCCGAATGGGGCCATCCGTCGGACAACCTGGGCGGCATCCTTGCCGTCTGCGATTGGCTGGGTCGCAACGCGCAGGCCCTGCGCCGCCCGCCGCCGACCGTGCACGACGTGCTGCTGGCGATGATCAAGGCGCACGAGATCCAGGGTGTACTGGCCCTGCACAATTCCTTCAATCGGGTCGGGCTGGACCATGTGGTGCTGGTCAAGGTCGCCACCACCGCTGTGGTGGCGCAGCTGCTCGGGCTGGATCGCGAACGCATGCTCAATGCAGTGTCGCTGGCCTGGGTCGATGGCCAGGCGCTGCGGACCTACCGGCACGCGCCCAACACCGGTTCGCGCAAGAGCTGGGCCGCCGGCGATGCCACCAGCCGTGGCGTACGCCTGGCGCTGATCGCGGCAACGGGTGAAATGGGCTATCCGAGCGTGCTCAGTGCACCGACCTGGGGCTTCGAGGCTGTGTCCATGCATGGACAGGCACTGACGCTGGAGCGGCCGCTGGGCAGCTATGTGATGGAGAACGTGCTGTTCAAGATCAGCTACCCGGCCGAGTTCCACGGCCAGACTGCGGTGGAGGCAGCGATCGCGCTGCACCAGCAATTGCGCGCGATGGGGCGGCAGGTCGAGGATATCGCGCACATCGCCATCCGCACCCAGGAAGCCTGCATCCGCATCATCGACAAGAGGGGCCCACTGCACAATCCGGCCGACCGCGACCACTGTGTGCAGTACATGATCGCCATCGCGCTGCTGCATGGGCGGCTGGTGGCCGAGGACTATGAGGACGACGTCGCCGCCGATCCGCGCATCGACGCGCTGCGCGCAAAGGTGGCCTGCCACGAGGATCCGCAGCTCAGCGCCGACTATCTGGACCCGGACAAGCGCAGCATCGCCAACGGCCTGAGCGTGCGCTTCAACGATGGCAGTGAACTGCCGGAGGTGCTGGTGGAGTATCCGCTGGGCCACGCCCGGCGCCGCGGGGAGGGCATTCCGCTGCTGATGGACAAGTTCCGCCGGCACCTGGCCCACCGCTTCCCGACCGCCCAGCAGCAGCGCATCCTGGCCGCCTCGCTGGACCCAGTGGCGCTGGCGGCGATGGCGGTGACCGACTACGTGGACCTGTACCTGCCGGGGTAGGGAACGCGCTTCGGCGGATCTGATGCCACGCCTGCTTGCCGGGCACGTAGCTGCACCTGCTTTGGTAGGTGCCAACCTTGGTTGGCACAGCCGACGCCAACCAAGGTTGGCGACTACCGGTTCCGCCGGCCAGCGGCCGGCACTACCCGCCCGGGCAATTGCCGAATTCGCGTCAACACCTTGACGCGGCCTGCCTATAATGGCCGCCTCGATCAAGGAGTGACGACATGAGCGGTCCGGCACGGCGGAAGCGGTGGGGATGGGCGGCGGCGGTACTGGCAGGAGGCCTGTTGCTGGGCCTGGCCGGTTGCCGCAACGACAGCGGGCAGCTGCCCAAGGCCAGCGGTGAAGCGATCACCACCCAGGCCGAGCAGGTGAAGGAATTCACCCTGCTGCGCGCCTACCCGGACCAGAAGAATGACGGCCTGTCGCTGGCGCTGGAATTCTCGCGCCCACTGGTGGGCACCCAGGATTTCGACAAGCTGGTGCGCTTCGAAGAGAAGGTCGGCACCGACGACAGCAGCTGGACGCTGTCCGATGACGGCCTGACCCTGCGTTACCCGTTCGTCGAGGCTGGCAAGGAGTTCAGCCTGGTGGTCTCGCCGGACCTGCTGGCCGCCGATGGCAGTCGCCTGGGCAAGGAACTGAAGCAGAAGGTGTTCAGCGGCGAGCTGAAGCCGGTGGTCGGGTTCGCCTCGCAGGGCAGCGTGCTGCCGGCGAAGGACAGCCGTGGCCTGCCGGTGGTCTCGGTGAACGTGCCCGAGGTTGACGTCGAATTCCTGCGCGTGCGCGAGAAGGACCTGCCGACCTTCTTCAGCCAGTACCAGCGCGGTGGCCGCCGCGGCAGCTGGGAGCTGAGCAGCGACTACGAGCGCAGCCCGATCAACAAGCTGGCCGAGCCGGTCTACGTCAACCGCTTCATCCTCGGCGGCAAGAAGAACGAGCGGGTGCTGACCTACCTGCCGACCCAGGACATCAAGGAACTGCAGGAGCCGGGCCTGTACTTCGCCCTGCTCAAGCGCACCGGTGACTACGAAGGCGAGTTCGATACCGCGTTCTTCTCGGTCAGCGACATCGGCCTGCATACCCGTGCCTACAAGGACAAGCTGTTCGTGCACACCGCCGGCCTCAAGGACGGCGCGCCGCTGAAGGGCATCGACCTGCGCGTGCTCGACGCCAAGGGCGAGGTGGTACTGAAGGGCAGCACCGACGGCAACGGCAATGCGCTGCTGAACTACACGCTGGATGCCACCCACGTGCTGGTCGCCAGCACAGGCAAGGACACCAGCTTCCTGCCGTTCAACCAGCCGGCGCTGGACCTGAGCGAATTCGCCGTGGCCGGCCGTGACAATGCCTGGTTCGACGTCTATGCCTGGTCCGGGCGCGACCTGTATCGCCCGGGCGAAACCGTGCGCCTGTCCGCATTGCTGCGCGACAACGATGGCAAGCCGGTCAAGGCTCAGCCGGTGTTCCTGCGCCTGAAGCAGCCCGACGGCAAGACCTTCCGCGAGACCCGCCTGCAGCCGGGCGAGCAGGGCTACATCAACTTCGAGCAGGTGATCCCCGCCGAGGCGCCGACCGGGCGCTGGCAGGTCGAGTTCCGCACCGACCCGGCGAGCAAGGAAGCGATCCAGGGCATGACCCTGCGCATCGAGGAGTTCCTGCCCGAGCGCATGAAGCTGGACCTGGACAGCGCGCAGAAGACGCTGAAGCCGGGTGAGGACCTGCGCCTGCAGGCCAATGGCGCCTACCTGTACGGGGCGCCGGCCGACGGCAACCGCTTCACTGCGCGCATGGCGGTGGCCGCCGAGCAGCAGCCGGTCGAAGGCCTGCCGGGCTACTTCTTCGGTGACCCGACCCTGCAGCTGCCGCGCGAAGCCAAGGACGTGATCGACACCACGCTGCCGGCCAACGGCCAGCTGCGTGAGGATGTGGCATTGCCGGAAGAGGCCGCCAAGGCCAAGGCACCGATCGCCGTGGTGCTGTCCGGCAGCCTGTATGAAACCGGTGGCCGTACCGTCACCCGTACCCTGAAGCGGGTGATGTGGCCGGCCAACGCGCTGGTCGGCGTGCGCCCGCTGTTCAACCCCGAGGATGGCGCCGACTCCAACGGCAATGCACGCTTCGAGCTGATGCGCGTGGATGCCGCCGGCAAGCCGCAGCCGGCCAAGGGCCTGAAGATCACCCTGGTGCGCGAGCTGCGCGACTACCACTGGACCTTCAACGACAACCGCTGGGACTACGACTTCACCCGCCGCTTCGAGAACAAGGAAACCCGCACCGTCGACGCCGGCAGCAGCGCGGTCGCCTTCGATTTCCCGGTGGAGTGGGGCGAGTACCGGGTGGACGTGTTCGATCCGTCCACCAGCCTGACCAGCCGCTACCCGTTCCGTGCCGGCTGGAGCTGGGGCGACGACAACCGCGGTTTGGACGCGCGCCCGGACAAGGTCAAGCTGGGCCTGGACAAGACCGGCTACAAGGCCGGTGACACCCTGGAAGTGACGGTGACCCCGCCGCATGCCGGCAAGGGCATCCTGATGGTCGAGACCGACCGCATGCTGTACGTGCAGGACATCGACGCCAAGCCGGGTTCGACCTTCAAGATTCCGGTCACCGCCGACTGGGAGCGCCACGACGTCTACATCACCGCACTGGTGTTCCGCGGCGGTAGTGCGCCGAGCAAGATCACCCCGGCCCGTGCCGTGGGCGTGGTGCATGTGCCGATGGACCGCAAGGGCCGCACCGTGGCGGTCGGCCTGGTGGCGCCCAAGCAGATGCGCCCGGAACAGGACCTGCCGGTGACGGTCAGTGCACCGCAGCTGGCCGGCAAGATGGCGCACGTCACCGTCTCGGCGGTGGACGTGGGCATCCTCAACATCACCCGCTTCCCGGTGCCCGATGCCGGTGCGCACTTCTTCGCCCAGCGTCGCCTCGGCATTGATGCCTATGACATCTACAGCCGGGTGATCGAGAGCTTTGACGGCGGTGCCGGCAAGCTGAAGTTCGGTGGCGACATGGCGCTGCAGGCATTGCCGCAGGCCAAGCGCCCGACCGCGCGCGTGCAGACCGTGGATCTGTTCTCCGGCCCGGTGCAGCTCGATGCCAAGGGCATCGCCCGCATCCGCCTGAAGGTGCCGGACTTCAACGGTACCCTGCGGGTGTCGGCGCTGGTCTACAGCGATGACCAGTACGGCAAGCGCGACGTGGAAACCGTGGTGCGCGCGCCGATCCTGGCCGAAGCCAGCATGCCGCGCGTGCTGGCCCCGGGCGACCGCAGCACGGTGACCCTGGACGTGCAGAACTTCACCGGCAAGCCGGGCCAGTTCAACGTGAAGGTGGAAAGCGAAGGCCCGCTGAACCTGGGCGAGGGCAGCCGCAGCGTGCAGTTGAATGCCGATGCCAAGACAACGCTGAGTTTCCCGCTGTCCGCGCGTGAGGGCCACAGCGTGGCCAAGGTGCGCGTACGTGTGGACGGCAACGGCTTCAAGGCCGACCGCCGCTACGAACTGCCGGTGCGTGCCGCGTGGCCGCAGGTGCTGCGTTCGCAGGTGCGCACGCTCGATCCGCTGGCCGCGGTCAGCCTCGACAACAGCCTGACCGATGGCCTGATGTCCGAGTCGGTGAATGCCCGCCTGCTGGTCAGCCCGCTGCCGCCGATTCCGTTCGCCAGTGCACTGCAGGGCGCGCTGAATTACCCGTATGGCTGTGCCGAGCAGACCACCAGCAAGGGCTACGCCGCGCTGATCCTGGACCAGGCGACATCGTCGATGCTCGGTGCCGACGGCCTGGATGCCAAGACCCGTCGCGAACGCATGGAAGGTGCGTTCGGTCGCCTGGCGTCGATGCAGGTGGCCAACGGCAACTTCTCGATGTGGGGTGACGACGGCTACGTGAACCCGTGGCTGACCCCGTACATCACCGAGTTCCTGCTCGATGCCAAGGACGCCGGTTTCGCGGTGCCGGACAACGTGCTGCAGAAGGCACTGAACCGGCTCAGCGAGGACCTGCTGTCCGGTGGCAACCAGTTCTACGGCCAGGACGACCGCGAGAAGCTGAAGTTCGCCAACCAGGCGTATTCGGGCTACGTGCTGGCCCGGGTCAACCGTGCGCCGCTGGGTACCCTGCGCACGCTGTACGACAACGAGCGCAGCAAGGCGGTCGGTGGCCTGTCGCTGGTCCATCTGGGCGTGGCGCTGTCGTTGCAGGGCGATGCCAAGCGTGGCCAGGCCGCGCTGGCGGCGGCCTTCGCCAAGTCCAGCAGCGAACGCCCGTCGTACTTCGGCGACTACGGCAGCGCCATCCGTGATGACGCGCTGATGATCGCGCTGACCCACGAAAACAAGCTGGCCAAGCCCGCGTGGGACGCGCGTGCGGTCGATCTCGGCCGTGGCCTGGATGCCCGCCGCAATGCCGGCTGGATGTGGCTGAGCACGCAGGAACAGGTGGCGATTGCCCGCCTCGGCAAGGCGCTCGCCGCCAACCAGAAGGCGCTGGTGGCCGGTGAGCTGGTGATTGGTGGCAACACCGAAGCCATCGGCGAGCGCAAGCTGTTCGGCCGCAACTTCAGCGCCAGCGAACTGGCCAGCGGCGTACGCTTCACCCCGCAGGGCCAGCCGCCGATGTTCGCCAGCATCGACGTGGCGGGCATCCCGCGCAGCGCACCGGCGCCGGACAACAGTGTGCTGGGTGTCGAACGCAGCTACTACGGCACCGATGGCAAGCCGTGGTCGCCGCGCCCGCTGAAGGAAGGCGAAGCACTGATCGTGCGCGTGACCGTCACCGCCGACACCACGATGCCCGATGCACTGCTGACCGACCTGCTGCCGGCCGGCCTGGAGATCGAGAACTTCAACCTGGGCGACGCCAAGCAGTGGGCCGACGTGGTGGTCGATGGCATCACCATCAGCGACCGCGGAGAAGCTGCCGATACCAAGCACGAGGAGTTCCGCGACGACCGCTACGTGGCCGCGCTGAAGCTCTCGCGTGGCAGCAAGGCCAACGTGTTCTACCTGGTGCGTGCGGTGACGCCGGGAACCTACTCGGTGCCGCCGCCGCTGGTGGAGGACATGTACCGGCCGCAGCTGCGTGGCGTCGGCCGCAGCAACCCGACCACGATCACGGTGGTGCAGCCGTGACCGCGCGGACGGGCCGCGACGGCGCGGCCCGTCCCGCTGGCAAGCTCCAATCCGGCACGCTGCAATGAGAAACACGACGACGACCCGGCTGGCGGCCCTGCGCCGCCGGCTGCGGCCGCTGTGGCCGTGGCTGCGCTGGGGCACGGCTGCCACGCTGGCGCTGCTGCTGGTGCTGGATTTCGCCTTCCCGCCGCCGCTGCCGAAGCAGCGCGATACCAGCACCCTGGTGGTGGCTGCCGACGGCACGCCATTGCGCGCGTTTGCCGATGCCGAGGGCGTGTGGCGCTACCCGGCATCGATCGACAGTGTCTCGCCGCTGTACCTGCAGGCGCTGCTGACCTACGAAGACCGCTGGTTCTGGCGCCATCCGGGCATCAACCCGCTGGCGATCCTGCGTGCCAGCGGCCAGCTGCTGCGCGGCGGCCGCATTGTTTCCGGTGGCTCGACCCTGACCATGCAGGTCGCCCGCATCCTCGACCCGCATACGCGCACGCCCTGGGGAAAGCTCAAGCAGATGCTGCGCGCGGTGCAGCTGGAAGTGCACCTGAGCAAGCAGCAGATCCTGGCCCTGTATCTGGAGCGCGCGCCGTATGGCGGCACCATCGAGGGCGTGGAAGCGGCCAGCTGGGCCTATCTGGGCAAGCCGGCGGCGCAGCTGTCGCATGCCGAAGCCGCGTTGCTGGCGGTGCTGCCACAGGCGCCGAGCCGGCTGCGCCCGGACCGCCATCCGGAAGCCGCGCAGAAGGCGCGCGACAAGGTGCTGTCACGCATGGCCGAACTGGGCGCGTGGACGCCGGAGGAAGTGGAGGATGCGCGCATCGAGAACGTGGTGGCGCGCTCGCTGCGGCCGCCACTGCATGCCGCACTGCTGGCGCAGCGACTGCACTCGGCGTACCCCGGCCAGGCACGCATCCAGAGCAGCATCGACATCGGCCTGCAGCGCACGCTGGAAGAACGCGTGGCCAGCTATTTCTCGACGCTGCCCGAGCGCACCTCGGCCGCCTTGCTGGTGGTCGACAACCAGACCCTGCAGGCGCGTGCCTATGTCGGCACCTTGGCGTTCGGTGACCGCCAGCGGCTGGGCCACGTGGACATGGTGCAGGCCTGGCGTTCGCCGGGTTCCACGCTCAAGCCGTTCCTGTATGCAATGGCGCTGGACGATGGCCTGATCCATTCGGAAAGCCTGCTGGTCGATGCGCCGCAGAGTTTCGGCAGCTACCGGCCCGGCAACTTCGACATGGCCTTCAATGGGCCGATCGGCGCGTCCAGTGCGTTGCGCCTGTCGCTCAACGTGCCCTCGGTGGACCTGCTGCAGCGGGTCGGGGCCGCGCGCTTCGCCGCGCGCCTGTCGCACTCCGGCATCCAGCTGCGTTTCCCGCCGGGCAGCACGCCCAACCTGTCTTTGATTCTGGGCGGCACCGGTGCGCGGCTGGAAGATCTGGTCGGTGCGTTCGCCGCGCTCAACCGCAACGGCATTGCCGGACGCGTGCGCTACACCGATGACGAACCGATGATCGAGCGGCGATTGGCCTCGCCCGGCGCCAGCTGGATCGTGCGCGAAATGCTGGAATCGAACCCGCGCCCAGGCTACAGCGTCGGTACGTTCGATGTCGGTGGCCGCCCGCGTGTGGCGTGGAAGACCGGCACCAGTTACGGGTACCGCGATGCGTGGGCAATCGGCAGCACGCGCCACTACACCGTGGGCGTGTGGGTGGGCCGGCCGGACGGCACACCGCTACCGGGCCAGTACGGCGCGGTGACTGCGCTGCCGCTGATGTTCGAAGTGGTGGACAGCCTGCCGCGCCAGCGCGGCGATTCGGCTGCTGCACCGATGCCGGCAAGTGTCAGCCAGGAAGATATCTGCTGGCCCACCGGCGAACGCGCCGAAGGCCTGCCGACGGCACTGTGCCAGCGGCGGATGTCGGCCTATCTGCTGGACGGCGCGGCACCACCGACCTTCCCCGAGCGCGAGGCGCGGCGCTGGCAACCGGGCCGGCAGCGTTACCTGGCTGATGCGCACACCGGCCTGCGTGTATCGGCCGATTGCCGCAATCCACATGAGGAAGTAGCGCGCGAGATCGCGCGCTGGCCGGCGTTGTTGTCACCGTGGCTGCCCAAGGCCACACGCGCTGCCTCGCAGTTGCCGGCGCTGTCGCCGGATTGCCGCGACGACGGGCGTGAGGCCAGCGTGGCCCTGCACATCGATGGCCTCAATGATGGCGCTGCACTGGCGCGTGCACCCAATGCCGAACATGGCGTGCGCCTGCAGCTGCGCGCGCTGGGCAGCGAGCAGGCGGTGGACTGGCTGCTGGATGGCCGCTGGATCGCGCAGACCCGAGGCGCGCAGTTGATGCAGCGCGAGTTCGCCGAGCCGGGCACACATACGCTGACCGCACTGGCGGCGGATGGCGCGTGGACGCAGGTGCGGTTCAACGTTCTCAGGTAGATGCCGACCTAGGTCGGCGCGCGGTCCAACGCCAACGACACCGCCGTGCTCTGGTAGGTGCCAACCTTGGTTGGCACGCGGCAAAGACGCCCATCAAGGTGGGCATCTACCAGATCATTCCCCGATCCACCCATCCAGCAGGTCGGCGAACTCGTCGGCGTGTTCCTCTTCCTGCGCGAGGATCTCTTCAAGGATGCGCTTGGTGGTGGTATCGCGGCCGCCGATGAAGTTGATCATCTCGCGGTAGCTGTCGATGGCGATGCGTTCGGCCACCAGGTTCTCGCGCACCATGTCGCGCAGGTCGCTGCCTTCCTTGTATTCGGCATGCGAACGCGCGGTCAGCGTATCGGGGTTGAAGTCCGGCTCACCGCCGAGCTGGACGATGCGCTCGGCCAGCTTGCCGGCGTGCGCCTGTTCCTGCTGTGCATGTTCGAGGAATTCGGCTTTCACCGCGTCGGCCAGCATGCCCTTGGCCATGAAGTAGTGCCGGTAGTAGCGCAGCACGCATACGTACTCGGTGGCCAACGCATCGTTGAGCAGCTTGATCACGACCTTGCGGTCGGCGCTGTAGCTGTCGGTGATCGCACCGTCTTCGATATTGCGACGGGCGCGTTCGCGCAGGGTCTTGCGGTCACTGATACCGGGCACCTTTGCGGCAGGCTTTGCGGCTTTGGCTGGCTTGGTGGACATGGCTGGCCGTTTCCTCTTGCGGTGGAAGATCAGGTTGGCAGGTGCTCCAGCACGTATTCGGCCGAAGACACTTCGAACTGGCCGGGCTGCTCGATCCAGGCCGCACGCACCACGCCATCCACCACGTACAGGGCGAAACGGCGTGAGCGGATGCCCATGCCCGAGGCGCTGGCGTCGAGCTCCAGGCCGAGCGCACGGGTCAGTTCGGCATTGCCGTCGGACAGCATCAGCAGGCCGTCGGGCACGCTCTGGTCGGCAGCCCAGGCCTTCATCACGAACGGGTCGTTGACCGCCATGCAGTAGACATCGATGCCGCGCTGGCGGAACGCCTGGAATTTCTCGACGTAGCCGGGCAGGTGGCGCGCCGAGCAGGTCGGGGTGAACGCGCCGGGCACGGCGAACAGCACCACCTTGCGTGCGTCGAACAGCGAATGCGTATCGAGCGTTTCGATGCCCTCGCGGATGCGCTTGAGGGTCACTTCCGGAATGCGGTCGCCGACATGGATGGTCATGGGGAACTCCTTGCTGGGGCAGGCTAGTGGGCCGGATGGGACAGGGGCGTCAAGACATTGGAAAACCCGTGTGCAGGCCCCATCTTGAGGCTTTGCGGCGGGGGCTTCCAGCCACAGCGTGGCGCATGGGGATGGCAGCCGCATTGCGCAGGATCAGTCGGCCTCACCGTGGCCGCACGAGGGGCGGCGTAGCATGCCGGCGCGTAGAATGAACCCGGGGCGGCGCCACCGGCGCGGCCGAAGCAGATCGAGGTAGCTGGATGGAATTCAAGGATTACTACGCCACCCTGGGGGTGGAACCGAGCGCGGGCGAGGCGGAGATCAAGACCGCCTACCGCCGGCTGGCACGCAAGTACCACCCGGACGTCAGCAAGGAGGCCGGGGCCGAAGACAAGTTCAAGGCGGTCAACGAGGCCTACGAGGCGCTGCGCGATCCGGAAAAGCGCGCGGCCTACGACCAGCTGCGCGCGCAGGGCTATCGCCCGGGCGAGGAGTTCAACGTGCCGCCGAACTATGGTGGTGCTGGCGGTTTCAATTTCGAGGAAGTATTCGGCGGTGGCGGCCCCAATGGCGGCTTCAGCGACTTCTTCGAGAGCCTGTTCGCGCGCCAGCGTGGCGGTGGTGGCGCTGGTCCGGGGCCGGGCTTCAGCAGCCAGGGCCACGCGCCCAACCGCGATACCCGCGCCAAGCTGTCGGTTCCGCTGGAAGCGGCCTACAGCGGCGACAGCCTGCGCATCACCGTCAACGGCAAGCAGCTGGACGTGCGCGTGCCCAAGGGCATCCGCCCGGGGCAGGTGATCCGCTTGGCCGGGCAGGGCAACCATGGCGGCAACCTGCTGCTGGAAGTGGAATATGCCGCCCACCCACAGTTCGAGGTCGATGGCCGCAACATCCTCTATACGCTGCCGGTGACCCCATGGCAGGCCGCGCTGGGTACCAGCATCAGCGTGCCGACCCTGGGTGGAGCGGTGGAATTGAAGATTCCGGCCGATTCCGATGCCGGCCGCAAGCTGCGTCTGCGTGGCCGTGGCCTGCCGGGCAACCCGGATGGCGACCAGATCGTCGAGATCGAGATCGTGGCCCCGGCCGCGACCGACGAGGCGCAGAAGAAGGCCTACCGGAATCTGGCCAAGGCCTTCGGCGAAACGATCTGAAGGTAGCGCCGGGCCATGCCCGGCGGCTTTAACATGTAGAGTCGAGCCATGCTCGACTGCTCTTGATGAGTCGAGCATGGCTCGACTCTACAGAAACGTGCCAACACAGGTTTGCACCTACCCGGGGGGGGAGAGCGGTGGGCCAAGCAGGGTTGGCACCGCCAGGACGGGCTCAGCCCTGCCCGGCGAACACCCGCTCCAGCACCTCGGACAGCTCGTCTTCCGAGAACGGCTTGGTGATGTAGGCCTTGGCGCCCTGGCGCATGCCCCACATGCGGTCGGTGTCCTGGTCCTTGGTGGTCACCAGGATCACCGGAATATGCCGGGTCGCCTCGTCGCGGGCGAGGGTGCGGGTGGCCTGGAAGCCATTGAGGTTGGGCATCACCACGTCCATCAGGACCAGGTCGGGCAGCTCGGCCTTGGCGGTTTCGACCCCGGCGGCGCCATCGGTGGCGGTCAGGATCTGGTGCCCGAGCTTCTCGACGATGCGCTGTATCCCCAACAGCTGCGACGGTGAGTCGTCGACGATCAGAATGCGTGCCATGTTGTTCCCCATGTAATGCCCGCAGTGTAGTGCGGGCCCATTACTGGCGGGAGGGGCGCATCTGCCGTCCGTCGCCTGCCTGCGACGTTCAGTCGATCCGCACCACGGTGCGGCCCAGCGAACCGCCCGCCAGCATCCGTTCGAATACGGCAGGAAGGCCATCGAGGCCGACTTCGGCGGTGCAGATGCGTTCCAGGTGCTGCGGCTTCCAGTCACTGCCCAGCCGCGACCACACTTCTTCGCGCAGCCCACGCGGTGCATTGGCCGAGGACACGCCCAGCAGTGACACGCCGCGCAGGATGAACGGCATCACCGTCATATCCAGCGTCGGGCTGGCTGCCAGGCCGGCACTGACCACGCTGCCGTAGGGCACGGTCTGCGCCAGCAGGCTGGCAAGCATGTCGCCTCCGGCATTGTCGAGGCCCCCGCCGAAGCGGGCCGACTGCAGTGGGCCGGTATCGGCCAACGCCGAGCGTGGCAGCACCTCGGCGGCACCGATGCCGTGCAGGAAGTCGGACTGCTCCGGCTTGCCACTGACCGCGTGCACGGTATAGCCGGCACGGCTGAAGATCGACAGCGCCAGCGCGCCGACACCGCCGCTGGCGCCGGTGACCGCCAGTGGGCCGAGCTCCGGGGTCTGCCGGTTGTCCTGCAGGCGCAGCAGCGCCAGCGCCGCCGTGAAGCCGGCGGTGCCCAGCACCATTGCCTCGCGGGCACTCAGCCCGGCCGGCAGCGCGATCACCGCGCTCGATTCCAGCCGCACATACTGGCTGTAGCCGCCGTCGCGGGTTTCGCTGAGGCCGCAGCCGGTGGCCAGTACCGCATCGCCTTCACGCCAGGCCGGGTCGGTGGATGCCACCACGGCGCCGGCCACATCGATTCCGCCGACCAGCGGGAAGCGGCGCAGGATCCTGCCCTTGCCGGTGCCCGCCAGCGCGTCCTTGTAGTTGACCGAAGACCAGTGGGCGCGGATCAGTACCTGGCCGGGGTTGAGGTCGTCGACATTGAGCTGGGCCAGGCCGCTGCGGTAGCCGGCGGCGTCGTTTTCGATGCGGAAGGCGGTGAACGGGGTGGTGGGGGCCATCGGCGTTGCCTGACTTCGAGGAAAACGCCACCTTACCCCGTTGCCCCCCTTTCGATCCTGCCGATCCGCCCCATCTTGTATGATCGGTGATGGTTTCACGGCTGGTGGTGCGGGAAGGGCCCGCGCCGCAGCCCAAATCTTGATGGAGCGTGCATGGCCTGGAATACACCCGGCGGCAACAAGGGCGGACAAGGCCCCGAGGACAATCGACGCGGGCCCTTCGGGTCGCGCGGCGGTGGCAATGGTGGTGGCTGGGGCGGACTGCCCGGGCCGCTGAAGGACCTGTTCGACGGTGGCATCATGCGTTGGGTGGTGGCAGCCGTGGTGTTGCTGGTGCTGTTCTCCAGCTTCCAGCTGATCGGCGAACAGCAGCGTGGCGTGGTGCTGCGCTTCGGCCAGTTCTCGCGCATCCTGCAGCCCGGCCCGAACTTCAAGCTGCCGTGGCCGATCGAATCGGTCACCAAGGTCAATGCCACCGAGATCAAGACCTTCTCGATCCAGGTGCCGGTGCTGACCCGCGACGAGAACATCGTCAACGTCTCGCTGAACGTCCAGTACCGCATCGACGACCCGCAGCAGTACCTGTTCGGCACGGTCGATGCCAACCAGGTGCTGGAGCAGTCGGCGCAGAGTGCGGTGCGCGAGGAAGTCGGCCGTGCCGACCTCAACGCGGTACTGAACAACCGTGGCCCGCTGGCCGTGGCCGCCGAGGAGCGCCTGCAGGCGCTGCTGACGGCGTTCAAGACCGGCCTGACCGTGACCGGCCTGACCCTGCAGGACGCCCGTCCGCCGGAAGAAGTGAAGCCGGCCTTCGACGAGGTCAACGGTGCCCAGCAGGTCAAGGAACGCTTGATCAACGAAGCCCAGGCCTACGCCGCCAAGGTCGTGCCGGAAGCCCGAGGCCAGGCCTCGCGTGCCCGTACCACCGCCGAAGGCTACAAGCAGGCCGTGGTGTCCAAGGCCGAGGGTGACGCACAGCGCTTCAGCCTGCTGCAGGCCCAGTACAAGGACGCCCCGGAAGTGACCCGCAAGCGCCTGTGGCTGGAGACCGTGCAGCAGGTGCTGAGCGAGAACCGCAAGGTGATCGGTGGCGATGGCCGCCAGCTGATCTACGTGCCGATGACCGGCGATACCCGTCCCACCACCTCGGCCCCGCCGGGAGTGACCAATCCGGAGGTGGTGATGCCGTCGCTGCCGGGTGCAGCGGCGGAAGCTTCCCGTGATCCGGGCCGGCCGGTGGGCCGCCCGACCGGGCGACCGAGCGGCCGTGAGGAGGGCAGCCGATGAAGAGTCCTATCTGGATTGCCGTGATCGTGGCGGTGGTGCTGGGCCTGCTTGGCTCGGTGTACGTGGTCCGTGAGGACCAGACTGCCATGGTGCTGAACCTGGGCAAGGTGGTGCGTTCGGACATCAAGCCGGGCCTGCACTTCAAGGTGCCGGTGGTGGAAACGGTGAAGGTCTTCGACCGCCGCTTCCAGGTGCTCGACACCGCCCCGGCGCGTTACTTCACCGCCGAGCAGAAGGACGTCAGCGTCGACTTCTTCGCCATCGGCTACATCTCCAACGTGGGTGACTACTTCCGTGCCACCGGTGGCGATCCGCGCATCGCCAATGCCCGCCTGGCACCGATCATCACCGACTCGCTGCGCAACCAGATCAACTCGCGCACCCTGCAGCAGCTGGTCTCCGGCGACCGCAGCGAGCTGATCGCCGAGCAGCTGAAGGGGATCAACGAAGCGGTGGCCGGCCTCGGCATGCAGATGATCGACCTGCGCATCAAGCAGGTGGACCTGCCCACCGACAGCCAGGTGATCAATGACGTGTACGAGCGCATGCGCGCCCAGCGCAAGCAGGAAGCGGCCAAGCTGCGTGCGGAGGGCGAGGAGCAGTCGTTGACCATCCGCGCCCAGGCCGACCGTGACAGCACCGTGCTGATCGCTGAGGCCGAGCGTGATGCACAGCGCCTGCGCGGTGAAGGCGACGCCGATGCGGCGCGCATCTACGGCAAGGCCGGCTCGGCCGACCCGTCGTTCTATGCTTTCTACCGCAGCCTGGAGGCCTACCGTGGCTCCATGACCGACGGCAACGGCGTGATCGTGCTCGACAAGAACGACCCGTTCCTGCAGTACCTGAAGAACGACCGCTGAGGTCGCAGGGCAGTACCCCACGGGGCCCGGCCAGAAGCCGGGCCCTGTGCTTTTTCCGGAGTCCCCCATGAAAGATCTGTTCGCCGCCGTCTGCCTGGTGGCGGTGCTGGAAGGCCTGTTCCTGTTCGTCGCCCCGTTCGCCTGGAAGCGCATGGCCGAACGCCTGCTGGACCTGCCCAGCCCAGCCCTGCGCAGCTTTGGCGGGCTGGTGCTGCTGGCCGGCCTGAGCCTGCTGTGGTGGGCGCGGCATTGAAAGGGTAGTGGCGGGGGGGGGGGGGGGGGGCGGCGGGGGGGGGGGGGGCGGGGGGGGGGGGGGCGCCGCCCGCCCCCGCCCCCCCCCCCCCCCCGCGCCCCCCCCCCCCCCCCCCCCCCCACTACCGGGAGGCACCTGACCGGTCGGTACATGCGTGGCCCGGCTCTGGTAGATGCCAACCTTGGTTGGCATTGCCGGCCAGCGGCCGGCACTACCGGGAGGTGCCTGACCGGCCGGCACATGCGTGGCCCGGCTCTGGTAGATGCCAACCTTGGTTGGCATTGCCGGCCAACGGCCGGCACGACCGGGCGGGGCGGCTGACCGGCCGGTGAAGCCGTCCGTCGGAAAGGTGGCACCCGACCCCGGAAACCCGGATAATGCACAAAAGCCGGACGGGCCTCCCCGTTCGGCTTTTTCCGTGTCTGGGCCTTCCATCGCCGGCTGCTCCCCGTTTGGAGCCGCCCTCAAGGTGCTGGCCAGCCCCGCCACGGTTCAACCGTCCGCGGCCCCGATGGCCGCAACATATGAGGAGCCCGTCATGGGTCAGTCTGTCGTAGTGTTGGGTGCCCAGTGGGGCGATGAAGGCAAGGGCAAGATCGTCGATCTGCTCACTGAGGAAATCGGCGCCGTCGTGCGCTTCCAGGGCGGCCACAACGCCGGCCACACCCTGGTCATCAACGGTAAGAAGACCGTCCTGCACCTGATCCCGTCGGGCATCCTGCGTGACGATGCGCTGTGCCTGATCGGCAACGGCGTGGTGATCTCGCCGGCCGCGCTGCAGAAGGAAATCGCCGAGCTGGAAGCCTCCGGCGTGGAAGTGCGTTCGCGCCTGAAGATCTCTCCGGCCGCGCCGCTGATCATGCCGTACCACATCGCCCTGGACCAGGCGCGCGAGCGCGCAGCCGGCGGCAAGGCGATCGGCACCACCGGCCGTGGCATCGGCCCGGCCTACGAAGACAAGGTGGCACGTCGCGGCATCCGCATCGCCGACCTGCATTACCCGAAGCAGCTGGAAGAACTGCTGCGCACTGCGCTGGATTACCACAACTTCGTGCTGACCAAGTATCTGAACACCGATGCGGTCGATTTCCAGAAGACCTTCGACGAAGCGCTGGCCTTCGGCGAATACGTGCAGCCGATGAAGTCCGACGTGGCCGGCATCCTGCACGACCTGCGCAAGCAGGGTAAGCGAGTGCTGTTCGAAGGCGCGCAGGGTGCGCTGCTGGACATCGACCACGGCACCTACCCGTACGTCACCAGCTCCAACACCACTGTTGGTGGTGCACTGGCCGGTTCCGGCGTCGGCGCCGATTCGATCGACTACGTGCTGGGTATCGCCAAGGCCTACGCCACCCGCGTTGGCGGCGGCCCGTTCCCGACCGAACTGGACGACGAAGTCGGCCAGGGCATCCGTGACCGCGGCGCCGAGTACGGTGCGTCGACCGGTCGTCCGCGTCGTTGCGGCTGGATGGACATCGTCGCGCTGAAGCGCGCCGTGGCCATCAACGGCATCAGCGGCCTGTGCATCACCAAGCTGGACGTGCTGGATGGCATGGAAAAGCTGAAGGTCTGCATCGCCTACGAATACAACGGCAAGCGCACCGAGTACGCGCCGCTGGACGCGCAGGGCTGGGAAGACTGCACCCCGGTGTACCTGGAGTTCCCGGGCTGGAGCGAGAACACCCACGGCATCACCAACTGGGACGAGCTGCCGCCGGCCGCACGTGCCTACCTGCGTTCGCTGGAAGAGCTGGCCGGCTGCCCGATCAGCATCGTCTCCACTGGCCCGGATCGCGACCACACCATGGTCCTGCAGGATCCGTTCGCCTGAGGTGGCGTCGGGCGCTGCCCGGCGTAGGTGACAGGAAGAGCCCCGCGAAAGCGGGGCTTTTTCGTTACTGTGTCGGCACGGCCGGCAGGGAGGTGACGTGATGACCCGGATGTCAGCGTGAAGGGCGTAACGGTGGTGCGGATCACCCTGTGGGTGCTGTGGAGCCTGTGGGCGCTTGCCTGCGCGGTGCTGGTGCTGGGCGCGATCGCCAACCACATGGCCTCACGCACGCAGGTGCTGCCTCTGGTGCTGAGCCCGGGTGCGACGGCCGAGGTCACGGTCTACCGCTTCATCGATGACCAATTGCGGCTGCGCCTGCGTTACGCGGATGACGGTACTGCCACGGCGATCGATCCTGAGGTGCGCCTGCGCGCGGAAACCCCGACAGATCAAACTGACTTCCGCGCCGAAACGCGTTCGGGCGTGCCGGGCTCCGGCATTACCCGCGCGCTGGAATCGGTTGAGCCTGGTGGATTTGCCGCCTCGTACTTCGGCTATGGCCGGGGGGATGCGCTGCCGCGCGGGCGTTCGTGGCTGCGGGTGACCGTTCTGGAGGTCGAGCCCGCGCTGGCGGGGCGCGTGGCCTCGGTGGAACTGCTGCCACCGATGGACGTACTGAAGCTGACCGACCTGGACTACGCGTGGCTGTGGCCGTTCTTCTTCTGGAAGGTGGCGGCGTTGTTCCTGCTGATTCCGGGCGCTGCCCTGGTGGCATTCACCATCACCTTGCGGCGCTGGCAGCGTCAGGCGTCGAAGCCGCCTGTTTCAACAGCGGATACGGATTGATCGACTCTCCCTTCCACCACTGTTTTTCCGGGCCCAGCAGGTGCACCTCAAAGTGCAGGTGCGGGGCCTCGGCGCTGGCGTTACCGGTGCTGCCCACGTAACCGATCACCTCTCCGCGCTTGATCACCTGCTTCTCCGCCAGGCCATCGGCGTAGCGCTGCAGATGCGCGTAGTAGTAGCACCAGCGCCCGCTGGGCTCGAACTGGTAGATCGTCAGGCCACCGCGCTCGCTGTCGAACAGCTTCTCCACCATGCCATCAGCCACCGCGAGTACCGGCGTACCTGCGTCGGCCATGATGTCGATGGCATCGTGCACGCGGCCTTCGCTGCGTGCATCGGTGAACGTATCGCGCAGCTGGGAGGTCAGGATGCCCTGCACCGGCAGCAGCAGACCGGACGGCGCATCCGCAGCCTGCGCGACTGACGGCGCGACCCTGGCGGCAGGGGCGGTTGCGGGTGGCGCTACAGATTCCTTCGCCGGCGCCGCAGTCACTGCCGGCTGCGCTTGCGGCAGCGGGGCGGGTACCGGATCACCCGCATCGCGGTGTAGCCACCAGCCTGCACCCAGCCCCAGCAGAACGCCAAGCACGATCAGTTGCGAAAGGCGCATCGGCTCACTCCTGCATCACCACGGGTACCGAGGTATCCACGGCATCGGCCACGCGCAGCGCATCCCAGTTGGTCATGCGCACGCAGCCATGCGATTCGGTCTTGCCCACATGGCCGGGTTCGGGCGTGCCATGCAGGCCGTAATGCGGCTTGGACAGATCGATCCAGACCCGCCCGACCGGATTGTTCGGACCCGGTGGCAGGGTGGCCTTCTTTTCGCCCTTGCGGGCATCCCAGAACAGCTTCGGGTTGTAGTGGAATGGCGGGTCGCGGTAAACGCCCAGAATCTTCCATTCGCCGATCGGCAACGGGTCGTGCTGGCTGCCGGACGACACCGGCACCTGTGCGATCACCTTGCCCTGCGCATCCAGCAGCTGCAGCGTGGAGTCGGATTTGTCGACCACGATCTTCGCCGCCTTCGGCAATGCGGCCAGTGCGATGTTGGGTACCTGGATGCGGCTGCCAGCCTTGGTCAGGTCCACGCCGGGATTGAGCACCTTCATCAGCTCAGGGGAGGCATGGAAGCGCTCGCCGAGGGCTTCTTCCACACTGCCGTAGCCCAGCGATGTGAGCTTGGCCTGGGCGGCGGGTCCTTTCGGTATGGGCTGGAACGGGCCGGCGACATCTTCAGCAGTCAGCGTGTAGCTGACCAGCGGCTCGATCGTATCGGCCTGCAGAGCTTTCCAGGTAGCGTCATCCAGTTCACCGGTTACGGTCAGCCCATGCGCCGCCTGAAAACCCGACACCGCGCGCCGCTGGTTGCTGCCCACCTCGCCATCGATCTGGCCAGGGGAGAAGTTCGCGCGATCCAGCAGCACCTGGGCATGCAGGGCGGAACGTGCTGCGGTGTCCGGTCCGGCCTTCTCGGCAATGGGGGCGGGCAGTCCAGGGGGCGGTGCCTGCGCGAACGCCGGCGACGCCAGCAGCGAGAGAGCGAGCAGGGTGGATCGGGACACGGGCAAGGGCATTGGGATCTCCAGCAGGTCACGCCACCACCTTGCCCGCAGCAGCCGCCGAGCCACCGTGAAAGGGATCTGATGCCCGCATGAGCAGCCATGGGTATTGCAGCCGTGTCCAGCGCGCAGGTGCTGCTGCGCAGGGGGCTCACCAAGGTGAACGGTGGCCGACGCCGTCGACGGACGGCGATCAAGATTGCCTGCCGGGCCGCCGATAAGGGCGCATCCCCCCGTTTTGGATACCCCCATGAACTACTTGAGGAACGTCAGGGTTGCCTGGCGTCTTGGGCTGGGCTTTGGCCTGTTGCTGCTGCTGGTTGCCGCCGTGGTGGCCACCGGCGCCACCGCCAGTGTCGTGCAGAAGCGCGCGATGCAGCAGGTGGTCGACGTCAGCATAGCCAAGGTGCGCCTGTTGTCGCAGATGCTTGATGCCAACAACCAGATGATGGTGGTGCGCCGCGAGATGCTGATCCGCCAGGGCGATGACCGCGGCCACGACGAGCAGCGTATCGCCGATCTGGTCAAGCGCTACGAGGCCAGCTGGACCGCCTACCAGGCGCTGCCCAGCGACGCCGACGGCAAGGCCATCGCTGAAACCATCGCCGCCAAGCGTGCCATTGCGCGCCCGCTCAACAAGCAGACCAGCGAACTGATGGAGCAGGGCGACTACCCGGGCGCCGTAGCGCTGACCCTGGGCCCCGTGCAGGAAGCGGCAAACGGCTGGAACAAGGCGCTGTCCGATGGCGTGGACTTCGAAGAGAAGGAAAGCCGTGATGCCGCCGCCGAGGCGATCCGCCTGGGTGAGCGCAGCCTGCTGCAGCTGCTGGTGCTGGGCGGCGTCGCGCTGCTGGTGGGCATTGGTGCCTCGGTGATGATCGGCCGCAGCCTGACCGGTCCGCTGGCCCGCGCGGTGAACCTGGCCGAGCGCCTGTCCAAGGGACAATTGGACCAGGAGTTCCGCCTTGGCGGCCGTGACGAACTGACTCAGCTGGGCGAGGCGATGGCCAGCGTGCGGCAGAGCGTGCAGGCGGCGATCGGCGCACAGCTGCAGATGGCTGAGCAGCATGAGGCGGGCGCGATCCGCTATCGCATGGACGCCACGGCGTTCCCCGGTGACTTCGGCCGCATGGTGCAGGCCACCAACAGCCTGGTCGAATCGCACGTGCAGGTGGAGCTGCTGATGGCCGAAGTGATGCAGCGCTACGCCATCGGCGACCTCAGCCGCGACCTGCCCGACTACCCGGGCGAGAAGGGCACGCTGACCCGTACGTTGGCCGCGGTGAAGCAGAGCCTGATGGCGATCAACGCGCAGATCGATGAACTGGCCCGCGCCGCACGCGCTGGTGATTTCAGCATGCGTGGTGATGCCGCTGCGTTCCAGTACCAGTTCAAGGCGATGGTCGAACATCTCAACGGCATGATGGCCAGTTCGCAGGCCAGCATCGCCGATGTCTCCGACGTGCTGCGCGCGATCTCGCACGGCGACCTGACCGCACGCATGGACGGCGAGTACGACGGCGTGTTCGCACGCATGCGCGACGATGCCAACACCACCACCGCACAGCTGACCGGCATCGTGCGTGGCATCCAGGTGGCTGCCGACAGCATCAACAACGCGGCGCAGGAACTGGCCGCCGGCAACAATGATCTGTCGCGCCGCACCGAGCAGCAGGCAGCCAATCTGGAAGAAGCGGCCGCATCGATGGAGGAACTGACCTCCACCGTGCGCCAGAACGCCGAGCTGGCGCGTCAGGCCGACAGTGAAGCGCATGCGGCCGGTGCCGCCGTGCGCGAGACCGAGCAGGCGATGGCACAGATGGCCTCGGTCATGGGTGAGATCGACCAGTCCTCGGCACGCATCTCGTAAATCTCCACGGTGATCGACGGCATTGCGTTCCAGACCAACATCCTGGCGCTGAATGCTGCGGTGGAAGCGGCGCGTGCAGGTGAGCAGGGGCGTGGTTTTGCCGTGGTTGCCAGCGAAGTGCGCACGCTCGCGCAGCGTGCCGGTGTCGCCGCCAAGGAGATCAAGGAACTGATCGAAGATGCCGCTGCCAAGGTGAAGAGCGGCCTGGCAGTGACCGTTGAATCGGAAGCCGCGATCGCCCGCGTAGCCCAGGCAAGTTCGCGCACCACCCAGCTGATGAGCGACATCGCAGCGGCAAGCAAGGAACAGGCCGCCGGTATCGAGCAGGTCAACCAGGTGGTGGTGCAGATGGACCAGGTGACCCAGCAGAACGCTGCGCTGGTGGAAGAAGCCACCGCCGCCAGCCGCGCACTGGAAGAACAGGCGCATGCACTGACCACGTCGGTGTCGGTGTTCAAGGTGGAAGGCGACGCAGCTTCGGTTGTGCCGCGTCGCGCAGCCTGAGCTGCTGCGCGGTAAGCGTTGTGGTGCCGGTCACACCATGGGCGTCCATGGTGTGACCGGATGTCAGTCCACGACTTTGCTGATATGTCCGTTCTCAATCTTCCAGATCACGTCCTTGGCCGTACTCACGAACAGTGGCGCGCGTGCCCAGAGACTCCAGTAAACGTGGACCTCGGTCGGCGTTGGATCGAGTAGGTGGGTCACCATCATGGCACCCTTCCGCGGTGGGCGCTGCAGCGTGATGCAGGAGAGGGTGTAAGGCCGGCTGGAAGTGATCTTTTCATCCGCGATTTCCACGCGATGGCTTCCCCCCAGAGGCACCGCTGCAGGATCGAATGTGCCGGGAAGCAGGTAGACACTCCAGGCATTTGCCGTGCCGTCCACGTTCGGTAGCACGACCGTGTTGTAGTTCTTCGAGCACGCTTGAAACTTGCTGCTCAATGCCAGTGCACGCGCAGCTGCCGCGCCGGCCTCATAAGGCGATAGTGGCTCGGGTGGCGACAGGGTCTGTACAGGACCGGCAAGCGTTCCCTTGTCGTCGGTGACTACCCGATACAGCACGCTACTGTCACCTCCGAGGATACTGACGACATAGCGGTTGTCGCGTTGTTCGGTGACCCATCCAGCAACGCGGTCATCCTTGCGCATTCCCTTCGCTACGAGTGCGTCGGTTGCGCGTTCGGCGGCAAGATCATGTTCGAACAATGACCGGCCGAGAGATTCGATCCGCGCAATATCGGCGTCCGCAGTCGCGGTCGCAGCCTGACGGGATTCGTGGGGTGGGTCAGAGGCGGTGATCGCATGCGCAGCGGGTGCCATCGATAGCAGGGCCGCCAAAGCTGCGGAGCATTGGACATTCATGGATGATTCCCCTTTGCCGCGTCCAGCGGCTTGGAGAAGTATGGCTGATCTGCGGGCTGCAATCCCGATTGACGGGCTCAGCTGCTGGCGCGGGTACGTGCCGCTTTCTTCGCCGCCACCTTTCGCGCGGTCTTCCTCGCCGCACGGGTCTTCGCCGCTTTCTTCGCGGCAGCACTGCGTGAGGCGCTGGTGCTGACCTTCTTTGCCACCTTGCGCCCACTGCCACTGCGCTTGCCGCCGCCGTCCTGCTTGTTCACAGTGGCCCAGGCGATGCGCTCTGCGGTGCTTTCGCTGGCACCGCGCTCGCGCTCGCTCTCTTCGATGTGCTCGGCCTGGCGCTTCTGCTTTTCGGTATAGGCGGACTTGTCACCGCGGGGCATGGCCGGTTCTCCGGTGGGGGCTGGTCCCCACGGTGGGCCTGGCGGCGTTAAGCGCAAGTCCCGCAAGGGTGATCGCACCGGCAAGGGGCCTCGGCTATGCTTGTGGCATGCGAGTCGAGCCCGCCGACATCGAAGCCCTGTTCGACGCCATCCCGGATGTGCTGTTCTTCATCAAGGACCTTCAGGGGCGTTACACCCACGTCAACCAGACCATGCTGCGGCGGCTGGGCCTGCGCGCGCGCAAGGACGTCATCGGGCGTACCGCGGCTGAAATCTACCCGACCGGCCTCAGTGCGGACTACGTCGACCAGGACGCCCGCGTGCTGTCCGGCGAGGTGATCGAGAACCTGATGGAGCTGCACCTGTTCGCCAACCGCGAACCGGGCTGGTGCCTGACCTGCAAGCGCCCGCTGGTGGTCGATGGGACCATCGAGGGCCTGATCGGCATTTCCCGCGACCTTGGCCAGAAGGACAGCCTGGGCACCCAGTACGAGCAGCTGCGGCTGGCGCTGGCCCACCTCAACGCGCACTACGCCGAAAACGTGCGCATGCAGACCCTGCTGGACATCACCGGCTTCTCGCTGTCCAAGCTGGAGCGCAGCTTCCGCAAGGTGTTCCAGATGACCCCGCAGCAGGTGCTGACCCGGCTGCGGATCCAGATGGCCATGCACCTGCTGCACGGTGACGACAGCATCGCCTGCATCGGCCAGGCCTGCGGTTTCAGCGACCAGAGCGCCTTTACCCGCAAGTTCAAGGCTGAAACCGGTTTCTCGCCGCGCGCCTACCGGGCCCGTATTGGTGGCAACGTCGGCGAGCCGGCGCTGGCCTGAGCCGCCTGCTGCGCTGTGCCTATCCCCGTGGGCACGGGACAGGGTAAGGTGTCGCCCCTGTAGCCGCCGCCAGCCCTGCCGATGCCCAACTCGATTCCGACCGCTTCGCCGTCCCGCCTCGGGCACTCGCTCAAGCCCCGCCAGCTGATCATGATGGGCCTGGGCAGCGCCATCGGCGCCGGCCTGTTCCTCGGCTCGGGCGTGGGTGTACAGGCGGCCGGCCCGGCGGTTCTGGTGTCGTATCTGGTCGCTGGTGCGCTGGTGATCATCGTGATGAACGCACTGGGCGAGATGGCGGCGGCCAAGCCGACCAGTGGCGCGTTCTCGGTCTATGCCGCTGATGCCATGGGAGCCACCGCCGGCGCCACCGTGGGCTGGCTGTGGTGGGTGCAGCTGGTGATCGTGATCGCCGCCGAGGCGGTAGGCGCGGCCGGGCTTCTTGCCACGGTCTGGCCGGCGATACCGGTACCGATGGCGGCGCTGGCCTTCATGCTGTTCTTCACCGCGATCAACCTGCTGGGAGTGAAGAACTTCGGCGAGTTCGAATTCTGGTTCGCCATCCTCAAGGTGGCGGCGATCCTGGCCTTCATCGCCATCGGCGTGGCGCTGCTGATGGGCTGGCTGCCGCAGGTGACCTCGCCGGGCCTGAGCAACTTCACCGAGCATGGCGGCTTCGCGCCGAAGGGGCTGGCCGGCATCGGCGCGGCGCTGCTGGTTGTCGTTTTTGCCTTTGGCGGCACCGAGATCGTAGCCGTCGCTGCCGCCGAAACCGAAGATCCCGAGCGCAGCATTGCCCGTGCCATCCGCACCGTGGCCTGGCGCATCCTGGTGTTCTACATCGGCTCGCTGAGCGTGATCATCGCCGTGGTGCCGTGGACCAGCGAGGCGCTGAAGTCGCCGTTCGCTGCGGTGCTGGATATCGCCCGCATCCCGGGCGCGGGTACGGCCATCACCCTGATCGCCGTGATCGCACTGCTGTCGGCACTCAATGCCAACCTCTACGGCGCCTCGCGCATGATGTACTCGCTGGCGCAGCGCCGCGAAGCCCCGGCCGTGTTGGGCTGGACCGACCCGCGCCAGGTACCGGTGATCGCCGTGCTGGCCAGCGTGCTGTTCGGCTTTGCCGCCACGGTGATGGAACTGCTGTTCCCGGACCGGGTACTGCCGGTGCTGCTGAACATCGTCGGTTCCACCTGCCTGCTGGTCTGGACGCTGTCGCTGGTTTCGCAGCTGGTGCTGCGCCGCCGGGCCGACCGCCTCGGCACCCGCCTGCCGTTCCGCATGGCCGGATTCCCGTGGCTGACCGTCTGTGCGCTGGCGATCCTGGCACTGATCTTCGGCCTGCTGCTGAGCGAGTCGCACACCCGCCTGCAGTTCCTGTCGATGGTGGCACTGACTGCCACGATCGCCGCCAGCAGCGCCATCGCCCGGCGCATGCGCGAGGCGTGACTGAAGCTGCCGGCCAGCGGCCGGCACTACCACGGGGGCTGCACATCCGCCGTGCCATCCTGATCGTGTGGGCCGCCCGCGGCCCGTCGACCAGGAGTACCGCATGCTGCGCAGCCGCCCCTTCCTGATGTTCACCGGCCAGGCCGAAGCGGCCCTGGCTCTGTATGCCGAGGCCTTCGCCGATTTCCGCCTGCTGGCAATGCAGCGCCATCCGGACGGCGCCGGTGCCGGCGTGCCCGGGCAGGTCCGCCAGGCCATCTTCCTGCTCGGTGGAACCCACTACCTGTGCTTCGACAGCCTGGACGTGCACGATTTCACCTTCTCACCGTCGATCTCGCTGTTCGTCGAGTGTTCCGGCGCCGAGCAGTTCGAGCGTGCGGCACGCGTGCTGGGCGACGGCGGCCATTGGTTGATGCCGGTGGGCGACTATGACTTCAGCAACCGCTACGGCTGGGTGCAGGACCGCTTCGGCGTGTCGTGGCAGTTGAGCCTGGGGCAGATGCCGGACCCGTGATCGGATGTGGGTGGGTGTGGACCTTGGTCCACACGCCCTCATGAAAACGGCCCGCTTGCGCGGGCCGTTTTCTTTACCGATGCAGTGAGGAATCAAGCCTCGACTTCATCATCCTTGTAGGCATCGACCGGGATGCAGGCGCACATCACGTTCTTGTCGCCGTACACATTGTCGACGCGTGCCACCGGCGGCCAGTACTTGCTCTGCTTCAGGCTGGCCAGCGGGAAGGCGGCCAGTTCGCGCGGGTAAGCGTGGGTCCACTCGCTGGCGGTCACCGCGGTGGCGGTGTGCGGCGCGTTCTTCAGCGGGTTGTCCTCGCGGTCCAGGCGGCCGTCTTCGATCGCGGTGATCTCTTCGCGGATCTGGATCATCGCGTCGATGAAGCGGTCCAGCTCGTGCAGCGATTCGCTCTCGGTCGGCTCGACCATCAGCGTGCCCGCCACCGGGAAGCTCAGGGTCGGAGCGTGGAAGCCGAAGTCGATCAGGCGCTTGGCCACGTCCTCGGCGCCGATGCCGCTGGTCTTCTCCAGCGGGCGCACGTCCAGGATGCACTCGTGTGCCACCAGGCCGTTGCGGCCGGTGTAGAGGGTCTTGAAGTGCGGGGCCAGGCGCTTGGCGATGTAGTTGGCGTTGAGCTGCGCGACCTGGGTGGCCTTGCGCAGGCCTTCGGTGCCCATCATCGCGATGTACATCCAGCTGATCGGCAGGATCGAGGCGCTGCCGAAGCTGGCCGCGCTGACCATGCCAACCGGGCCGTGGTCACCCAGCTTTCCTGGCAGGAACGGGGCCAGGTGCTCCTTGACCGCGCACGGACCAACGCCCGGGCCGCCACCGCCGTGCGGGATGCAGAAGGTCTTGTGCAGGTTCAGGTGCGAAACGTCCGAACCCCACTTGCCCGGCTTGGCCACGCCGACCAGGGCGTTCATGTTGGCGCCGTCGGTGTACACCTGGCCGCCGTGCTTGTGGATGATCTCGCAGATCTCGACCACCTCTTCCTCGAACACGCCGTGCGTGGACGGGTAGGTCATCATGATCGCGGCCAGGCGGTCGCTGTACTTCTCGGCGTTGAGGCGGATGTCCTCGACATCGACGTTGCCGTTGGCATCGGTCTTGGTCACCACCACCTTCATGCCGCACATCTGCGCCGAGGCCGGGTTGGTGCCGTGCGCCGAGTCCGGGATCAGGCAGATGTCGCGATGGTCTTCGCCGCGCGAACGGTGGTAGGCACGGATCGCCAGCAGGCCCGCGTACTCGCCCTGCGCGCCGGAATTCGGCTGCAGGCTGACTGCGTCGTAGCCGGTGCATTCGACCAGCATCGCTTCCAGCGTGTCGATCAGTTCCTTGTAGCCCAGCGCCTGGTCGGCCGGTACCAGCGGATGGATCTGCGAGAACTCCGGCCAGGTCACCGGGATCATCTCGGCGGTGGCGTTGAGCTTCATCGTGCACGAGCCCAGCGGGATCATCGTGCGGTCCATCGCCAGGTCCTTGTCGGCCAGCGAACGCAGGTAGCGCAGCAGTTCGTGCTCGCTGTGGTGGGTGTTGAACACCGGGTGGGTCAGGAACGCGGACTGGCGCAGCAGGCCGGCCGGCAGCGCATCGGCGGTGCTGGCGTCCAGCGCCTCGACGTCGGCCTGCGCGCCGAACACGGCGGCCAGCGCGACCACGTCGGCACGGGTGGCGGTTTCGTCCAGGCTGATGCCGACCGAGTCGCTGTCGATCGCGCGCAGGTTGTAACCGGCGGCACGGGCCTTGGCGTGGATCTCATCGGCGTGCACGCCGGTGACATGCAGGGTGTCGAAGAAGTCGCCACCGACCTGCACGCCGGCCTTGCCCAGCGCGGCGGCCAGGATCGAGGCCAGGCGGTGGGTGCGACGGGCGATGCGGGTCAGGCCTTCCGGGCCGTGGTAGACGGCATACATCGAGGCCATCACCGCCAGCAGCACCTGCGCGGTACAGATGTTGGAGGTAGCCTTCTCGCGGCGGATGTGCTGCTCGCGGGTCTGCAGGGTCAGGCGGTAGGCCGGGTTGCCCTGGGCATCGATCGAGACACCGATCAGGCGGCCCGGCATCGAGCGCTTGTAGGCGTCACGGCAGGCCATGAAGGCAGCGTGCGGGCCACCGAAGCCGAACGGCACGCCGAAACGCTGGCTGTTGCCGACCACGATGTCCGCGCCCCATTCGCCCGGGGCGGCCAGCAGGGTCAGTGCCAGCAGGTCGGTGGCCACGGCCACCAGGCCGCCACGTGCGTGCACGGCATCGACCAGCGCCTTGTAGTCGCCGACCTGGCCGAAGGTATCCGGGTACTGCAGCAGCAGGCCGAAGGCTTCCGCTTCCAGTGCTTCGGCCGGGGTACCGACGCGCAGCACGATGCCCATGGGCTCGGCGCGGGTGCGCAGCAGTTCCAGCGTCTGCGGGTGCACGGCGTCGTGCACGAAGAAGGTGTCCGACTTCGACTTGGCCGAACGCTTGGCCAGGGTCATCGCTTCAGCGGCGGCAGTGGCTTCGTCCAGCAGCGAGGCGTTGGCGATTTCCATGCCGGTGAGGTCGGCGCACAGGGTCTGGAAGTTGATCAGCGCTTCCATGCGGCCCTGCGAGATTTCCGCCTGGTACGGGGTATAGGCGGTGTACCAGGCCGGGTTTTCCAGGATGTTGCGCAGGATCACGTTCGGCGTGTGGGTGCCGTAGTAGCCCTGGCCGATGAAGCTGCGCAGCACGGTGTTCTTGTCGGCGATCGCACGGATCTTGGCCAGTGCCTGCACTTCGGTCATCGATTCCGGCAGCGCCAGCGGCGCCGGCGACTTGATCTTGGCCGGCACGATGGCATCGGTCATCGCATCCAGCGACGCGTGGCCGACGACGTCGAGCATCTGCGCGATCTCGGCATCGTTGGGGCCGATGTGGCGCTCGACGAACGCGGAATGATGCTCGAGCTCACGCAGGGAAGGGGTGTTCTGGGACATGGCGAAGGATCCGTCAGGAAAGGGCACACGCACGGGCACAAGCCGCCGGTCGGCGGTCTGCGGGGCGCCCCTCTGTCCTTTTGCCTGAGAGTTTGGAAGCGCGGAAAACCGCGGCTTCGTGCCCCTTCGGCGCCGGATCGAACCGGTCTCTCCAGAGTTCTGTTACGGGTGGTATCGGGCCTGAGCGATTACGGGCGTTGCGCCTTCGGCAGCGGTGTTCCGCTTCTCCCACCGTGTTGCCCGCCGATTATAGCCCGTTGCGGGCGCGCCGGCCGACTCCGGGCCCGCCCGCCGCGCCTGAATGGCCGATGGCCCGGCCGTGCGTTTTGTGCACCGCTGCATGGCATCGGGCGCATTCCCCACCTATGATGGGCGGATACCCGAATTCATCTGGCGCCGTCCCTGCTGCAAGGGGACCGGCGCCCGCCGTGCGTGCCACGCATGGCCTTGCCGGACGCCTTCCCCATGACCGCCGCTGTTGCTCCCTCCACCCGCCGCATGGCCCTGCTGCTTGCCGGCCTGGCCATGTTCGGCCCGTTCTCGATCGACACCATCTTCCCGGCCTTCCCGCAGCTGGCCCAGCGCCTGGCGGTGGACGAGGTGGCGGTGCAGCAGACCATCAGCGTGTACCTGCTGTTCTACGGCCTGATGAGCCTGGCGCACGGGCCGCTGTCCGACGCCTGGGGCCGCAAGTGGGTGATCCTCGGTGGCCTGGTGGTGTTCGTGGGCGCTTCGGTTGGCTGCGCGCTGTCCACCGACCTGACCACGCTGCTGGCGTTCCGTGCGCTGCAGGGCCTGTCGGCGGGTGTCGGCATGATCGTCGGCCGCGCGGTGATCCGCGACCTGTACCACGGCCACGACGCGCAGCGGCTGATGAGCCAGGTGTCGATGCTGTTCGGTATCGCCCCGGCCATCGCGCCGATCATCGGTGGCTGGATCCTGCTCAGTGGCGCCGGCTGGCCGCTGATCTTCTGGTTCCTGGTGGTGTTCGGCCTGGTCCTGCTGGCGGCCACTGCGCGCTACCTGCCGGAGACCCATCCGGTCGAAGCACGCGTGCCGTTGTCGCCGCGCACGTTGATGCGTGATTACGTGCGCATCGGCTTCAACCCGCGTTTCCTGCGCCTGGCGCTGGCCGGCAGCATCGGCTTCGGTGGCATCTTCCTGTACATCTCCTCGGCGCCGGTGTTCGTGATGCAGCACCTGCACCTGGGCGAGGGCGGCTTTGCGTGGCTGTTCATTCCCACCATCGGTGGCATGACCACCGGCTCGTTCCTGTCCGGGCGCATGGCTGGGCACACCACGCCCACCCGCCAGGTGTCCATTGGGTTCGGCCTGTGCGCGTTGTCGGTGCTGCTGAACGTTGGCTACGTGGCGCTGTCGCCGCAGTTCGTGCTGCCGTGGGCAGTGCTGCCGATCTTCCTGGGCGGCATGGGCATGGCGCTGATCTTCCCGATCCTGGCGCTGGCGGTGCTGGACATGTACCCGCACCAGCGCGGCCTGGCCTCGTCGCTGCAGGCCTTCGTGCAGCTGATGATCAGCACCGTAGTGGCCGGCGTGGTGTCGCCGCTGCTGAGCGCCAGCCCGCTGCACCTGGCCCTGGGCCAGGCGGCGTTCTTCGGCGCCGGCTTCGTGTTCTGGTACTGGGAACACCAGCGCGAACGCGCGGCGCAGGCGGCCTGCACGGGTCACTGAGCAGCGCGCAGGGGTAGGGCGGGCCGTGGCGCCCGCAACGCTTGCGACGGGAAATCACCGGACTAGGCTGGGCACTCCAGCCAGCCGGTGCGTGGGTGCACGACAGCCAGCCAATCCGATGTCGTTGCATGAGGTTCCCCCATGGCTGCGCAGCAGACCTACCGCCTGTTCGAGGTGGCGCTGAAGGAGCGCCGCGTTCTTTCCCCTTCCCTGGACCGCATGGTGTTCACCGGTGCCGACGTGGCGCGGATGAAAACCGAAGGCCCGGACCAGCGCATCAAGGTGTTCTTCCCCTTGCCCGGCCAGGAGGTGCCGCAGGTCCCCAGCGGTGACGACTGGTACCCACGCTATCGGGCCCTGCCGGACGATCAGCGCCCGCCGATGCGCACCTATACCATCCGCCAGCTGCGTGCGGAGCAGGGCGAGGTCGATGTCGATTTCGTCATTCACGGCGTGACCGGCCCCGCTTCGCGCTGGGCCATGCATGCCCGGCCGGGCGACCGCGTGGTGTTGCTGGCCCCCGATGCCGACTGTGCCGAGAGCAGCGAAGGCTGGGAGTGGAAGCCACCGGCCGGTGTCGGCCAGGTACTGCTGGTGGCCGATGAAACGGCGTTACCTGCGGTGGCGGGCATCCTCGAAGAGCTGGCGGCCATGCCTGATCCGCCGCGCACGCTGGCATTGCTGGAAGTGGCTCAGGCCGGCGATGCGGTGCCGTTGAAAGCGCCGGGCACCGCCGAGCTGGTGTGGTTGCCGCGTGGGCAGGCCGCCTATGGCCAGCCGCTGCTGCAGGCGGTCCAGGAACGGCTGTCAGCGACCTCGAGCGTGGCTGCTGGCGATGCGCTGGAGGAGATCGACGTCGATACGCAGATCCTCTGGGAGCAGGCCGACACCTGCGTGGCCGGGCCGCTGTACGCCTGGGTGGCGGGCGAGGCGGGGGCGGTGATGGCGATCCGCCGCCACCTGGTGCGCGATTGCGGGCTGGACCGCCGCGCGATCACCTTCATGGGCTACTGGCGGCACGGCAAGGTGCTGGACTGACCATGCTGGATCGAGCACGCGTGAAGCAGCGCTGCGGGCGGGGTGCGCTATCCTTGCGCCCCCCTTCGCAGCGGTACCGCACCATGTCCACCAGCTCCAAGACCCGCCGCGACCAGCGCCGTCGCCAGGAAAAGCAGGCCGCCAACAAGGCCGCCGCGCAGGCATCGCCGGTGGAACCGCATGCCGAGCTGCGCGATGCGCAGCGCACCCTGCTGGCCGGTGTCGTGCGCCGTGACGGCGAATGGGTGCTGGGCATGGACGGCCGCATCGCTGGCCACAGCGAGAGCGCTGCGCAGGTGCTGGCGCTGATCATGCAGGCCGGTGAACTGCACGAGCGCAACGGCACGCCGGTGCGCCTCATGTACTCCGATGCGCTGCGCGATGCCGCACAGGCCGAAGCGCAGGAGAAGGGCCAGACCTTCGAGGAATTCAAGGCCGAGCTGGCCGCGGCGATGGCCGCGAAGAAGAACAGCTGACAGGCATTTCGGCAGAGCCGGCCGCTGGCCGGCTGCCCGTTGGGTCTTCATCGCGTAGTTGCCGGCCAGCGGCCGGCACTACCAGAAAGGGGCGGATCCTCGCGGACCCGCCCCTTTTCTCATTTCGCCGCCGGGGCCGCGTTGGCCTGCCAGCCGCACATCTGGCCTTCGTTCTGCTGCTTCAGCCACTCGTTGACCGGGGTGAAGTACTCGATCATCGGGCCGGCATCGAGCTTGTCGGTACCGGTCAGCTCCTTCAGCGTGGCCTGCCACGGCTGGCTGGCACCCTTGCTCAGCATCGCCCAGTATTTCTGGCCGGCTTCCTTGTTGCCGTAGAAGGTGCACTCATGCAGCGGGCCCTTGTAGCCGGCCGCATCGCACAGACCCTTGTAGAACTGGAACTGCAGGATGCGCGCCAGGAAGTAGCGGGTGTACGGGGTGTTGCCCGGCACATGGTACTTCGCGCCCGGATCGAAGAACTCCTCGCCACGGGTGCTGGCCGGAGCCACGCCCTGGTACTTGGCCTTCAGGTCCCACCACGCCTTGTTGTAGTTGTCGGCGGTGATCGATCCATCGAACACGCCCCAGCGCCAGCGGTCGATCATCAGCCCGAACGGCAGGAACGACACGCCCGACAGCGCCATGCGCATCTGGTTGTTGATGACCGCTTCGCGGCTCTCGGTCGGCGCATCGACCAGGCCGATCGAGCTGAGGTACTTGGGCGTCATCGCCAGCACGATGGTGTCGCCGATCGCTTCATGGAAACCATCGTTGGCACCGCCCTGGAACAGCGGGGGCAGCGGGTTGTAGGCCAGGTCGTAATAGATGTGGCCCAGCTCGTGGTAGATGGTGGTGAAGTTCTCTTCGTTCGGCTTGATGCACATCTTGGTGCGCACGTCGCCTTCCATGTTCATGTCCCAGGCGCTGGCGTGGCAGACCACGTCGCGGTCGTCAGGCTTGATGAACTGGGTGCGTTCCCAGTACGACTGCGGCAGCGACGGCATGCCCAGCGACACGTAGAAGTCCTGTGCGCGTTCGGTCATCTGCCTGGCGGTACGCAGTTCGGCCTCGCGCTGCGCCTTGTACTGCGCTGCCACGTTGGCATCCTTGCCGGCCTTGGCCAGCGCCGCGCTCAGGTTGGTCTGGTACTGCTTTTCCAGCGCAGCGGTGATGTCCAGGCTGCCGGCACCCGGGTACGGTTCCAGCTGGTCCCACAGGTTCGACCAGTCCTGCTGCCACATGTTGCCCAGCAGGTGCGCGGCGATCAGTCCGTTGCCCACTTCGGCCTTGTCCTTGCCGTAGGTCTTGTCCAGCTTGCCGCGTGCGTAGCAGTGCAGCTGCTCGTACATCGGCTTGACCTGTTCCCACAGGCGATCGGTTTCCGGGCCGATCTGCTCCGGCGGCATGTCGTAGCCGCTGCGCCACATCTGGCCGGCATCGGTGAAACCCATGCCCTTGGCGCCTTCATTCACCAGGCCGACGAACTTCTGGTAGTCGCCGCGCATGCTCTTGGTGGTGCTGTGCCAGCCCTGCCAGGCGTCGAGCTGCTTGTCGTAGTCGCGGCTGCGTGCCAGCACCTGCTCCAGCTCGCCCAGCTGGCGGCAGGAGTTGGGATCGTTGGCATCGGTGCAGTACTTGCCGGCACCGTAGCTGCCTTCCATGCGGGTGGCGATCTGGGTCAGCTCGGCCAGCTTGGCAGGGTCACGCGGTGCCGGCATCGAGGACATCAGCTTCAGCAGGTGGATCGCGCGCTTGCTGTCCTCGCTCATCGGCTTGCCGTCGAACTTGGCGGCCTGTTCGATCCAGCTGTTGAGCTGGGTCAGCGAGCGCTCGTTGGCCTTGGCCGCGATGCGCTCCGAATCACTGTTGATGTAGGTGGAGGACAGCCACTGCGCCGAGGTCATCTCCGGGTAGGCGGCCTTGAACTCGGAATTGATGCGGGCCACGAACTGGTCGGCGGTTTCGCCGGCCGGGGTGCTGCTGCTGGCGGTATCGGTGCCTGGGGCAGCTTCCTTCTTGCAGGCGGCCAGGGCCAGCGTGGCGGCGGCGACAGCCGAGGCCAGCAGGAGATGACGGTGTTTCACGGGCGGTCCTTGGGTGGTGAACGACGGCCGAAGGCTAGTGGGCAGTCGCCGCCACCGCAAGTGGCAAAGGTCGGCAGAGCTGCGCCCTGCACCCGCAGAGGCCTTCAAGCAACGGCAAAGGCAACGTCAACAGCGGGGATTCCGTGGGATGGCGGGGCGGTGTGGACTTGCAGGACACGCCGTAAACCCGTCCATGGGGGCTCGATGGCGCCATCCATGGCGCCAACGGTCCTGCAAGCCCATACCGCCCCACCTCTGACAGATCGTGGCGGCTGTTGGTAGGTGTCGACCTTGGTCGACACATCTGTCAGATATCGAAAATCAAAATGGGGTCGGGTCCGTTTTCTTCCGGAAAGCGGATCCGACCCCAAGATCGTTCCAGGAGATCGCGGAAGACTGTCGAAGGCGGGGTGGGTCCGGTGGCGGGGGTGTCAGCCGCATGGATGCGGCTGCCAAGCCTCCAGGGACGGATTCACGGCGTCCCCCGCCACCGGACCCACCTCGCCATCCCACGGAATGCGCGCTGTTGCTGTTGCTTCGGCGGTTGCGGTTGCCTCTGCAGGTGCAGGGCTGCAAGCCCTGCCGAACAACCCTCAACCCTCAACCCTCGCAGTTGGCGAACACGTCGCGGTCGCGCTCGTACAGCGAGGTCTTCACCTGCATCAGGCCCAGCACCGACGGGAACAGGTTGTCGTGGTCGGTGTAGGCCGCCGAACGCTTGCGCACGCACTGCAGGTCCAGCCCGCGGCTGCTGGCGAAGCCCTGCGAGAACCACATCGTCATCGGTACCCGGGTCTGCTCGGCCGGGGCGATGGCGTAGGGCACGCCATGCAGGAACAGGCCCTTCTCGCCCAGCGACTCGCCGTGGTCGGACAGGTAGATCATCGCCGTGTCGTAGTCCTGCATGCCCTGCAGCGTACCGATGGTCTTGGTCAGGAAGTGATCGGTGTACAGCACGGCATTGTCGTAACTGTTGGTGATCTCTTCGCGCGAGCAGCGGCCGATGTCGCGGGTATCGCAGGTGGGGGTGAAGCGGCGGAACGCGGGCGGGTAGCGCTCGAAGTAGGCCGGGCCGTGGTTGCCCAGCTGATGCAGCACCACCACCCGGTCGCCCGGCTTTGCACGTACCTGGGTGGCCAGGTCCTGCAGCAGGATTTCGTCCATGCAGCGGCCGTCAGCGCACAGGCCCGGGGTGGTCGCATCGGACAATGACTGGAAGTCCAGGCCTTCGCACACGCCCTTGCAGCCAGACTGGTTGTCACGCCACAGCGGCGCGATGCCGGCGCGGTTCAATACGTGCAGCAGCGACTGGTGCGCGCGGATCTTCTTCTCGTCGTAGTCATGGCGGCCCCATGGCGAGAACAGGCACGGCAGTGAAACCTCGGTGCTGGTACCGCACGAATGCATGTCCGGGAAATTGACCACACTGGCCTGGGCCAGTTCCGGGGTGGTGTTGCGGCCACCGTTGAGGCCCCAGTTCTGCGCGCGCACGGTCTCGCCCATGACGATCACCAGCAGGCGCGGCTTGCTGGCCGGCGCGCGCGGGGTGGCCTTGGCATCGGTACCGATCGGCAACTTCGGTGCGCGCTGCACCGGGTTGTCGCCACGCAGTGCACGCGGCATGCCCAGCAGCACATTGGCCGGGGTGGCGAGGTAACGCACTTCGCGCTGGTTGCGCATCAGTGCCGAGACATCCTGGAACGAGATCAATGCGCCGCCCACCGCGGTCACTGCCGCCACGACCAGGAAGCCGACGCGCCAGAGCAGGCTGCGGCCCCAGCTGCGGCGGCGCAGCTGCACGCGCCACAGCACCGCCATCGGCAGCACTGCCAGCAACAACACCGGCCACAGCAGCGACACGGTCATCAGCTCGCGGCTTTCCTTGGGATCGGTCGCCAGCACGTTGCGCAGCATGTCCGCATCCAGGTAGATGTGGTAACGGCTCATGTAGTGCGCAGCGAAGGCGGTCACCAGCAGCAACAGGCTGATCACCACCTTGGCGTTCCAGCGCCAGACCAGGATGCCCAGCAGCACGCCGTGCGCACCGAGCAGCAACAGCAGCAGCGACAGCGCGTAGCGCAGGCTGCCCGGGTGGCTGGCCATCGCGCTGTGCCAGAACAGGCCGTTGCCGGCCACTGCGAAGAACAGGCTGGTCAGTGCGATCAGTGCTTCGGTGGACAGCTGCGGCCGCCAGCGGCGAAGGTTCGCCAACGCGGGAAGGCGGGCGGGGCGTTGGACCGATGCACTCATGCGTTTGCCTCCTGGCGGTGGGGACGGTCCAGCTGACGGCGGGCCAGGACGCGTTTGACGATCAGATACAGGCCCAGCGAAAGCAGCCAGCAGATCAACGCAGTAGCAACGTCATGCGAAAGGAAATGCGCGCCCCGCAGTTGCTGGCTCACGCCGAATACCAGGCCGGTGCCAAGGCCGATCCACAACCCGGCCCAGCGCCATGAAGGGCGCCACAGCAGGGCGAAAAAGTACAGGGACAACCATGCATAACCCGCGCTGGCGTGGCCCGCCGGGAAGCAGGCCTGCGCGGCCATGCCTGCGGGGCGCGCCGTGAAAAGCCCGATGAACGGCTGGTGGCCGCCGTAGCGCAGCAGGTCCCAGGGGCATTCCATCGGCACCAGCGACTTCAGCAGGGAGATCACACCGGTGCCCAGGGCCATGGCAATCACGACATAAAGCAGCGCCCACCGCAGGGTGTGATCGCGACCCTTACGCCAGTGGTGGAAGCACAGCAGGATCGCCACGAGCGCAGCAGCCGTGCTCAGCCACTTGCCGGCCTTGTGCACCACCGTGCGGGTGACCCAGGCGTCCTGTAGCGCCCAATGGCCACCCTCAAGGCGGAACAGGTGATCGGCCACCCATTGGTCGCCGCCGAAACCCATCAGCAGCGTAAACACGGGCAGACCGAGTGCGACAGGCAGCCAGAGGTGAGTTACGGCGAATTTTGACGCCAGTGGCGATGTCGCAAGCGGCGCTACCGAATCAAGGGGACGGACGGGCATGCTGGGAAAGGGCGGGTCGGGAATCCGCGGCCATGCTCGTCACCTGGATGTCGGAGAAGGGTCGGACGCTCGTTCGTGCCGGGTTAATGCTTGCCCGGCACGTGTCAGCGTTCAGTCTTCTTCAGCGGTCGCGCCGGCCCGTTCGGCGTGGCATTCCGCGTCCCACGCGGTACCGGGAAGCAGTTGCCAGCGATTCCTGTTGGCAATACCGATATCGATCACCTTGCTCGGGTCCACGCACGGGCTCATCGCATCGTCCAGCACCAGCAGCCAGCGCTTGTCCGGTGCCTCGGCCAGCCACGGGCCGGCGTCGTGCCACTGCTCGGCCCAGGGCCGCTTGAAGCCGAACTCGCGCACCGGCCGGTCGGCCTGCAACAGGTTCTGCTCGCGCCAGGCCACCAGCGCCAGTTCGGCGTCGGGTCCGATCCGCGCGCCCACCCGGCGCATGAGTGCCGACGCCGAAGCGAAGGGGTCCAGGGCAGGCATCAGCACCAGGCCGTAGAGCATCCACAGCATGCCGTGGGTCAGCAGTACCAGCGTCGCGGCACGGCGTACCCGCAGCCACACGATCAGCGTGGCCAGGGCAATGGCGAAGGTCAGCAGGCCATCGCCCAGCACCGGCAGCAACGTCTCGGGCATGGCGCGGCGTTGCAGTTGCGCCAACGCCCATGGGTGCTCGGTCATCAGCATCACGCCGAGTACGCCGGTGGCCAGCATCAGCACCACGCTGTAGCCGAACAGGTAGCGGCGCACGCACACGCGGCGCAGCAGGCCGGGCAGCAGCGGCGCCACGGCCAGTGCCATCGCCGGCAGCATCGGCAGCAGGTACACCTCGCGCTTGCCCGGGCTGGCACTGAAGAACACCAGTACCAGTACGGCCCAGCCCAGCAGCAGCCACTGGCGGCGATCGCCGCGACGGATGCGGCGCCACCAGGGCTTGAACAGCATCGGCAGCAGCAGGCTGCCCGGCAGCCACAGGGTCAGGATCACCTGCAGGTAGTACCAGGCCGGCTGCCGGTGGTGCCAGGCATTGGCGTAGCGGGTGCCGGTCTGCTTGAACAACAGCTCGTGCGCGTAGGCCTGCAGTTCGGCGCTGGGCGTATGCAGCAGGGCCCAGCCCAGCGGCGCCAGCCACACGCCCACGCCCAGCAGGAACGCCGGGATCAACCACAGCAGCGTTGCCGGGTGCGGACCCTCCACACGGTGCCCGCGACGGCGCTGGTACAGCCACCAGCCGAACCAGGGCAGCACCAGCAGCAGCGGCAGGAAACCCACGCCCTTGGTCACCGTGCCGACACCGGCGGCGAAACCGGCCAGCCACAGCGCGGGCAGGTTGCGACGTTCGCACAGGTGCCGCATCAAGCCCCACAGGGCGACGGTGGTCATCCCCACCAGCACCATGTCGATCTGCGCACGCTTGGCCATCAGCCCGAACTGCAGCGTGCAGAACAGCGCCGCGAGGGCATAGATGGAATGCCGCGGCGACCACAGCCGCCGTGCCAGATCCGACACCAGCCACAGACTCAGCAGGGCGCCCAGCAATGACGGCAGCAGGAACGACCATTGCCAGCTGCCGACCACCTCGTAGGCGGCCGCCTGCAGCCACATGAACACCGGTGGTTTCTCGGCATACAGCTCGCTGCCACGATGCGGCAGCAGCCATTGCCCGCTCTCGACCATGGTCCGTGCGGCCAGCACGAAGCGCGGCTCGTCCGGTGGCTGCGGCTGCCGAAGGCCGATGCCCGCTGCCAATGCAGCAATGATCAGCAGCCACAACAGGGGCAGGCGCCAACGGCGGGGCAGGGCTACGGGCACGGCAGGCTCCGGGAGCAAAACGGCCATTCTGAGGTGGCGGGGGTGGGAAAAGCGTCAGAAGGGGGCGGGACGACCGCATTCCGACATGGGCGGCGCTACCATGGTACGAACTTCCGTGGATGTTTCGTGCATGCGTCTGTTGGTGATCGAGGACAACCGCCAGCTGGTGGCCAACCTGTTCGACTATTTCGAGTCGCGCGGGCATGTGCTGGACGTGGCCCCGGATGGCATCACCGGCCTGCACCTGGCCGGCAGCCACCCTTACGATGCGGTGATCCTGGACTGGATGCTGCCGCGCATGGAGGGACCGGAAGTGCTGCGCCGGCTGCGTGCCGAGCACGCGTCGGAGGTGCCGGTGATCATGCTGACCGCGCGCGATGAACTGCCGGACAAGATCGCCGGTTTCCGCGCCGGTGCCGACGACTACCTGACCAAGCCGTTCGCCCTGCCCGAGCTGGAGGTGCGGCTGGAAGCGCTGCTGCTGCGTGCGCAGGGCCGCAACCCGCGCAAGCGCCTGCAGGTGGGCGATCTGGTGCTGGATCTGGCGACGCTGGAGGCCCAGCGTGAGGGCCAGGTGCTGCACCTGTACCCGGCCTGCCGCAAACTGCTGGAAGTGCTGATGCGGGCCAGCCCGGGTGCGGTGACGCGACAGCAGCTGGAGTTCGCCCTGTGGGGTGACGAGCCGCCGGATGGCGACCTGCTGCGTTCGCATGTCTACGAGTTGCGTCGCAGCGTTGACGGTCCGTTTGCCGAGAAGCTGATCCACACCCTGCCGCGCGTGGGTTACCGGTTGGCGGTAGTGGAGGGTGCCGACGCCGGCAGGAATGCTGATGAGGGCGCGTAAGCCGGGGCCGTTGTACCGGCGCGTGGTGTGGTGGTTGCTGGGCTATCTGGCGCTGCTGTCGATCGCGGTGTTCAGCGTCGGCAACTACGTGCACGAGCACGCCGAGCATGCCGCCTGGCGCGCGCTGCTCAACTCCGAGCTCGACAGCATCGTCGAGCATGTCGAGCACGAACCGCACTATCGCTGGCAGGATTCGGACACGCTGAGCCTGTACCGCTTCGACGCGGTCAACCTTCCCGATAGCCTGCGTACCCTGCATCCAGGGCTGCACGACGGCGTAATGGTCAAGGGCCGCGAGACGGCGGTGATGGTGCGTGAAACCCAGTCGATGGGACGGGTCGCGCTGGTACTGGACATCTCCGACTTCCATGACCTGGAACAGTTCGCCACGCGCTGGGTGATGCTGGCCGGGGTGATCATGATCTTCGTTACCGTGCTGATGGCCTCGTTCGGCATGGAGCGGATGGTGCGTCCGCTGAGCCTGCTGGCACAACACATCGCCGCGCTCAGGCCGGGCGTGCAGGGGCAGCGCATCGAGGTCGACCCGCGCGGCAGCTCAGAGCTGCACACCATTGCCAATGCGCTGAACGATTACCTGGACCGCAACGAGCAGTTCGTCGAACGCGAGCGGGTCTTCATCAGCACCGCCAGCCACGAATTGCGCACGCCGATCGCGGTGATGACCGGTGCCGCCGAACTGGCGCTGGAGCAACCGGGCCTGCCCGAGCGCGCGCGCCAGCAGATGCAGCGGGTACTGCGCACCGCACAGAGCGTGGAGCAGCTGATCGAACTGCTGCTGGTGCTGGCGCGTGATCCGGCGCGACTGGCGGCGCGTGCCGAGCGCATCGCGCTGGACCAGCTGCTGCCGGAGATCGTCGACGACCATCGCCACCTGCTGGGCGACAAGGACCTGAGCATCGGCATCCAGGCCGCACCGGTGGACATCGTCGCGCCGCTGGCGGTGGTGCAGGCAGCGATCGGCAACCTTCTGCGCAACGCCATCGAGAACAGTGGCCGTGGCCACATCGAATTGCGCCTGAGTTCGTCGGCGGTGCTGACCCTGCAGGACCCGGGACATGGCATGAGCCCGGAGGAGATTGCAGCGATCCATGCGCGGATGGCCCGTGGCGAACGCGCCGATCGTGGCGGCGGCATCGGACTGGATCTGATCGCGCGGCTGTGCGAGCACCTCGGATGGACCCTGCAGCTGCAGCCCTGCGACCCGCGTGGCACGCGTGTCACGCTCGATTTCAGTGCCTCGCGACCGTGCTGATCCGGCCGTTCGTGTAGATGCCAATCTTGGTTGGCATGCCGTTCGTCGACCAAGGTCGACGCCTACCCAGGCAATGGCTGTCCGCTTCAACGCCCGTTCGGTCGCGCCACGTGCTGGTCGATCAGGATCACGTTGCCGTCGGGATCGGCCAACTGCAGGTAGCCGGTCCCCTGGCCATCAGGATCGGTGCGGACCGCCAGTTCGATGCCCCTGGTATCCAGCTCTGCCTGCAGCTCACGCACATCCTGGAAGTGGGGCAGTTCCTGCTTGTGCTGGTCCCAGCCGGGGTTGAAGGTCAGCAGGTTGCCCTCGAACATGCCCTGGAACAGCCCGATCACCGTGCCGTTGCTGCGCATCACCAGCCAGTTCTGTGCCGGATCGCCGCCGGTGACCGAGAAGCCCAGGGCTTCGTAGAAGGCACGGGAGGCCGCGAGATCCTTCACCGAGAGGCTGACCGAAAAGGCACCAAGCTGCATGAGTGGGCTCCCTGACGGGATGGGGGGTGTCGGCACTGCAGCATGACCGGGCGTGAAGACAATGTTAATCTCGATCTGCGCCGCCTTATGCGGCGCTTTTTTTTCTCCGCTCTTTCGATCGACAGAGGATCCCATGCCGACCGAACCCGCTACTGCCCTGATCAGCAACGACATCGTTGGACTGGGCCTGATTGCCGCCACCCTGGCCCTGATCTTCTGGGCCGCCAGTGGTCCAACCCCGCTGCTGAAGAAGATCTTCGCCTGGGTGCCGGCCCTGCTGCTGTGCTATTTCATCCCCGCCGTCTACAACACCGCCGGTGTCATCGATGGCCACAACACCTCGCTGTACAACCCGGTCGCGCGTGACGTGCTGCTGCCGGCCGCGCTGGTCCTGCTGACCCTGTCGATCGACCTGAAAGGCGTCATCAAGCTTGGTCCGAAACTGCTGATCGTGTTCTGTGCCGGTACCGCCGGCATCATGCTCGGCGCCATCGTTTCGTTCCAGCTGATGAAGCTGATCCATCCGGAAACCGTGGCCGGTGATACCTGGGCCGGCATGGCGGCGTTGGCCGGCAGCTGGATCGGTGGCGGCGCCAACATGGTCGCCATGCGCGAGGTGTTCGGCACCGATGCCACCACCTTCGGCCAGTTCGCGGTGGTTGACGTGGCCTGTGCCAGTCTGTGGATGGCGATCCTGCTGTTCCTGGCCAACCGCGCACAGCAGATCGACACCCGCAATGGTGCCGACACCCGTGCCATCGACGAGATGAAGGCGCGCATCAGTGCCTACGAGGCACAGAACGCACGCATTCCCAGCATGACCGACCTGATGGTGATCGTTGGCGTGGCACTGGGCGGCGTTGGCCTGGCCCATGCCATCGCCGCGCCGCTGGCAGGCTGGTTCAAGGCCAATGTCAGCTGGGCCAGCCAGTTCAGCCTGGACAGCCAGTTCGTCTGGGTGATCCTGCTGTCCACGGCGATGGGCCTGGGCCTGAGCTTCACCCGTGCCCGCCGGCTGGAAGCGGCTGGCGCTTCGCGGCTGGGCACGGTGTTCCTGTACTTCCTGATCGCCTGCATCGGCATGCAGATGAACCTGCTGTCGCTGCTGGATCGGCCGTGGCTGTTCCTGCTCGGCGCGATCTGGATGGCCACGCACGTGCTGGTGCTGTGGGTGGTGGCCAAGCTGCTGCGCGCGCCGCTGTTCTTCTTCGCCATTGGTTCGCAGGGCAACATCGGCGCAGCCGCTTCGGCCCCTGTGGTGGCGGCGGCGTTCCATCCGACGCTGGCGCCGGTGGGCGTGCTGCTGGGTACGGTGGGTTATGCCACCGGCACGGGCCTGGCCTACGTCACCGGCCTGATCCTGAAGTGGATGGCCACCGGCTGAGTTCGGACCGCCCTGGCGTCATGCTTCCGTAGATCCACGCCACGCGTGGATGCATTTCATGGGTATCCATGAACAAGGAAGGGGTCAGATCTGTTTCCCGGAGGAAACGGATCTGACCCCGGACTCAACTCGATATTTGCCAGGTTTCATCCACGCATGGCGTGGATCTACTCAACGTCACTCGAGCGCTGTTGAACCGGACCCTCAACAGCAGCGGCCACCGTTGCGTCCGCCATAACGTGCTTCCTGGCGCTCGCGGAAGAACGTCTTGTAGTCCATCGGCTCCTGGTCCGGATGCTTTTCCAGCATGTGCCGGACGTAGTTGTCGTAATCAGGAATGCCACAGCACAGTCGTGCGGTCTGCACCAGGCGCCGCCAGATGCGGCGGTGCGCCTGGTACTGGCCGGCGGGAACCAGTTGGGTACTCATCACAGATCCACCATTTCATGCGGCTTCAGCGCCACGTACGGGGTCTCGCGGTCGGTACGCTGCGGATTTCGGCGGGCCGCCAGGATGGTCTTGATCGAATACACCAGCACCGCGCCCACCACCAGCAGGAACAGCGCGGTCAGGCCGGTGTTGACGTAGGCGTTGACCACGATCTGCTTCATCTGCTCCACCGACTTGGCCGGTGCAGTGATGGTGTCGCTGGCGAGCGCGGCCTGGAACTTGTGTGCCTGTGCCAGGAAGCCCTGTGCCGGATTGCTGTCGAAGATCTTGATGAAGCCGGCGTAGGTGGTGCAGATCAGCAGCCACACCGCCGGTACCGCAGTCACCCATGCATAGCGGTCACGCTTCATCTTGAACAGCACCACCGTGCCCAGCATCAACGCGATGCCGGCCAGCATCTGGTTGGAGATGCCGAACAGCGGCCACAGCGTCTGGATGCCGCCGAACGGATCCACCACGCCGGTGTACAGCAGGTAGCCCCACAGCGCCACGCAACCCGCGGTGCCGATGATGTTGGCGGTCCACGATTCGGTCTTCTTCAGGGCCGGCACGAAGTTGCCCAGCAGGTCCTGCAGCATGAAGCGGCCCGCACGGGTACCGGCGTCCACCGCGGTGAGGATGAACAGCGCTTCGAACAGGATCGCGAAGTGGTACCAGAACGCCATCATCGCGTCGCTGCCACTGGGAATCGCTTCGTGCAGGATCTGCGCGATGCCTACAGCAAGTGTTGGCGCGCCACCTGCACGATGCAGGATGGTCGGTTCACCGATCGCCGCCGCAGTCGCGGTCAGCTGCTCGGGGGTGATGGTGAAGCCCCAGGTGTTGGTGATGTAGTGCGCGGCCGAGGCCGCATCGGCACCGATCACCGCCGCCGGGCTGTTCATCGCGAAATAGATGCCCGGATCGATGATCGAGGCCGCCACCAGCGCCATCACCGCGACGAACGATTCCATCAGCATGCCGCCGTAGCCGATGTAGCGCATGTGCGCTTCATTGGCCAGCAGCTTCGGCGTGGTGCCGGAGGAAATCAGTGCATGGAAACCGGAGACCGCGCCACAGGCGATGGTGATGAACAGGAACGGGAACATGCCGCCCTTCCACACCGGGCCGTCGCCGCTGGCGGCGAACTGGGTCAGCGCCGGCATCTTCAGTTCCGGCATCACCACCAGGATGCCGATGGCCAGCGCGATGATGGTGCCGATCTTGAGGAAGGTCGACAGGTAATCACGCGGGGCCAGCAGCAGCCACACCGGCAGCACCGAGGCGACGAAGCCGTAGCCGATCAGCATCCAGGTGATCTGGGTGCCGGTGAAGGTGAACGCCGGGCCCCAGACCGGGTCGGCGGCGACCTTGCCGCCGTACCAGATCGCGGCGAGCAGCAGGATCAGGCCAACCACCGAGATCTCGCCGATCTTGCCGGGGCGGATGTAGCGCATGTACACGCCCATCAGGATCGCGATGGGCATCGTCGCAATCACCGTGAACATGCCCCACGGGCTTTCGGCCAGCGCCTTGACCACCACCATCGCCAGCACTGCCAGGATGATGATCATGATCAGGAACGCACCGAACAGCGCGATGGTGCCGGGCACCTGGCCCATCTCTTCTCTTACCAGGTCACCCAGCGAGCGGCCATTGCGGCGGCTGGACAGGAACAGGACCATGAAGTCCTGCACCGCGCCGGCCAACACCACGCCCACCACCAGCCACAGCAGGCCGGGCAGGTAGCCCATCTGCGCGGCCAGCACCGGGCCGACCAGCGGGCCGGCGCCGGCAATGGCGGCGAAGTGGTGGCCGAACAGCACGTGTTTGTTGGTCGGGACGTAGTCCAGGCCATCGTTGTTGATCACCGCCGGGGTGGCCCGGGTCGGATCCAGCTGCATCACCTTGTTGGCGATGAACAGGCTGTAGAAGCGATAGGCGACGAGGTACAGCGACACCGCCGCGACGACGATCCACAGGGCATTGATGTGTTCGCCGCGGCGCAGCGCCACGGTACCCAGACAGAACGCGCCGAGCAGAGCGAGTACCGCCCAGCCCAGTTTGGAAAACCCTTTCATGAGGTGCTCTCTCCCGGAAAGACAGACAAAGAGTCCTGCTTGCCCACGACAGGGTCAATTGGCACAGGACGAATCAGCGGTAGTACTTTGGTCGTACGGCGGCTGCGCTGACGTGCAGCGAACATCAGGGATGGAACAATCGGTTGCGGAGCCATCCATTGGCCTACGGCCGTGTGGCGTCCATCTTCAGTGGCACCCATCCAACAGGAGTCGCCATGAGCTTTCCCGAACCGGTCCGCGTACTGCGCACCATCCGTGGCATGCCCACCTCCGACGGTGCCGGCGTGCGCCTGACCCGCGTCATCGGCGGCCCGACGCTGCCCGACCTGGATCCGTTCCTGCTGCTTGATGAGTTCGGTACCGACCGTGCCGAAGACTACATCGCCGGCTTCCCGGAACACCCGCACCGTGGTTTCGAGACCGTCACCTACATGCTCGACGGACGCATGCGGCATCGCGACAACCACGGCAACGAAGGCCTGCTGACCCCGGGCAGCGTGCAGTGGATGACCGCTGGCCGTGGCCTGGTGCATTCGGAGATGCCCGAGCAGGAAAGCGGGCAGATGCGCGGGTTCCAGCTGTGGGTGAACCTGCCGGCGAAGGAGAAGATGACCGAGCCGAAGTACCAGGAATTCGCACCCGAGCGCATTCCCGTGGTGCACCCGGAGCCGGGCGTAGAGGTGAAGGTGATTGCCGGCAGCGTGGACGGCACCGATGGCCCGATCGTGCAGCCGGCCACCGATCCGCTCTACCTCGACATCACGCTGTCGCCCGACCGGGCCTGGACCTATGCGCTGCCGGAGGGGCACAACGCGTTCGCCTACGTGTTCGAAGGTGCGATGACCGTGGGTGAGCAGGACGCCGCGCGCGACGTTGCACGCCAGGAACTGGCGGTGCTGGGCGGCGGCGAACAGCTGCACCTTTCGGCCGGCAACGAAGGCGCGCGGTTGATCCTGGTGGCCGGCCGTCCGCTGCGCGAACCGGTGATGCGCCACGGGCCGTTCGTGATGAACACGCGGCAGGAACTGATGCAGGCCTTCGTCGATTTCCAGGAAGGCAAGTTCTGAGGGAGTGCCGGCCGCTGGCCGGCAGCAGCCTCGGACAAAGGCGGATCGGGGTGCCGGCCAGCGGCCGGCACTACCGTCGGATCGGCTCGCATTGCGGGGATGCTGCCAGGCAGTCATCCCCGTCACCTTCAGCGCCCCGCGGCCACGGCCGACGGGGTCAGGCTCATGCCCTGCGCCAGCTGCTGCAGCGAGCCCAGTTCCTGCGCGCTGTCCGGATACAGCGAAATCTGCGCGTAACGCCCTTTGTCGAGCTTGACCACACTGATGCGACGCTCGGCATAGCCGGGCGGCTGCTGGCCACCCAGATCGGGCTGGTACCAGTACAGCGATTCACCGCCGAAGCTGCCCTTTTCCTGGCGCAGCGAGCGGTTCAATGGAAGGTTGGGATCGCGCGCACTGAGCATCAGGCTCAGTACCTCGCGGCCATCGCCGGTGCTGGCGCGGCAGACCAGGAAATCGGCCTGTGCCTGCTGTTGCCACTGCAGGCCGCTGCTGGCCGGCAATGAAGGACATTCGGTGGGAGCCTGCGCGGCGGCCTGGGCCACCGCGAACAGCAGGCTCGACAACACTACAGGCGCGAACTTCATGCATCCCCCAAGGTGGTGTGTCGTTGGCTCCGCCGGATGGACCGGCAGCCTTGGCATCCCATCCCCGGATGCCGCCCCGGCCGGCATGTGCACGGACGGTCAACTCAACCTTAACGGAACGTGAGCGATCGCACAAATCGCGGTTACACGCGTAACCATTGCGGCCGATGGTCGGCCGCAATGGTCCGCACGGGCCTCAGCGGTCGTTGCCGATCCACTTGTAGATGATGCCGCCGATCGCGCCGCCCAGCAGCGGGGCAACCCAGAACAGCCACAGCTGGCTGACCGCGCCGCTGCCGGCGAAGAAGGCCACCGCCGTGGAACGGGCCGGGTTCACCGAGGTGTTGGTGACCGGGATGCTGATCAGGTGGATCAGGGTCAGCGACAGGCCGATCGCCAGCGGGGCGAACCCGGCCGGTGCCTTGCCGTGGGTGGCGCCCATGATCACGATCAGGAACACGGCGGTCAGCACCACTTCGCACAGGAAGGCCGCGGCCACGCTGTAGCCGCCGGGGGACAGCGCGCCGTAGCCGTTGCTGGCGAATGCACCGGCCTGGCTGCCATCAATGGCGAAGCCGCTGGCGCCCGATGCGATCTGCAGCAGGATGAAGCCGGCCAGCAGGCCGCCGGCGACCTGGGCGATGATGTACGGGATCAGGTCCTTGGTCGGGAAACGACCGCCGGCCCACAGGCCGACACTGACCGCCGGATTGAAGTGCGCGCCGGAGATATGGCCGAACGCATAGGCGCCGGTCACCACGGTCAGGCCGAAGGCCAGCGCAACGCCGAGGAAACCGATACCCAGCGGATTGCCGTCACCGCCGAACTTGGCGGCCAGCACGGCACTGCCACAGCCACCCAGAACCAGCCAGAACGTGCCGAGGAACTCGGCGGACAAGCGTTTACCCATGCTCATGTGTTGCACTCCTTTGACGGTCGAAAGTGTGATTTATGTCACACTTCAATGATCAGCGGGTGACTGTAGTGTCAACGCCGGGTGCAGGGATACACCTTCGGATGTGTGCAACACGCGATGTTCAGTACTGCGGCAGCGGGATGAATTCCTTGTCGTCGCCCGGGATGGTGCCGAAGCGGCCGGCCTCCCAGTCGTGCTTGGCCTGTTCGATACGTTCCTTCGAGCTGGACACGAAGTTCCACCACAGGTGACGCGGGCCATCCAGCGGCTCGCCACCGAACAACATCGCCTTCACCGGCGTCTTCGCGCGCAGGCGGCCACGCGCACCAGCCTCGGGGATCACCAGGTGCTGGGCAGGGATGTCCACGCCATCCAGCTGCGCGTCGCCTTCGAGGATGTACAGCGCGCGCTCGCGGTGGCCGTTGTCGATATCGATTTCCGCATCCGGGTCGAGGTCGATCGCTACGTTGAGGGTGTCGGCGAATACTTTGACCGGCGACTCCTCACCGTAAGCGCGGCCGGCGATTACCCGCAGCCAGACACCATTGCGGCGCTGCTCCGGCAGGGTGGCGGCGGCATGGTGGTAGAACGCCGGTTCGATTTCCTCATGCGATTTCGGCAGCGCCACCCAGGTCTGCATGCCGTGGATGGGGTTGTCATGGTCGCGGTCCGGCTGCGGCGTACGCTCGGAATGGGCGATGCCGCGGCCGGCGGTCATCCAGTTGACGTCACCGGGACGGATCACCTGGTCCGAACCCAGCGTGTCGCGGTGGCCGATCGCGCCCGACCACAGGTAGGTGACGGTGGCCAGGCCGATATGCGGATGCGGGCGCACGTCGATGGCGGTGCCGGGGTGCATGAGTGCTGGGCCCATCTGGTCGACGAACACGAACGAGCCGATGCTGCGGGCCTGCAGGGTCGGGACGGCCCGGCGGACTTCGAGGCCGCCGATGTCGTGCACGCGCGGGGCGATGATGGTGGTCATGCGGGCGTTCTCGCTGGCAGGGATCAGGTGGTCAGCATCGCACGCGGCTGTGACGGGGACATGCCCCGTATGGGTAACAGGTTGTTCCGTAGAGTGGAGCTTGCTCGACTGGGGTTCCAGCCAACGGCGCAGCCCCTCGTGGCTGGTTGCTTGGTCGTGTAAAGCAGAAGCCGCGCTTGGCCGGGGGGGGGGGGGGGGGGGGGGGGGGGGGGGGGGGGGGGGGGGGGGGGGGGGGGGGGGGGGCGGGGGGGGGGGGGGCGCCCCCTGGCCCGCGGGCCCCGCCCCGCGCCCCCCCCCCCCCCCCCCCCCCCCCCCCCCCCCCCCCCCCCCCGCCCGGCCTCTGACAGTTTCCGTGTGCGTCCAGCCACGGAGAAGAAAAAAGAAAATCAAAATCAAACGCCGGTCGCTTCGCTCGCATCCACGCATGGCGTGGACCAAGCGTGTCGACCAAGGTCGACACCTACCAGCTCCCGAAGGTCACTGACCGTCACCGGGAAACTGTCAGGGGTGGGGCGGTGTGGGCTTGCAGGACCGTTGGCGCCATGGATGGCGCCATCGAGCCCCCATGGACGGGTTTACGGCGTGTCCTGCAAGCCCACACCACCCCGCCCAACAAACAGAAAAGCCAGAGCCGGCTGTTGCTCCGGCTCTGGCTTCGGCTGTTGCTGTTGCCTCTGCGGGTGCCGGGCCGCAGGCCCGGCCGATCAACTCACACCACCGGTTCGCGCAGGGCGGGGTTGTCCCAGCCCGGGCGCGGTGCGAAACGGTCACCATGGCGCTGCTGCAGCGCCTTCAACCGCTCGACGATCGCGTCGGCACCCACCGCGCGGATGTGCTGGATCGGACCACCGCGGAACGGTGCGAAGCCGGTGCCGAAGATCACGCCGGCATCCAGCAGGTCCGCATCGGCCACCACGCCTTCGTGCAGGCAGGCCACCGCTTCGTTCAACAGCGGCAGGATCAGGCGGTCCTCCAGATCGGCCGGGGCCTGGTAATCGCTGGCCACGTCCGGCTTCTTCGGCTTGCCGTTCTCCCAGGTGTAGATGCCCTGGCCATCCTTCTTGCCGCGCTTGTCCGGTTCCACCGTCTGCAGCGCGGCCGGAATCTGCAGGCCCAGGAACGGTGCCAGTTCGCGGCCGACACCGGCGGCTACGTCCAGGCCCACGGTATCGATCAGTTCGATCGGACCCATCGGCATGCCGAACTTCACCGCCGCCCTGTCGATCACCGGGCCCGGGATGCCTTCGGCGTAGGCAGTGGCGGCTTCCAGCATGTACGGGAACAGCACGCGGTTGACCAGGAAGCCCGGGCTGCCGGCCACCGGCACCGGGAACTTGCCCAGTGCCTTGCAGAACGCGGCCAGGCGGCGTTCGGTCTCCGGCGCCATGCCGTCGTGGTGGATGATCTCCACCAGCGGCATCTGCGCCACCGGGTTGAAGTAGTGCAGGCCGGCGAACTGCGCCGGGCGCTGGATGTGGTCGCGCAGTTCCACCAGCGGAATCGACGAGGTGTTGGTGGTCAGCAGCGCGTCCAGCTTCATCTTCGGTTCCAGCGTCTGGTACAGCGCGCGCTTGGCTTCCGGGTTCTCGATGATCGCCTCGATCACCAGGTCGGCCTCGGCCACGCCGCTGCCTTCCAGGTCGGCCCGCAGGCGCGCGGCCACCGCAGGACGCTTGCTCTCGTCGCGTACCTTCTTGGCGAACAGCGCCTGCGCGCGCTCCATGGCCGGGTCGATGAAGCGCTGCTCGCGGTCCTGCAGGGTCACGTCGAAGCCCTTGTAGGCGGCCCACGCGGCGATGTCGCCGCCCATCACGCCGGCGCCGACCACGTGCACGTGGCGGATGCCGGAATCACCACCGCCGAGGCCCTTCAGGCGCTCGGTCAGGAAGAAAATGCGGATCAGGTTGCGCGCGGTCTGCGTGCTGGCCAGCTTCACCACTGCGCGACGTTCGGCATCCAGGCGCGCCTGGATCGGCTTGCCGCCGCTGCGCTGCCAGGTGCTGATCAGCGCGTAGGGCGCCGGATACTGGTCCTTCTTGGCCTTGCGTGCGACCTGCTTGACCATCTGCGGTGCCAGCAGCGTGCGTGCCAGCCAGGTGTTGGTGGCCCACGCTGTTGCTCGCTGCTTGAACGGACGGGTGGTGCCGGACAGCGCCAGCGCTACGGCCGTGTCGAGCACCACCGCCGGTGCCACCACCTTGTCGACCAGGCCGATGCCACGCGCAGCCGAGGCCGACAGGGTGCGGCCGGTCAGCATCATGTCCATCGCCGCCGGTGCGCCGACCAGCTGCGGCAGGCGCGCGCTGCCACCCCAGCCCGGGAAGATGCCCAGCTGGGTCTCCGGCAGGCCGATGCGGGTGCTGCTGTCATTGGAGGCCACGCGGTAGCGGCAGGCCAGCGCCAGCTCGGTACCGCCGCCCAGGCAGTGGCCGTGGATGGCTGCCACGGTCGGGCAGGGCAGTTCAGCCAGCTTCTGGTAGGTGGCCTGGCCGCGACGGATGGCGTCGTTGACGGTGCCGCGGCGGTCGAACTCCTGGAACTCCTTCAGGTCGGCACCGGCAATGAAGCCGGCCTTCTTCAGCGACTGGATCACCACGCCCTTGGGCGGGTCCAGTGCAATGCGCTCGAGCAGGTCGCCCAGTTCCAGCAGCACGTCCTGCGACATGGCGTTGACGCTGCTGTCCTGACGATCCAGGGAGAGAACCACCACGCCGTCGTCGCGGATCTCGGGGTGCCAGTGGCTGAAGCGGAGACCATCGAAGCCTGAGAGCATGGACGTTCCATCCGGTTGTGTATGGAGAAGCGGCTATGATCCAGAGGTTGTTTCCCCCGCGTCAAATCCCAATAGCAGGGGAGTGGCGACCCCGGATCCATGGCCGTGGACCGGGACGCTAACGGAACGGTGGTTAAAAGCTGGTGCGGCGCCAGGTGATCGGCGACTGAACTTTTCCCGGGATTGGCAGTCTCATTGCCCGACGTCGGTTGGGCTGACAGGAGTGCGGCCCCTCATGGCCGATGTTGATACACCTCAGGAGCTGGATCTGGAACTGGTCCGGCGCGTGCAGCACGGCGAGAGCGCCGCGTTCGATGTCCTGGTGCGCAAGTACCAGCATCGCGTGGTGGCCCTGGTCGGTCGCTACATCGCCGACTGGAGCGAATGTCAGGACGTCGCCCAGGACACTTTCATCCGTGCGTACCGCGCGATCGGAAGTTTCCGCGGCGATGCCCAGTTCTCAACCTGGTTGCATCGAATCGCCGTGAATACCGCCAAAAACTACCTGGCTTCACACAATCGCCGGCCGCCGACCGATGACATCGACATCGGTGACGCCGAACAGTTCGACAGCGGGACGCGCCTGCGCGACACGGATACGCCCGAACGCGAGTTGATGCGCCAGGAACTGGAACAGACGGTGATGAAGGCCGTCAATGCGCTGCCGGAAGAACTCCGGTTGGCGATCACCCTGCGCGAGGTGGAAGGCCTGAGTTACGAAGATATCGCGCAGAAAATGGGGTGCCCGATCGGCACCGTGCGTTCACGGATCTTCCGGGCGCGCGAGGCGATCGACACCGAACTCCGGCCGCTGTTGGACATCGGCAGCGCCACCCGTGAGAAGAGCCGCGTATGACCAGTAATCCGTTCAACGAATCGCAGAACCACCAATCGCCCGCCGGGCAGCGCCTGGACCAGCGCCATCGCGAACAGCTGTCGGCCCTGGTCGATGGCGAGCTGGGCGCCGACGAAGCGCGCTTCCTGCTGCGCCGGATGGAGCACGACCCCGAGCTGGCCGGCTGCCAGGAACGCTGGCAGCTGCTGGGTGACGTGATGCGCGGGCAGGCCTCGGCGCTGGCGCCGGCCGGCTTCAGCGCGGCGGTGGCCGCCGCCATCGCTGCCGAACCGGCGCTGCAGGCCGAGCCGCGCCGCGAGGTGCGCCGCAGCGGTTGGCGGGCCTGGGGCGGTGGCGCCGCACTGGCTGCCTCGGTGGCGGCGGTGGCGCTGTTCATGGGCGGCGAGAAGCTGAAGGAAGCCACCCCGGGCGAGCCGTTGGCACCGCAGGTGATCGCCAGCCAGGCCGAACTTGCGCCCGCGCCGACGACGCCGGCTCCGGTAACCGAAGCCTCGGTGGATACCGCCGCAATGGCCGTGGCCGGTGTACCGGCAGTGGCCATGGCCGCGGCCAGCCGACGCCAGGACACCCGTCGCGCCAGCGCTACCCGCAGCCAGCAGGCCGCGCGTGCCGCCCAGCGCGAGGACATGCCGCAACGCGCCGTGGCCGCTGCACAGGCGCCGCTGACCCCGACCGTGCCGGCCGACAATGCCAGCCGCAACATGCCGTTCGGTGAGGTTGGTGGCCTGCAGGCGCGACCGTGGCCGCGCTCCAGCCTGGCGCCCGCTGCCGGTGGCGCGCTCAATGCGAGCTTCCCGGCCCACGCCGGGGGCGCCGCGTTCTACCCGTTCGAGCCGCGCCTGCAGGACGACCTGCCGGTGCCGCCGCGCCCGCGCGACTGAGCCGGGCGCTTTCACGCCCCGCCGTCGGCGGGGCCCGTATTCCTCTTTCCATCCGATCCGGAGGTTGCCGTCCGATGACTCCCCGACTCCGCACGCAGGCCATGGGCCTGCTGGCCCTGACCCTGCCGTTGGTGGCCTGCGCGCAGGCCCCGGCTCCGGCCGCCCAGACCCAGGCCGCGCCGGCCGCCGCGCCGCGGGCCCCGGCCCAGCCGCTGGTCACGGGCCTGCCTGACTTCACCAATCTGGTCGAACAGGTCGGGCCTGGCGTGGTCAACGTCGACACCACCATCGTCCGCAACAACCGCCAGGCCTCGCGGGGCCCGATGGGCGGCGACGATGACATGCCGGAGTTCTTCCGCCGCTTCTTCGGCCCGGATTTCCCGATGCCGGGGCAGGGCCCGGGCGGTCCGGACGGTGGCCCCAGCATCAAGGGCCGCGGCATGGGCTCGGGCTTCATCATCTCGCCCGATGGCTATGTGCTGACCAACTACCACGTGGTGGCCGATGCCAGCGAGGTGAAGGTCAAGCTGGGTGACCGCCGTGAGTTCACCGCGAAAGTGGTGGGCAGCGACCAGCAGTACGACGTGGCACTGCTGAAAATCGACGGCAAGAACCTGCCGACCGTGCGCGTTGGCGACTCCAACTCCCTCAAGCCGGGTCAGTGGGTGGTCGCGATCGGTTCGCCGTTCGGCCTCGACCACTCGGTCACTGCCGGCGTGGTCAGCGCCCTCGGCCGCAGCACAGGTGGTCCGGACCAGCGCTACGTGCCCTTCATCCAGACCGACGTGGCGATCAACCAGGGCAACTCCGGTGGCCCGCTGCTGAACACCCGTGGCGAAGTGGTCGGCATCAACTCGCAGATCTTCTCCGCCTCGGGCGGCTACATGGGCATCAGCTTCGCGATCCCCATCGACCTGGCGATGAGCGCGGTCGAGCAGATCAAGAAGACCGGCAAGGTCACCCGTGGCCAGCTCGGCGCGGTGGTGCAGGAAATCGACGGGCTGAAGGCGCAGGCGATGGGCCTGCCGGACAGCCGCGGCGCCCTGGTCAACCAGATCGTGCCGGACTCGGCTGCAGCCCGGGCCGGGGTGAAGATCGGCGATGTGATCCGTTCGGTGAACGGCGCGCCGGTCAACAGCTGGTCCGACCTGCCGCCGCTGATCGGCGCGATGGCACCGGGCAGCCGGGTCACCCTGGGCGTGATCCGTGATGGCAAGCCGCGCGACCTCAGTGCCACCCTGACCGCACTGACCGAAGACGGGCAGGCCGGTTCGCGTGGCCCGGCCACCGGCGACAGCGATGCGGCTCCGCAGGCCGGCGCCAATGCCCTGCTGGGGCTGGACGTCAGTGACCTGACCGCACCGCAGCGCAAGCAGCTGGGCCTGGAATCGGGCGAAGGCGTGCGCATCACCGGGGTCAAGGGCCAGGGCGCGCGTGATGCGGGCCTGTCTCCGGGCATGGTGATCCTGCAGGTGGCCAGCACCCAGGTCGGCAGCGTGGACGCGCTGAACCGTGCGCTTTCCAGCTACAAGAAGGGCGACGTGGTGATGCTGCTGGTGCGCACCGGCAGCGGCAACAGCGCGTTCGTCGCGGTCAAGGCCGGCCAGTAAGGCCTGCCGGGGCCGCTTCGGCGGCCCCGGCTTTTCCCCGAAGCCCCGCCCTGGCGGGGCTTCGGCCATTCCGGGCCCGGTCCGATGAGGCCGTTTTCGCGGGCGGGCGCCGGGCATGCGATAATCGACCGTTACCCTGACGACGCCGCGCGCCGCCGCCACCTATGTCTTCTGATTCGATGCGGAACATCCGCAACTTCTCCATCATCGCCCATGTCGACCACGGCAAGTCCACGCTGGCCGACCGCATCATCCAGCTCTGTGGTGGCCTGCAGGCCCGCGAGATGGAAGCGCAGGTGCTCGACTCCAACCCGATCGAGCGCGAGCGTGGCATCACGATCAAGGCGCAGTCGGTGTCGCTGCCGTACCTGGCCAAGGACGGGCAGACCTACCACCTGAACTTCATCGACACCCCCGGCCACGTCGACTTCTCCTATGAAGTCAGCCGCTCGCTGGCCGCCTGCGAAGGCGCGCTGCTGGTGGTCGATGCGGCCCAGGGCGTGGAAGCGCAGTCGGTGGCCAACTGCTACACCGCCGTGGAGCAGGGCCTGGAAGTGGTGCCGGTGATCAACAAGATCGACCTGCCCACCGCCGACATCGAGCGTGCCAAGGCCGAGATCGAGGCCGTGATCGGCATCGACGCCTCCGACGCCGTGCCGGTCAGTGCCAAGACCGGCCTGAACGTGCAGGACGTGCTGGAAGCGATCGTGCATCGCATCCCGCCGCCGAAGCCGCGCGACACCGACAAGCTGCAGGCGCTGATCATCGACTCCTGGTTCGACAACTACCTGGGTGTGGTCTCGCTGGTGCGCGTGATGCAGGGCGAGATCAAGGCAGGTGACAAGCTGCAGGTGATGTCCACCGGCCGCAACCACCAGGTCGACAACGTCGGCGTGTTCACCCCGAAGCGCAAGGTGCTGCCGGCGCTGCGTGCAGGTGAAGTGGGTTGGGTCACCGCCAGCATCAAGGACGTGCACGGTGCGCCGGTTGGCGACACCCTGACCCTGGCCGGCGACCCGGCACCGAAGCCGCTGCCGGGCTTCCAGGAAATGCAGCCGCGCGTGTTCGCCGGCCTGTTCCCGGTCGATGCCGAGGACTACCCGGACCTGCGCGAAGCGCTGGACAAGCTGCGCCTGAACGATGCCGCGCTGCGTTTCGAGCCGGAAAGCTCCGAGGCGATGGGCTTCGGCTTCCGCTGCGGCTTCCTCGGCATGCTGCACATGGAAATCGTGCAGGAGCGCCTGGAGCGCGAATACAACCTGGACCTGATCAGCACCGCGCCGACGGTGGTGTATGAAGTCCTGAAGACCGATGGCTCGATCATCAACATGGACAACCCGGCCAAGCTGCCGCCGGTGAACCAGGTCGAGGAGATCCGCGAGCCGATCATCCGTGCCAACGTGCTCACCCCCGAGGAGTACATCGGCAACATCATCAAGCTGTGCGAAGAGAAGCGCGGCAGCCAGATCGGCATCAACTACCTGGGCAGCCAGGTGCAGATCAGCTACGAGCTGCCGATGGCCGAGGTGGTGCTGGACTTCTTCGACAAGCTGAAGTCGGTCAGCCGTGGCTATGCCTCGCTGGACTACCACTTCGTGCGCTTCGACGCAGGCCCGTTCGTGCGCGTGGACGTACTGATCAACGGTGACAAGGTCGATGCACTGTCGCTGATCGTGCACCGCAGCCATGCCGACCGTCGCGGCCGCGAACTGTGCGAAAAGATGAAGGACCTGATCCCGCGCCAGATGTTCGACGTGGCCATCCAGGCCGCCGTTGGCTCGCAGATCATCGCCCGTACCACGGTCAAGGCCATGCGCAAGAACGTGCTGGCCAAGTGCTATGGTGGCGACGTTTCGCGCAAGAAGAAGCTTCTGGAAAAGCAGAAGGAAGGCAAGAAGCGCATGAAGCAGGTCGGCCGCGTGGAGATCCCGCAGGAAGCGTTCCTGGCCGTGCTGCAGATGGACAACAAGTAAGCCCGCACCGGCCCTGCGGGGCCGGTCGTCTGGTGACGTTGCAAAGGACCCTGAATGAAACTGTTTGAGATCCTCCTGGTCGTGCTGACCCTGGCCTCGGGCCTGATCCTGCTCGCGGACAAGCTGTACCTCGCCAAGCGTCGCGCCCAGCGCGCGGGCCTGCTCGATTCCGAGCCGGTGCTGGTGGACTACTCGCGTGCGTTCTTCCCGGTGCTGGCGATCGTGCTGATCGTGCGCAGCTTCATTGCCGAGCCGTACAAGATCCCGTCCAGCTCGATGATGCCGAACCTGCTGATCGGCGATTTCATCCTGGTCAACAAGTTCTCCTACGGCCTGCGCCTGCCGATCAGCAACACCAAGTTCGTGCCGGTGGGTGAGCCCTCGCGTGGTGACGTGGTGGTGTTCCACTTCCCCGGCCATGGCGAGAACGATCCGGCCAAGGGCGAGAACTTCATCAAGCGCGTGATCGGCGTGCCGGGTGACACCGTGGTCTTCGAAGGCGATGGCGTGATCCTCAACGGCGAGCCGCTGAAGTACGACAACAAGGGGATCTACGCCGGCCACAAGGGCCAGGGCGAGGGCGCCAACCTGCTGGTCGAGCACCTGCCGGGCCGCACCCACACGGTGCTGGAGACCGACTATCCGCGTGGCCAGGGCCAGTGGACCGTGCCGGCCGGCAAGTACCTGGTGATGGGCGACAACCGCGACAACAGCGATGATGGCCGTTTCTGGGGCCTGCTGCCGGAAGAGAACCTGCGTGGCAAGGCGTTCCTGATCTGGCTGAACTGCCAGGGCTGGTTCTGCAAGGATGGCTTCGAGCCGTCGCGGATCGGCTCGAGCATCAACTGAGCGGGCACCAACTGAGTATTTTCACATCCAACGCGTATCTGGGGAGAACGCAATGAAGACGATGAACACGCAGCGTGGCATGACCCTGACCTCGTTCCTGACGGTCCTGATCGTGGTTGGCTTCTTCCTCTACATCGGCATGAAGCTGTTCCCGATGTACCAGGAGTACTACGCGGTGCGCTCGGCGATGAAGAGCCTGGCCAACGAGCCGGGCGTGGGCAGCATGGAGCCGGCGCGCATCCAGGACCTGTTCTTCAAGCGCCTGTACATCAACTATTCGGACAACGTGAAGCCGGCCAACGTGAAGTTCGACCGTCGCGACAATGGCTGGACCCTCAAGGTCAACTACGAAGTGCGCCGTCAGCTGATCGGCAACCTCGATGTGGTTGGCAAATTCGATTCTTCCCAGGACCTGACACGAAGCGGTGCCCAGTAAATTCATCCAACGTGGCGACCTGATCGGTCATGCCTTCAGCGACCCGGCCCTGCTCAAGCAGGCGCTGACGCATCGCAGTGCCGGTGCGCCGCACAACGAGCGCCTGGAGTTCCTCGGCGACAGCATCGTCAACATGATGGCGGCCGAGGCGTTGTACCGACGCTGGCCCAAGGCTGACGAAGGCGCGATGACCCGTGCCCGTGCCGAGCTGGTGCGTGAAGGCGCGCTGGCGGTGATCGGGCGCACCCTGGAACTGGGCGAGCGGCTGACCCTGGGCCCCGGCGAAATGAAGTCCGGTGGTCATCGCCGCGACTCGATCCTGGCCGACGCGGTGGAAGCCGTGGTGGCCGCGATCTACCTGGATGCCGGCTTCGAGGCCTGCCGGGCGGTGGTACTGCCCTGGTTCAGCGCTTCGATCGAGGCACTGCCGGCTTCCGGTCGGCCCGAGAAGGACCCCAAGACCCGCCTGCAGGAATGGCTGCAGGCCCGACAGAAGGCGTTGCCGCAGTATGAACTGGTGTCAGAATCCGGTGACGACCACGCCAAGCACTTCCGGGTACGCTGCAACGTAGCCGACCCGGCCGCCAGCACCGAGGGCGAAGGCGCCTCGCGGCGGCTTGCCGAACAACAGGCGGCTGCAGCCGTCCTAGAACAACTGGATTCCAAGTGAGCGAACAAACTTCCCATCATTGCGGCAGCGTGGCCGTCATCGGCCGCCCGAACGTGGGCAAATCGACCCTGACCAATGCCCTGGTCGGGGCCAAGGTCAGCATCGTTTCCAACCGCCCGCAGACCACGCGCCATCGCCTGCTGGGCATCGCCACCTATCCGGAAGGCCAGCTGGTGCTGGTCGACACCCCCGGCCTGCACAAGGTGCAGAAGCGGGCGATGAACCGGGTGATGAACCGCGCCGCGCGCGGTTCGCTGGAAGGCGTCGATGCCGGCCTGCTGGTGATCGAAGCTGGTCGCTGGGACGAGGAAGACAGCCTGGCCTTCAATGTTCTGCGCGACGCCGGTATCCCGGTGGTGCTGGTGGTCAACAAGATCGACCGGCTGAAGGACAAGGGCGCGTTGCTGCCGTTCCTGCAGGAAGTCACGGCCGGCCGCGATTTCTCGTCGGTGCATCCGATCTCGGCGCAGAAGCGCAACGGCCTGGAGGCACTGGTACGCGACGTACTGGCGCTGCTGCCGGAAGCGCCGCCGATGTTCGGCGAAGACGAGATCACCGACCGCAGCCAGCGCTTCCTGGCCGGCGAACTGGTACGTGAACAGCTGATGCGCCAGCTCGGCGAAGAGCTGCCGTATGCCACCACCGTGGAAATCGAGCGCTTCACCGAAGATGGCAACCTGCTGCGCATCGGTGCGGTGATCTGGGTCGAGCGCGAGGGCCAGAAGGCGATCGTGATCGGCAAGGGTGGTACCCGCCTGAAGGAGATCGGGGCCAAGTCCCGCCTGCAGATGGAGCGCCTGTTCGGTGCCAAGGTGTTCCTGGAGACCTGGGTGCGCGTGCGTGAAGGCTGGTCCGACGACGAGGCCGCACTGAAGGCCTTCGGTTACGAGTAAGCCGTTGCAGTCGCTTCGATGATGATCGAGGACGACACCGGCTTCGTGCTGCATGCACGGGCCTATCGCGAGACCAGCCTGCTGGTCGAAGTGCTGAGCGCGCAGCATGGCCGGATCGGCCTGCTCGCGCGTGGCGTATCCACCGCCAAGGGACAGGTGCTGCGCGCGGCCCTGCAGCCGCTGCAGTGGATCCGCTTCAGTGCCCAGCAGCGGGGCGAATTGGCCCAGCTGCGGGGTGCCGAGGCACTGGATGCTGCCCCGCGCCTGGTCGGCCAGGCGATGCTGGCCGGCTTCTATCTGAGTGAATTGACCCTGCGCCTGGCCCCGCGCCAGGACCCGCTGCCGGAGTTGTACCTGGCCTACGGCGAGGCACGCGCGCGGCTGGCCGTGGGCGCCGGCCTGGCCTGGACCCTGCGCCGGTTTGAGCGCGAGCTGCTGTCTGCGCTGGGCCTGGGTTTCGATCTGGACAGCGCCAGCGACGGCCAGCCGATCGACCCGGCCGCGCGCTACGAACTGGACCCACAGGAAGGCGCGCAGCGCCTGCTCAGCGAGCGCGGTGGGGAACGCCGGGCGGCCGCGACGGGTTCTGCGCTGCTGGCGCTGGCCGCCGATGAAGAGCCCGATGCCGCCGACCTGGCCAGCCTGCGCCTGCCGATGCGGCGGGTGCTGGCCCATCACCTGGGGCCACGAGGACTGAAGTCCTGGGAAATGCTCGAGCAGCTCGCTCCCAGGCGTTGAGGGGTGTTCGGCAGGGCTTGCAGCCCTGCACCTGCCGAATCAACGTCAACGTCAACTGCAAAAGCTGGCTATCCGTGGGATGGCGGGGGGGGGGGGGGGGGGGGGGGGGGGGGGGGGGGGGGGGGGGGGGGGGGGGCGGGGGGGGGGGGGGCGGCGGGGGGGGGGGGGCCGCCCCCC
>NZ_JAWIRU010000005.1:119988-214605 GCF_036320025.1 Stenotrophomonas sp. SMYL86
GGCGGGGTGGGTCCGGTTGAGGGGGGCGCTGCAAGTACGTCCCTGTAAGCTCGGTCGCCGCATCCATGCGGCTCACGCCCCCTCAACCGGACCCACCCCGCCTTCGACAGTTTCTCGCGAGCTGTCGGAACGGCACTCTGCTCTGGTGGGTGTCGACCTTGGTCGACACAGTAGAGCCACGCCATGCGTGGATGCGTTTCGATTTCAATTCGAAATATTTGATTCCGATTGAGATTCATCCACGCATGGCGTGGATCTACTGGCCACCGGCCAACTATCGAAGGCGGGGCACTGTGGGTTTGCGGGGTGTGAGCCGCATGGATGCGGCGACCAAGGCTACATGGACGTACTTGCGCCGTCCCCGCAAACCCACAGTGCCCCGCCATCCCACGGAATGCTGCTTTGGCCTTTGACGTTGCCCTGGCTTGAAGGCTTCGGCAGGTGCAGGGCGCAGCCCTGCCGAACAACCCTTAATGCAGCAGGGCAGCCACCGCGTCGCGGAACCCCGCCTGGGCCTGCCCGGACTCCGGCGCATGATGCAACTGGCGCACCGCCCGGCCCAACCGCGCCGCGCCCACGAAGCCACAGCTCGCCTGCAGCCGATGCAACTGGCTGCGCAGCTGGCGCTCGTCATGCTGGTCCACCGCCTGCTCGACCGCATCGCGTACGCCCGGCAGCTCGGCCAGGAACAGCTCGCGCAGCGCGATCAGGTGGTTGCGCTGGCCATTGAGCGCGGCCAGTGCCGCAGTCTCGTCCCAGTCCTGTACCTGCAGCTCGACCGCGGCCGGCGCCTGGGCCATGACGATCCCGGCCGGGCTGTTGACCAGGGCGCGGCGCACCGCCTTCAGCAGCTGGTCGCGGCCCAGCGGCTTGACCAGCGTGTCGCTGAAACCGGCCTCGCGCAGGCGCGCATGGATCGAGGTATCGCCGTCGGCGGTATGCGCCAACGCCGGGGTGTCGGGATGTGAACGGCGCAGTTCGCGCAGCAGCTGCGCGCCATTGCCGTCAGGCAGGTTGACGTCGATCAGCCACAGGTCATGCGCGCCGGGCTCGGCGCTGGCCAGGGCACTGGCCAATGAGTCTGCGGTGTCCACGTCCGCCGGTAACGTTTCCAACGCCGCCTTGAAAAAACCGCGGCTGATGATGTCGTCCTCGACAAGCAGGAAGCGGGGCCGGCTGGCCCGCGGGGTCATCTGCATCAGGGCTGCCTCCATGTCAGCTGTTGCAATCATCAAGCACAGCGGCGGCGGGCGCAAGCGGGTCCGGACCCTGCCGGTCAGGATCTGCGACAATACGCCCCCATTTTTGCCCGCAGCCTGTTGCCACGTGGCCCGATCCCGCTCCCGCATCGACCGTACCCCGTTCCAGACCGAGATCCTCGACCTCAGCCATGATGGTCGCGGTGTCGCCCGCCGTGAAGGCGAGGGCGGCAAGGTCACCTTCGTCAGCGGCGCCCTGCCGGGTGAGGTGGTCATGGCCGAACAGACCGCCCGCAGCCGCCATTTCGACGAAGCGCGTACGGTGGAAGTGCTGCAGGCCTCGCCGCAGCGCGTCACCCCGAAGTGCCCGCACTTCGGCACCTGCGCCGGCTGCGTGCTGCAGCACCTGGACGAAGACCAGCAGATTGTCGCCAAGCAGCGCGTGCTGATGGACAACCTGGAGCGCATCGGCCACGTGAAGCCGGGCACCGTGCTGGCGCCGCTGGTCGGCGAGAGCTGGGGCTACCGGCGCAAGGGCCGCTTCTCGGTGCGCCGGGTCGAAAAGAAGGACAAGACCCTGGTCGGCTTCCGTGAACAGGATCCGCGATTCGTCGCCGACCTCAGCCAGTGCCTGACCGTGATCCCGGAAATCGGCACCAAGGTCGAGGCGCTTTCCAGCTTCATCGAATCGCTCGATGGCAAGCGCGATATCCCGCAGATCGAATTCATTGCCGGCGACCAGGCCGTGGTCCTGACCGTGCGTCACCTGCAGCCGCTCAGCGATGCCGACCGCGTGGCCTGGGCCGCCTTCGGCCAGCAGCATGGCTTCGTGATCTACCTGCAGTCCGGTGGCGTGGATACCGTGCAGCCGCTGGACGGGCAGGGCGTGCCGCTGTCGTTCCGGCTGGCGCCGTGGGACGTGGAGCTGGCGTTCCGCCCGCTGGACTTCATCCAGGTCAATGCCAAGCTCAACGAGAAGATGATCGCCCACGCCCTGGACCTGCTGGAGCCGGGTGAGGACGAGCGTGTGCTGGACCTGTTCTGCGGCCTGGGCAACTTCACCCTGCCGCTGGCGCGCCGCGTGCGCGAAGTGGTCGGTGTGGAAGGTGATGCTGGCCTCGTCGCGCGGGCCCGTGAGAATGCCGAGCGCAACGGCCTGACCAACGCCCAGTTCTTCAGCGCCGACCTCACCCAGGACCAGCGCAGCACGCCGTGGATGCGCCAGGGCTTCGACAAGCTGCTCTTGGATCCGCCGCGCTCGGGCGCGATCGAAGTGCTGCAGCAGCTGCCGCTGAAGCAGTTCAAGCGCATCGTCTACGTCAGCTGCCACCCGGGTTCGCTGGCACGCGATGCCGGCTATCTGGTCAACGAACAGGGCTTCACCCTGGTCAGTGCCGGTGCCATGGACATGTTCCCGCACACCGCACACGTGGAAAGCATCGCGGTATTCGAGAAGCGCTGATCGGCTGTCATGCCCATCGCGCATAATGGCGCGATGGGCATCGAAATCGAACGCAAATTCCTCGTCAGCAGTGATGGCTGGCGCGCCGCCGCGCACCGGGTAATCCCGATGGCGCAGGGCTACATCAACGACATGGGCGCGCTCGACCGCGGCACCCAGAACGCCTCGGTGCGCGTGCGCATCGAGGGCGACCACGCCGCGCTGAACCTGAAGTCGCGCACCATCGGCCACACCCGCCAGGAGTTCGACTATCCGATCCCGGTGGACGATGCTCGCGCACTGCTGGCGCTGTGCGTGGGCGGCCTGATCGACAAGCGCCGCCATCTGGTCGAACACGCCGGCCTGACCTGGGAGGTGGACGAGTTCCTCGGCGACAACGCCGGCCTGGTAGTGGCTGAGGTTGAGCTGGACAGCGCTGACCAGGCCATCGACCTGCCGGACTGGGTGGGTGCCGAAGTCACCGATGATGCCCGCTACTACAACGTTGCCCTGGCCAGCCACCCGTATTCAGAGTGGTGAAGCCGCCCAAAAGGGGACGGAGGGGATTAAGTCGTCTTTACCCCATCTGTGCGGGAAACGACTTAATCCCCTCCGTCCCCTTTTATCGAGGGTGTCGGCCCCCATGTGGAAAGGATGAGAATCGACATCTACTCCGACGTGGTCTGCCCCTGGTGCTGGATCGGCAAGCATCGTTTCCAGCAGGGCGTGCAGTTGCTGGGCGCCAACGCGCCTGAATTCGATATCCACTGGCAGCCGTTCCAGCTCGACCCGGACGCGGACGCCACCCCGGTGCCGCTGCGCGAGGCCTATGTGCGCAAGTTCGGCGGCGTTGAGCGTACCGAACAGATCCTCGGCCAGACCCAGACCACCGCGCGGGCCGAGGGCCTGCCGATGGACTTCAGCCAGGGCCAGGTGCGGGTGACCACGCTGCCGGCGCACCGGGTATTGTGGCTGGCGGGCGAGCACGGCGTGCAGGATGCGGTGGGCGAAGCACTGTTCCGCGCCCACTTCGAGCACGGTCAGAACCTGGCGGACCCCTCGGTGCTGATCAAGGCGGGCGCGGCAGGCGGCCTCGACGCGGGTGAAATCACGCAGATGCTGGCCTCCGACCGCGGCCTGGCCGATGTCGAAGCCAAGCTGGCGCAGGCTCATGCATTGGGCGTTTCTTCGGTGCCGACCTTCGTCATCGATGGGAAGTGGGCCATTTCCGGGGCGCAGCCCCCCGAGGCCTTCGCCAACGCCCTGCGCCAGATCGCCGCCGAGCAGGGCGCGCCTGCGGCCCCGGCTGACGGCGACGAGGCCTGCGGCCCGGACGGCTGCAAGGTCTGACCGGATCCGAAAAGGGGACGGAGGGAATTAAGACGTATCCAGCCCGTAGGGGCCGATTGCGGCTTAATCCCCTCCGTCCCCTTTTTCTGACCACTGCGCCTGTCGGCCGGTTCTGCGACAATGCGGCACTGCGCCATGCGGGCGCGCGTTGTGGAGATCGACCATGCTGCTGATCGGCGTCGCCGGCACCGAACTGACCGCCCAGGAACGTGACTGGCTGCAGCACGATGCCGTGGCCGGGGTGGTGCTGTTCAAGCGCAACTTCGCTTCGCGCCAGCAGGTGACCGATCTGAGCGCGGCGATCCGCGCTGCCGCGCCGCGCCCGCAGCTGATCTGCGTGGACCAGGAAGGCGGCCGCGTGCAGCGCTTCCGCGAGGGCTACAGCGAGTTGCCGCCACTGCAGGACATCGGGGCGATGTACGCCACCGCCCCGCAGCAGGCGCTGGCCCTGGCCGAGCAGCACGCCTGGCTGATGGCCAGCGAAGTGCGCGCCAGCGGCCTGGACCTGAGCTTCGCGCCGGTGGTCGATCTGGGCCGTGGCAACCGCGCCATCGGCAACCGCGCCTTCAGTGAAGACCCGCAGGTGGTGGCCGCGTTCACCGCCGCCTACGTGCGCGGCATGCATGCGGTCGGCATGGCCGCCACGCTCAAGCATTTCCCCGGCCATGGCACCGTGCTGGAAGACACCCACGTGGATACCGCGATCGACCCGCGCGCGCTGGACGAGCTGCGCGCCCAGGACCTGGTCCCGTTCCAGGCCGGCATCGCCGCCGGTGCCGACGCGGTGATGATGGCGCACGTGATCTATCCGCAGGTGGCACCGGAACCGGCCGGCTATTCGCCGCGCTGGATCCAGGACATCCTGCGCGGCGAGCTCGGCTTCCGCGGCGTGGTGTTCTCCGATGACATCGGCATGGCCGCCTCGCACAGTGCGGGCGGCGTGCAGGCGCGCGTGCACGCGCATCTGGATGCCGGCTGCGACGTGGTGCTGGTCTGCCACCCGGAACTGGTCGATGAAGCCCTGCACGCCGTGCAGGGACGCTCCCTCAATACTGCTGCGCTGCTGGGCCTGCTGGGCCGCGGCGCGCTCGGCTGGGACGGCCTGCTGGCCGATGCCCGCCATGGCGACACCCAATCCCGTCTGCTTGAAACCCTTGGAAGAACCGTCTGATGCCCAACCTCACCATTTCCCAGGCCCTGGCCCAGGCTGACCTGCTGGTCGACCGCCCCACCATCGACAAGGCCATCGCTGGTATCGCCGACGCCATCGCGCGCGATTACAAGGGCGAGGTGCCGCTGTTCCTGTCCATCATGCACGGTGCGCTGCCGTTTGCCGGCCAGCTGGCGCTGGAACTGGGCGCGCGCGGCCAGGACGTGCAGTTCGATTACCTGCACGCCACCCGTTACCGCGGTGAAACCACCGGCGGCGACCTGGTCTGGAAGCACAAGCCGGCCACCTCGCTGTTCGGCCGCCGCGTGCTGCTGGTCGACGATATCCTCGACGAGGGCTACACCCTGCAGGGCGTGCGCACCTGGTGCCTGGAACAAGGCGCGACCGACGTGCGCATCGCCGCGATGACGGTGAAGAAGCACGACCGCGCGCTGCCGGACGTGACTGCCGACTACGCCGGCATCGAACTGCCGGACCGTTACGTGTTCGGCTTCGGCATGGACGTCAACGAAACCCTGCGCTGCGTGCCGGCCATCTACGCGATGAAGGAATAACGGCGCAGCCGCCCGCGGCGCGTCTTCTTCTGCCGCCGGCATCCTCGGGTGCCGGCGTTCGTCTTTTCATGGAGTGCTTCGAATGCAACAGATCGCCCTGGCCGTGATCGGCGGTACCGGTGTCTATAACCTGGCCAAGCTTGACGACGTGCAGACCCACGAGGTCGACACCCGCTTCGGACGTCCGTCGGGCCCGGTGCGCGTTGGTACGCTGCTCGGCCATCGCGTGGCGTTCCTGGCGCGGCATGGCGAAGGCCATTCGCTGCCGCCGCACAAGATCAACTACCGCGCCAACCTGGCCGCGCTGCAGCAGCTGGGCGCGCAGCGCGTGCTGGCGTTGAACACGGTGGGGGGCATCACCGAACACTTTGGTCCGCGCGTGCTGGCCTGCCCGGACCAGATCATCGACTACACCTGGGGCCGCATCAGCACGATCTGTGAGGAAGAAGGCACCGACGTGGTCCACGTTGATTTCGGCCACCCGTACACACCAATGCTGCGCAGCAAGATCCTGGCTGCGGCCAAAGTGACCGGCGTCACGGTCCATGACGGTGGCTGCTACGGCGCAACACAGGGCCCGCGCCTGGAAACCATCGCTGAAATCGCCCGTATGCGCCGCGACGGCTGCGATCTGGTGGGCATGACCGGCATGCCGGAAGCCGCCCTGGCACGCGAGCTGGGGCTGGATTACGCCTGCCTGGCGATCATCGCCAACTGGGCTGCCGGCTGTGGTGATGGCGAGGAGATCACGATGGCCGAAGTGCTGGCCAACGTGCAGGCGGCCGGCAACGGACTTCCGGAACTGGTGGGCGAATTGGCACGGGGGTGATTGTCTTCCCCGAGCAAGCTTTGCATACTCAGCTTGTGCGCGGGTTCAGCGTACACCACCCATTCATTGCATAAGGTCTCGCATCACCATGCCGAACGGTACCGTCAAGTGGTTCAACGACGCCAAGGGATTTGGCTTCATCTCGCCGGAGGATGGCAGCGCCGACGTGTTCGCGCACTTCTCCGCCATCAACTCCAAGGGCTTCCGCAGCCTGCAGGAAGGCCAGCGTGTCACCTATGACGTGACCCAGGGCCCGAAGGGTGCCCAGGCTTCGAACATCACGCCGGCCGAGTGATCCACTCGACAGTGCGTTGAAAACCCCGCTTCGGCGGGGTTTTTTTTGCGCGGATTGCCCGCGACCCGCTCGCGATCCACCCGCCTCGGGCACAATGCGGCCATGACGGAACGACTGCGCATCGCCGTGATCGGCTACGGCACCGCTGGACAGGCAGTGTCCATCCTGCTCACCCGTGACGGCCACGAGGTGGAGATCTTCGAACGCGTGCCCACGCCGGGGCCGGTGGGTGCCGGTTTCCTGCTGCAGCCCAGCGGCCTGCAGGTACTGTGGCAGATGGGCCTGCTTGATTCCGTGCGCGCACATGCCGCGCCGGTGCACCGCCTGTATGGCGACACGCCGTGCGAGCGCGCGGTGATGGACATGCGCTACGAGGGACTGGATGCGCGCCTGCATGGCCTGGGCATGCAGCGCGGGGCCTTGTTCTCGCTGTTGGACGAGGCGCGCGCAGGCGAGGGCCAGCTGCATGCCGGTACCACCATTACCGAGGTGGATGCCGAACACGGCCGTCTGCGCGACAGCGACGGGCGCACGCATGGCCCGTTCGACCTGGTAGTGGTCGCCGATGGCGCCGCGTCGACGCTGCGCGGCACGATCGCCGGCGGTGCCGGGCTGGACCGCGTGTATCCGTGGGGGGCGCTGTGGTGCCTGCTGCCGGCCGAGGACTGGCCGCACGTGCAGGAGTTGCGGCAGCGTTACGTGGCCGCGCGCAAGATGATCGGACTGCTGCCGGTCGGCACGCGCCCGGGTGATGACACGCCGCGCCTGAGTTTCTTCTGGAGCCTGCCACGCGCCGACTTCGAACGCTGGCAGGCCGATGGCATGACGCCCTGGCTGGATGAACTGCATGCGCTGTGGCCGCAGGCCAGTGCGCGCTTCGCCCATCTGCGTGATGCCGGCCAGTTGGCGCGCGCGGTCTACCGTGATGCGGTGATGACGCGCTGGCACCACGGCCGCATGGTGCTGGCCGGTGATGCCGCGCATGCGATGAGCCCGCAGCTGGGGCAGGGCGTGAACATGGCGCTGCTCGATGCGCTGGCGCTGCGCGATGCGGTGCGCACCTACGGCGGCAGTACGGTCGCGCTGCAGGCCTACCAGGCGCAACGCAGGGCACACATTGCGGTGTACCAGCGCTGGAGTCGTTGGCTGACGCCGCTGTTCCAGTCCGACCGCGACGCCTGGGCGAAGGCGCGTGACGTGCTGCTGGGCCCGATGGGGCGCCTGCCCGGGGGCCGTGGCCACATGCTGCGCGTGCTCAGTGGCACCCAGCACGGCTGGTTCGGTGCACTTGCACTGGATCCGGCGTTCGTCGACGCACTGGCCACCGCAGCGGAGATGCCTCGTATCAACGCGATCACGGCCAATGCGTGAAGCGCGTCGTCACCTGAATTAACGGTTGCCTCACCGCCGATATGCGAGAAGTAGGTTGCACGCGATTGCGCGTCGCCCGTTTTCCTTTCCGTGATCAACATCGCGCGTGGCCCGGGCGGCGCTGCCGTTGCGGCCTGTTGCGGCCCGGATGTGCCGCTGATGTTGAAGAGGAGGACGCCATGTTGTTCGCGGTCGAGGAGCTGGAATCGGAAATCTGCAAGCTGCGCGGATTGCTGCAGATGCTGCACGAGGACCAGCCCGACGTACTGGAGGACGTGTTCGAGTTCCATGTCGGCAGCCTGATCAGTCATGCATCAGCGGAGCACCACGCGCGCATCCGCACCTGCGCGCAGGAAATGCTGGCGGCGATCCAGGCATTGCCGCGACGACGTGAGGGTGACACGCCTGATTTCCAGTTGATGCCGCAGCTGGGCATTCGTCCGGCCTGATTCAAGCCACCGGCAGTTGCACCAGGCCGTTTTCCACACAGGCGACCCTTTGCTCGCCGCGGGCGGGCACGGGCACGATGCCGCCAGTGAATGCGGAGAAGGCCGGCAGCACCGTCATCCGCTCACGCAGCCAGAACGCGGGGAAGCGCCGTCGCAATGGCGGCAAGGCGACCTGCGGATGCAGATGCCCAGCGATCACATGCAGCTCTGCATCGGGCATCGGCTCATGGCGAAGCAGGAACGGCTGCAGCCGTACTTCATCGTGGATCTGTACCTGCAACTGAGCATGCGGCAGCTGGCGGTCGTGATTGCCACGCAGGACGTGCACGTCCAGCGAAGCATTGCGTTCGCGCCATGCCAGCCATTGCTGGTACCACGCAGCGCGATGCGCCGGTCCATGCAGGATGTCACCCAGGATCCACAGCTCGCGACAGGCATGCCTGTCCAGCAGCCCCTGCAGGCGTTGCAGGTCTTCGCCGGTGCCGCCGCTGGGCAATGCGATGCCGGCGCGGCGGAATACATCGGCCTTGCCCAGGTGCAGGTCGGCGATCAACAGCGCCTGCCGCGCGGGCCAGTACAGCGCACGCGCGCCAAGCAGAATCAGCGATTCGCCGGCGCGCAGCAGCGGCAGTTCATCGGCCATGGCGGCGCTCCAGCTGCTGGGCCGCGCGTTGCACGCGGGTGCGCCAGTCCTCGTTGCTGAACTGCCCGCGCTGGCGTTCAGCCCATAACGGGAAGCCCAGTGGCGTGAGTGATGTCGGGTGCTGCACGGAGAGGATCTGCATGCCGATCCTTGCCACGACCTGCTGTAGTCCCGGCAGATCCAGGCTGTCGTGCAGCACTTCGCGTTCGGCCAATGCCAATAGCAGGTGGCCGGGGTCATGCTCGCGCAGTACGTCGTAGAGCAGACCTGCCGAGGCCTGCAGCTGGCGCAGCGATCGCGGCATACCGCCGGGCAGGCTGGGGACCAGCAGGCCCGCTACGCGTGCGATGCCACGGAACTGGCGGCGCGCCAGCTCGCCCAGGTTCACCGCGGCACGCAGATCGTCCAGCAGCTGATCGGGGGTGAACAATGCTCGCCATTGCGCCGCATCCAGTTCGATCGCCTGCGCCGGTGCCAGCACCAGGCCATGATCGTTCACCGCGTAGCCGATGCTGTTGCGCTGCCGGCGGGTACAGCGCAGTGCCAGCAAGGCGGCCAGCGCCTCGTGCACGTGACGGCCGGCAAAAGGGTAGACGAACAGGAACTGGCCGTCGCGGCGCCGCACCTCTTCCACCAGCAGATGCTCTGGACCGGGAAGCGCCGACAACTGCCGCTGCAGTGCCAGCAAGGAGGACAACCAGCGTGATTCGGCACTGTCGTCGGCGCCGGACAGTACCCACTCCAGCTCGCGGCCGAGCGGCATCGACAGTGGCAACTGGCCTCCCTGCCAGCGCGGCACCACACCATCACCGCGCCCTCGTGCCAGCCGCACGAAGGCGGTCATGTCGCGCAGCTGCACCAGTTCCAGCAGGCGCCCGGCGAACTGGAAACGGTCGCCGCGACGCAGGCGGCTGGCGAACTGTTCCTCCACGGCACCCAGGCCACCACCGCGCAGGAACTGCACGCGCACGCTGCCATCGCTGCTGATGGTGCCGATCGACAGCCGATGGCGCAGTACCTGGCGGCGATCGTGCATCCGGTAGTAGCCGTCGGCATCACGCACGACCTTGTGGAAATCGGGGTACTGGGCCAGGGCCTGGCCACCCTGCACGATGAACGTCAGCACGGCCTGCCATGCGTCGTCGCCGAGAGATGCGAAGGCATGGGTACGCCGTACCTGCGCCAGCAGCGCATCGCTGTCGAAGCCACCGGCCAGCGCGCGGCTGATCGCATGCTGGGCCAGCACATCCAGCGACAGCGTCGGCGGCCTGCGCGCTTCGACCACGCCTTGGGCCAATGCACGGCGCACCGCGGCGTATTCGGCCAGCTCCAGTGCATGGCTGGGCACGCACAGGATGGAACCGCTGGCACCCGGGCGGTGACGCGCACGTCCCGCGCGTTGGCGCAGGCGGGCCACGCCCTTCGGGCTGCCCAGCTGCAGTACCTGCTCAACCTCGGGGAAGTCCACGCCGAGGTCGAGGCTGGAGGTGGCAACCACGCAGCGCAGCGCGCCCGCGCGCAGGCCATCCTCGACCTGCTGGCGCAGCGCTGGATCCAGCGAGCCGTGGTGCAGCGCAAGCGTGTCCGGGGCTTCCGGCCAGACCGCGGCCAGCGCCTGATGCCACAGTTCTGCCTGCGCACGGGTGTTGGTGAACAACAGGCTGCTGCGTGCCCGCATCAACGCGTCCAGCACCCGCGGCAGCTGCGCCAGGCCCAGATGCCCGGCCCACGGAAAACGTTCGCCGGGTTCCGGCAGCAGGCTGCGCACGCTGATCGCGCGCGGGCGCACGCCCTGCACGATCGGCGCGTCGGGCTGTCCGGGCAGCAGCACGTCGCGCGCCTCATCCAGGTTGCCCAGCGTGGCCGAAAGCCCCCACAGCTGCACTGCAGGCGCAGCTTCGCGCAACACCGCCAGGTTCAACTGCAGCAGCACACCGCGCTTGTTGCCCAGCAGCTCATGCCATTCGTCCACCACCACGCAGCGCAGCTGGCGCATGCGCGGCAACGTATCCGGATAGCTCAGCAGCAGCGCCAGTGATTCGGGCGTGGTGACCAGTACGTCGATGCGGCCTTCGCGGGCCTGGCGCCGCTCGCGGTTGCTGGCGTCACCGCTGCGCAGCCCGACACGCCATCCCAGTCCCAAGCCGTCGACGACGGCCTGGAGCGCGCGTGCGGTATCACTGGCCAACGCGCGCAAGGGCGTTACCCACAGCACCTGCAATGGGCGCACCGCACTGGCGCGGCGTGGCGAGGGCGGTGGATCGATCAGCGCCTGCAGCAACGGCCCGCCGAACATCGCCAGCGTCTTGCCGCTGCCCGTGGGCGTATGCAGCAACCCGGATTCGCCGGCCAGGTAGTGGCGCCACATCGCGCGCTGGAAGGGCAGTGAGCGCCAGCCGCGTGCCGCGAACCAGTCTTCCAGCCGGCGCAGTGCCTGGCTGCGGGTCATCGCGCCAGCGCCTGCAGGCTGGCCAGCTGATCGGCCTCGCTGGCAGGCTTGTCGTGGCGCCAGCGCAGGATGCGCGGAAAGCGCACGGCGATCCCCGATTTGTGCCGGCTGCTGCGGTTGACCGCTTCGAAACCCAGCTCGAACACCTGTTCGGCGCGTACGCTGCGCACCGGCCCGAAACGCTCGCGGGTGTTGGCGCGGATCCAGCGGTCAAGCGCGAGGATCTCCTTGTCGTCCAAGCCCGAATACGCCTTGGCCACCGGCACCAGCGTGTCGCCGTCCCAGACGCCGAAGGTGTAGTCGGTGTACAGCGTGCTGCGCCGCCCATGGCCAGCCTGTGCGTACAGGAGCACCGCATCGATGGTGAGCGGATCGACCTTCCATTTCCACCAGTCACCGCGGCGTCGCCCAGCCAGGTAGGGCGAGCCGCGTCGTTTCAGCATCAGCCCTTCCACGCCACGTTCGCGTGCCACATCGCGCATCGCCGCCGCCTGCGCCCAGTCGACGGCGGCAACGTCGGGCGACAGCTGGATCCGCACATCGTCCAATGCGCCGATGACCGCGGCAAGCCGCGTACGCCGTTCCTGCAACGGCAGCTCACGCAGATCCGCGCCATCGTGCTCCAGCAGGTCATAGGCGAGCACGCGTACCGGCGTGTTGCGCAGAGTCGCTGCTCCTGGCTTGCGACGCTGGATGCGGGTCTGCAGGGCGGTGAATGCGCGCGGCAGGTTGGCGGTCTCGTCCCAGGCCAGCAGCTCTCCGTCCAGCACGCAGCCCTCCGGCAACGCCATCGCGGCGTGCTCGATCTCGGGGAAGCGGCCATCCAGTCGTTCCTCGCCACGGGACCACAGCGCGACTTCGCCACGCCGGCGCAGCAGCTGCAGGCGTATGCCATCCCATTTCCATTCCAGCAGCCAGTCGTCGATCGCGCCGAGGCGTTCGGCAGGATCGCCTTCCAGAGGGGAGGCGAGGAAGAAGGGGTAGGGCTGCTGGCGGTCGGACGGCAGCTCGTCCGGTGACAGCAGTTGAGCCAGCAGCCCGGGCGAGGGGACCCACTCGCCGAGCATGCGCTGGGCGATGCGTGCGATGTCCAGGCCGGACCATTCCGCCAGTGCCTGCTGTACCAGTCGCTGCGAAACGCCAACGCGCAGGGCGCCGGTCAGCAGCTTGTTGAACACCAGGCGTTCGCTGCTGCACAGCTGCCGCCACCCGGCGACGACCGCAGCGCGGCGTACTGCCTCGGGTTGGTTGGCCACGGCCAGCAGATGCTGTTCGATCCAATCAGCCAACGGGCGGTCGGCGGCTGGCTGCGATGGATCATCCAGCAGCAGGGTCAGCGTTTCGGCCAGGTCACCCACCTGCGCATAGCTGTCTTCCACCAACCAGGGGGGCAAGCCGGATTCTTCGGCAATCCAGCCGCGCAGTTCGCCGCTGGCGGCGATCTTCCGGCGTGCGCCGCCCACCTTGCCACCGCTGAGCAGGTACATCGCCCATGCCGCATCGTGCGCGCGCGCCTGGCGGAAGTAGTCGACCAGGGCTGCACGCTTGTCCAGCGTAGCCGTGCTGCGGTCCAGGCGCTGGTAGAGCGCAGCGAAGGCCTTCATTCCTCGCTCCCGAAATCGGTGCGGAAGGCTTCGGCAGCCACGCCGCGTTCGCGCAGGAACGGAATCAACGCATCGGTATTGCCATGGGTAGCGATCACCCGCTGCGCGCCTGTCTGTTCGATGGTCTGCAGCAGTGCTGGCCAATCGGCGTGATCGGAAATGACGAAACCGCGATCGACATTGCGGCGCCGCCGATTGCCGCGCAGCTGCATCCAGCCGGATGCGAAGCCCAGCTGGTGGCGGCCGAAGCGGCGCATCCAGGGCGTGCCCGCAGCCGACGGCGGCGCGAGGATCAGCTGGCCGGCGGCATCAGGCTGGCGGCCCTGCTCGGCCACGGTGAGCGTCTCCAGCATCGGCACCCCGGCCTGCCGGTACACCGCCACGCCATTGGCGATGGCGCCGTGCAGCCAGGCTGGTCGATCGTCCAGCGGCAGCAGCTCGGCCAGCACCCGCTGTGCCTTGCCCAATGCGTAGCACAGCAGGATCGCGGCTTCGCCACGTTGTTCGCATTCGCGGCGCCACGCCAGGATCTCTGCAGCCACCGCCGGCGTGTCCGGCCAGCGGTAGATCGGCAGTGCGAACGTAGCTTCAGTGATGAAGGTATCGCAGGGCACCACTTCGAACGGTGTGCAGGTCGGATCAGGCTGTCGCTTGTAGTCGCCGGAGGCTACCCATACCTGCTGCCCGTCGTCGATGCGTACCTGTGACGAACCGAGTACGTGGCCGGCCGGATGCAGCGATACCTGCACCTGCCCGAGGCGGAACGGCACACCCTCGGCATGCGCCTGCACCGGCACGTCACCCAGGCGCCAGCGCAGGATCGGCAGGCTGCCTTCGCTGCAGTGGTACTCCCTCATGCCCGGGCGGGCATGGTCGCCGTGGCCATGGGTGATGACCGCGCGCGCTACCGGTCGCCACGGGTCGATATGGAAATCGCCGGCGGCGCAGTACAGCCCCTCCGGGCGCAGCACCACCAGATCGTCGTTGCCTGCCATGCGGTCACTGTGGCCTGCGTCTCGTGCAGAGGGTGAGAACCGGCCTGAACACGGGCTTGGCAGGCGATGCGGCACAATCGGGCCGCAGACCTCTTGCCGCCAGGATGGACCGGATGAGTGGACCCAGCTTCAGCAGCAACGCACCGTATGAAACCCATGTGGTGTTGAACCAGCCGCCGCCGTTCGCAGGGCGACAGTTGTGGACTGACGACGTGGCGCTGATGGAGGCCGTACAGCGCGAAGGCGCCGCCAGCTTCGCGCCGCGACTGGGTGTCTATGGTGCACTCGCCGGTGATGAACTGTACCGGCTGGGCTTCGATGCCAACCGTGATCGTCCGCGGCTGCGCACGCATGATGCACAGGGCCATCGCATCGACACCGTGGAGTTCCATCCGGCCTATCACCAGTTGATGGACACGGCAAAATCGCACGGCGTCGCTGGATTGTCCTGGCATGAGCCGCAGCCCGGCGCGCACGTGGCACGAGCGGTGTTGAGCTACCTGCATCACCAGGCCGAGGCGGGCACCAGCTGCCCGTTGACCATGACCCATGCGGCAGTGGCGGTACTGCATTCGCAGCCGCATCTGGCCGAGTGGGCGCGCAAGGCCGCTGCGCCGGTCTATGACCCGCGCGACGTGCCGGTGGCGGACAAGGCCGGCATCACCCTGGGCATGGGCATGACCGAGAAGCAGGGCGGCTCGGATGTCCGTGCCAACAGTACGCGCGCCGAACCGATCGATGGCGAGCGTTACCGTCTGGTCGGCCACAAGTGGTTCTTTTCCGCACCGATGTGCGATGGCTTCCTGGTGCTGGCGCAGGCGCCGGGAGGCCTGACCTGCCTGCTGATGCCGCGCCGGCTGGCCGATGGTGACCGCAATGCGTTCCGGTTGATGCGGCTGAAGGACAAGCTCGGCGATTGGGCCAACGCTTCCAGTGAGGTCGAGTTCTGCGGCGCACAGGTATGGCGCGTGGGCGAAGAGGGGCGCGGCGTGGCCACCATCATCGGCATGGTGATGATGACCCGCCTGGACTGCATGCTGGGTGCAGCGGCGGAGATGCGCATGGCCCTGGCGCAGGCGCTGCACCACGCACGTCATCGACGTACCTTCGGCAAGCTGCTGGTCGAGCACCCGCTGATGACCAACGTGCTGGCTGATCTGGCGCTGGAGTCGGAAGCGGCCACGGTGTTGGCGATGCGGATCGCACGCGCGGTGGATCGCGCTGGTGTGGATGCCAATGAAGCCGCGATGGCGCGGTTGGGGACGGCGCTGGGCAAGTACTGGCTGTGCAAGCGCGCGCCGGCCTTCGTCAATGAAGCGCAGGAATGCCTGGGCGGTGCGGGCTACGTGGAGGAGTCGATGCTGCCGCGCCTGTACCGGCAGGCACCGTTGAATTCGATCTGGGAGGGCAGCGGCAACATCCAGTGCCTGGATGTGCTGCGTGCGCTGGCGCGTGAACCGGAGGCGATGGCGGCGCTGCGCGGTGAGCTGGCATCGGTGGCTGACCGTGATGGGCGCTATGCAGCGGCATTGCAGCGTTGGGCAGCGGCACCGCCACCGGAGGAAGCGCAGGCGCGGCTGTTCTGCGAGCGCACTGCGCTGCTGCTGCAGGCGGCGCTGCTGCTGCGTGCGCGCAGCCCGATGGCGGAGGCATTCGTGCGTAGCCGGCTGGAAGGGGAGCACGGGCTGGCGTTCGGGACGCTGCCGGCGGGGGTGGAGCTGACGGCGATGCTGGCGCGCGCGCTGCCGTAGGAGGCGGCCAACGGCGGAGCCCCTCGTGGTGGGCGCTGATACTGATGGGTGGGCCGCGCGGGTAGATCGCGCAGGGGGCGCTGCAAGTACGTCCATGTAAGCTCGGGCGCGCCATCCATGGCGCTTACGCCCCTGCGCAACCTACCCGCGCGTCCGTGGACACTTTCCGTACGCGTCCACCACGGAATCAACAGAAAGAGCAGAGAGCGAAAAGCAGAAAAGCCGCGGCAGTGCCGCGGCTTTTCCTGTGCAGCCGAGCCGATGCTCGGCTGGTCGGTAGCGCCGGGCCATGCCCGGCGAACGAACCGTTAGTGCTTGGCTTCTTCCTTGGCGGCGTTGGCCTTGGCGTCATTGGCGACATCGCGGGCCTTGTCGGCGACCTTCTGTGCGGCGTTCGCAGTGGCGTCGCTGGCATGTGCGGCGGCATCGGTTGCGGCGTCCTTGGCCTTGTCGGCGGCGTTGGCGGTGGCGTCTGCAGCCTTGTCCAGCGCCTGCTGGGTATCGGCGGCGGCCTGCTCGGACGCGGCAGCGGTCTTGTCGGCGGCGTCGCGGGTGGCTTCGGCGGCCTTGTCCACGGCGTCACGGGCGGCAGCGCCTGCGCTGTCGGCAGCCTGCTGTGCGTCCTGCTTGGCCTGTTCGGCTTCCGGGCCCTTGCAGGCGGCCAGGGCCAGCAGCAGGGAGGCGGCCAGCAGGGTGGTGGTGATCGGACGAATCTTCATGGCGGTCTCCGGTACTGCAATGGATGGGGACGCCAGCCTATTCATGCCGTTGTGAAGACGGGGTCGCGATGCAGCGGCTCAGTCGTGCGCATTCGAAAAAAGGAAAAGCCGCTGGCGAACCAGCGGCTTTTCCAGAACAGCGTGAAGAAAGAAGTTATTACTTCTTGGCTTCTTCAGCAGCGTCCTTGGCCTTCTCAGCGGTGCCTTCAGCAGCCTTGGCAGCGTCAGCAGCGGCGCCGGCAGCGGCGTCGGTGGCAGCAGCGCCAGCCTGGGCAGCAGCGTCAACCGAAGCGTCAGCAGCGGTGGCGGCGGTGTCAGCGGCCTGCTGGGCAGCGTCGGCGGTCTGGGCGCCAGCAGCGGCGGCCTGGTCGGCAGCAGCCTGGGCTTCGGTGGCGGCTTCGTTGGCCGAAGCAGCGGCGTCCTGGGCAGCTTCCTGCTTCGAGCAGGCGGCCAGGGCCAGAGCCAGGGACATCGCGACCAGCAGCTTGTTGATGCTCATTGTGTGAATCCTCGTCGTTAGAATTAGGCAACGCGCATGCTGCGCGCCGACAACATGATGACAAGCCAAGATTGGGTGTCAAGCGATCCCGCATTCATTTTTGCGAAATCATCGTTAAACCCATTTAAATCAATTCGATGGCGATAGCCGTTGCTTCGCCGCCGCCGATGCACAGGGTGGCAATGCCGCGCTTGCCACCGCGCGTGCGCAGGGCGTTGACCAAGGTCACCACCAGGCGTGCACCGGAGGCACCGATCGGATGGCCCAGCGCGCAGGCGCCACCATTCACGTTGAGCTTGTCGTGCGGAATGCCCAGTTCGCGCATCGGCGCCATCGCCACCACGGCGAAGGCTTCATTGATCTCGAACAGATCGACCTGGTCCAGCGACCAGCCGGTCTTGTCCAGCAGTTTGTGCAGCGCGCCGATCGGGGCGGTGGTGAACCACTCCGGTTCCTGCGAATGGGTCGCGTGGCCGACGATGCGGGCCAGCGGGGTGATGCCGCGAGCGGCTGCATCTTCCTCGGTCAGCAGGACCACTGCAGCAGCGCCGTCGGAGATGCTGGAGGAACTGGCGGCGGTGACGCTGCCGTCCTTCTTGAAGGCCGGGCGCAGGGTCGGGATCTTGGCGATGTCCGAGCGGCCCGGCTGCTCGTCGGTGGTGACCTCGACCTCGCCCTTGCGGGTGGCGACCTTCACCGCGACGATTTCATCGGCGAACGCACCGTTGGCCTGCGCCGCCTGCGCGCGCTTGACCGATTCGATGGCGTAGGCGTCCTGCTCTTCGCGGCTGAACTGGTATTTGTCCACGGCGCATTCGGCGAATTCACCCATCGCCTTGCCGTCATAAGCGTTGACCAGGCCATCGTGGGCCATGTGATCGACCGCCTGGAAGTTGCCGAAGCGGTTGCCGGTGCGCGAGTTCGGCAGCATGTGCGGCGCGTTGGACATCGATTCCATGCCGCCGGCGACAACGATGCTGGCCGAACCGGCCTTGATCAGGTCATGACCGAGCATGATGGTCTTCATGCCCGAGCCGCACACCTTGTTCAGCGTGGTGGCACCGGTCGACAGCGGGATGCCGGCAGCGATCGCCGCCTGGCGGGCGGGCGCCTGGCCGAGGTTGGCCGGCAGCACGCAGCCCATGAGGACTTCGGAAACGTCGCTGGCCGGGATGCCCGACTGTTCCAGGGCGGCTGCGATGGCGGCGGCGCCGAGGGTCGGGGTCGGCACGCCGTTGAACTGGCCGAGGAAGGAGCCGATGGCGGTGCGCTTGGCGGCGGCGATGACGATGTTGGACATGGCAATCTCGTTGATGCGTAAGCAATGTTCGGAAAGGAGACCGGGGGCCGTTGGATGTGCCCCGGTTTCCCGGCAGACTGCGTGGGGGTCGACCCAAGTATAGAGGGTCGGGGAGGGCCGCCGCTGGGCGCGGCCGCACGCCTGCCGGGATGAAGGCAGGACAACGTTCATGGGAAGGAATCGATGGAACGCACGATGATGGTGAGGTCTGTCCTGGGAACCGCGCTGGCGGTAGCGCTGACGGCCTGTGGTGGAGGTGGCGGGGGCGGCAACGTGCGCATCGATACCCCGCCGCCGCCACCGCCACCGACTACCCCGCCACCGACGACGCCGCCCCCGGTCAAACCGCAGGAGCCGGCCTTCGACGCGCATCTGTCAGTCACCAATGCGCGCGCCGCACAGGCTGCCGGCCTGACCGGCCAGAACGTGCGCATCGGCATCGTCGACTCCGGCGTGCAGCGCAATGCGGTGGCGTTGAATGGCCGGGTGCTGGCCAACCTCAACTACATCGATCCGGCCAGGAACAATCTGGGTGTCGATGATGTGGTCGGCCACGGCACCGCCGTGGCCAGCCTCGCCGCCGGCGCGGCAACGGGTTCCTGGCCGGGTGGCATCGCGCCAAAGGCGCAGATCGTGTCGGCACGGATCATTGCCGACAAGCCGCCCGTCGATGACGGCAGCGGCAAGGGCAATTCCTTCAGCGGCCCGCTGGGCGTGGCCCAGGTCCACCAGGACCTGATCAGCTACAACGTGAAGGTGATGAACAATTCGTGGGGCGGCCTGTACTGGACCGATCTACCGACCACCGCGCAGGTGGCCGCCGAATATCGCCCCTTCGTGATCAACCATGGCGGGCTGGTGGTGTTCGCCGCGGGCAATGATGGCCGCAGCGAGCCGAGCAGCCTGGCCGCACTGCCCAGCCAGCAGGGCGTGGCCGGCACGCTGCCGGCTGCCGACCTGGAGCGCGGCTGGCTGGTGGCCACCGCCGTGGATCCGTATGCGCCCGGTACGCTGGCCAGCTATGCCAATGCCTGTGGCCAGGCGGCCCGCTACTGCCTGGCGGCGCCCGGCAGCGCGGTCTACCCCGATGCCAACGGTGGCAGCTACTACTGGAACTACGGCACGTCATTCGCGGCGCCCTTGATTTCCGGTGCGGCGGCGTTGGTCTGGGAGCGCTTCCCGTACTTCAGCAACGATCTGGTGCGGCAGACCCTGCTGGGTACCGCCAAGGACATCGGTGCGCCGGGCGTGGATCCGGTGTTCGGCTACGGCCTGCTCGACATCGGTCGTGCGATCAACGGTCCGGGTCGTTTCGACTGGGGTGATGTGGTCGCCAACGTGGATCTGGCCTCGACCGGCTCGGCGTGGCGCAACGATATCGTCGGCAGCGGCGGGCTGGTCAAGCAGGGCGGGGGCACCCTGGTGCTGGCCGGCAACAACAGCTACACCGGTGCAACCCGCATCGAACGCGGCATCCTGTCGCTGCAGAACGGTGGCGTGATCCGTTCCAACGTGACCATCCTCGGCCAGTCCGATCCGGATTCGACCGGCCTGCAGTTCAATGGCGGCACGCCCCGCGTGATCGGCAATGTGGTCAACGGCAGCAGCGTATTCCTCACCACCGGCAACACCACCGGCACCATCGAGGGCAACTACACCCAGCAGGCCGGCGCACAGTTGATGATCGCACTGGGCGCCAATGCGTTGCAGGTCACCGGCAATGCCGCGATCGACGGTGGTGTGCGCGTGCATGGCTTCGTTTCCGGCTACGTGCCACAGAACGGCAGCCGGCAGGACCTGATCCATGCGGCAGGCGGACTCAGCGGCACCTTCAGTACGCCGGCTACCTCCAGTGGCCTGCAGGGGCTGTCATTGCTGCAGAGCAGTTATGGCTATGACAGCAACAACGCGTGGTTGAACCTGACCCAGGTCAGCGTCACCGCAGCGGCCAGCGGGCTGGGGGCGTCCGCCCAGGCGGCAGCACAGCGCCTGGAAGGTGCATTCGCAGCGCTGGACAAAAACACAGGCCTGCAGGGATCGGCCTTTGGTGCAGCGGCCGGTGCCCTGCAGTGGACCGGCGGTGGCCCGCAGGGCCTGGCCGCCAGCCTGCAGAGCCTGTCCGGTCAAGCGCATGCGCGAGCCGAAGCAGCGACCTTCGACAGTATCGACATGTCGCGGCGTGCGATCGCCGAGCGCTTTGATCGTGTACAGGCCGCACCGCGCCTGCGCGGGAGCTGGCAGAGCGCGCTGGGTGAGGCGGGGCAGGGCAGCTTTGCCGGCAACGCTGCCGACAGCCGGGGCTGGATGGCCGGCCAGGATCTGCCACTGGGCAGCAACGGCCTGATGGGCGTGGCGTTTGGTGAGACCCGCAGCACTGGTGGCAGCAGTTTCGGCGGCGATCGTGGGCGTGATCGCCAGGCGCAGGCGCAGCTGTACGCCGGCTGGAATCTGGGGCGTGGCTATGCGTTGGCCCAGGTGGGCAGCGGTCAGTTCACCCGCGCGCTGGATCGTCAGCTGCTGCTCGGTGCGGGTGCCTATGGCGTCTCCGCGCGGTACGGCGGCCGTTTCAGCAGTGCCAGCGTGGAGGGCGGGTACCGGCTGGGGCGTGCGGGCGCATCGATGACGCCCTACGTCGGCGCCAGCACCACGCGTGTGGAGACCGACGCCTTCAATGAACTCGGCGGCTTTGGTTTCGGCCTGCGGGGCGATGCCAACCGCGTGCAGCGCAGCCAGATGCTGGCCGGTATCCGCGGCGAGCGCGGCTGGGGGCGTTGGACGCTGCGTGGGCATGCCGAATGGCAGCAACGGCTTGATGGTGCGGATGCGGACTGGCAGGCCAGCTTCGTCGGCGTGGATGCCTGGGCGCCGTTGGCGGGCTGGAACGCGCCGCGCGGCAGTGCGCTGATCGGCGTGGCGCTGGAATCGTGGTGGGGCCGCAATGGGCGCCTGAGCCTGGGCTTCGACCAGCGCGTTGGTGGCGAAGGTGCGCGGCAGGCCGCCTTGCGCTACAGCACCGGCTTCTGAAGGACGGCTCGCGCCGGGTCATGCCCGGCGCGACATCGGCAGGTTCAACCGCCGCGCAGGTTGCCCAGGCGCGGGGTGCTGCGGCCCAGCGGCATCTTCAGCTTGCCGATCGACAGGATGCGGCTTTCGGCGATGCGGTCGGCGGCACGCTGCGGCGCGATGTTCTCGCGCTGAGACAGTTCGAAGATGCGGGTGAGGTTGTGGTAGATGCTGCGGATCAGGCGCATTGCGCGTTCGCGGTTGTAACCGTCGATCTCCAGCGACACGTTCATCACGCCACCGGCGTTGACTGCATAGTCCGGCGCATACAGGATGCCGCGCGCATGCAGCTCGTCGCCGATTTCCAGGCTCGACAGCTGGTTGTTGGCGGTGCCGCAGATGATCTTCGCCTTGATCCGCGGCAGCGTGTCGGCGTTGATCGCACCTTCCAGCGCGCACGGTGCGAACACGTCGGCGTTCACCTCGTGGATCTCATCCGGTTTGACCGCTTCGGCGCCGAAATCGCTGACCGCGCGATCAACCAGCGCGCTGTCCAGGTCGGTGACGTACAGCTTGGCACCGCGGTCGCGCAGCAGTTTCACCAGTTCCATGCCGATGTGGCCCAGGCCCTGCACGGCGATGCTGGTCTTGCCCACTTCCTCATGGCCGAACTTGAAACGCATCGACGCCATCAGTGCCTGCAGCGCACCGTAGGCGGTGAACGGGGCGGGATCGCCGGAGCCACCATGGACCTGGTGCACGCCGGTCACGAACTGGCTTTCCAGGTAGATGTTCTCCATGTCGTTGACGTCGGTTCCGACGTCCTCGGCGGTGATGTAGCGCCCGCCCAGCGAATCGACATAGCGGCCGAAGGCACGGAACAGCACCTCGGTCTTGTCCACTTTGGGGTCGCCGATGATCACCGCCTTGCCGCCACCCACGTTGAGGCCGGCCAGTGCATTCTTGTAGGTCATCGTCCGGCTCAGCCGCAGCGCATCGGCCAGCGCCTCGTCGGTGCTGGCGTAGGGGCGCATGCGCACGCCACCCAGGGCCGGGCCGAGGGTGGTGTTGTGGATGGCGATGATCGCCTTCAGGCCGGCGTCGTGGTTGTGGCAGAACACCACCTGTTCGTGGCCGGTGGTGGCGAGGGTTTCGAATAGCATGGCGTCTCCGATGGCGCGATCAGCGGCGAACTGCAGCGAACGGCCAGTGAACGGTAGGGTCCCAAAACAAAAAAAGCGACGTCGTCGGTGCAGGGGGACGGGTCGCGCGGCGCCATTCTAGTCCATTCCCCCGGCCGGTGCCGTCGACATCGGTGGCCTTCCGGTTAAAGAAGATGAAAGTTCGGCCGATGCTGCGACGACGGCGGGTGGCCGGATTCGCGTGAAGAGGCAGGGCGGTCAGTGACGGCAAGGGCACCACAACGACAGGGCGGGCGGCGATGACGCCGGCCTGGTGGCGATCACTGCGTGGCTGGCTGGCGCGCTCGACCGGGACGGCACCGTCCCGGTTGGCGGCGGCGTCGCGGCAGGCGGTGGCGGCGGCTGCGGCCAGCCTGCAGGGCGAGGCTCTGCCCTCGGCCGAGATCGCTGCACATCTGCAGCGTGGCCTGCATGCACTGGCCCTGTACCCGCGCCTGGCCGGTGAATCCACGGCGGTGCAGGCCGCGGGGTTGGGCGAGGCGGTGGCGCGCGCGCTGCAGGACCGGGACTGGGCGGCCCGTCAGCTGCCGCGCCGCCCGCAACTGCTGCCGCAGCTGATCCAGACGGTCAACGACGATGCTGCGTCGGCGCGGGTGATGGCGGCGATCATCGGCCAGGACCCGGTGCTGACCGGCAACCTGCTGCGCATCGCCAACAGCCCGGCCTACAAGGTGCACGAGCGCCCGGTGGAAAGCCTGCAGCGGGCGGTGACGCTGGTCGGTACCGAAGGCGTGCGACAGATCATCAGCGCAGTTCTGGTGCAGCCGGTGATGCAGGTGCAGTGCGAGGTGTTTCCGCAGTTCAGCACGATCATCTGGGAGCACGCACTGCTGGCCTCGCGCGCAGCCGCTGACCACGCGCGCACGGTCACTTTCGGCGATGCCTTCGCCGCCCAGTGGCTGGGCCTGGTACAGGGGCTGGGGGCCGCGCTGGTGATGCGCCAGCTGCTGCAGGAAGCGCAGGCACGCGATGAAACGGTGGAGCCGGCGCTGGCGCTGCAGCTGCTCCAGCAGTGGTCACTGCCGTTGGCGCAACGCGTGGCTGCGGCCTGGGAGCTGCCAGAGCCGGTGCACCAGGCGCTGGCGCCCGAGGCGGATGGCCCGCTGGCCGACAGCCTGCGCCTGGCCAGCGCGGCCGCAGCGGCCAGCCTGCTTTGCCGGCACGGACATGCCAGCCAGAGCCGCATGCTGGCCCTGCTTGAACAGTTGCCTTCGGCGCCGCCGCATGCGCTGCGCTGGATCTGGCGGCGCCTGCATGGGCGCAGCGTGGAAACACGGGATGACGCCGGACAGGAAGAGGCGGGTCCTGCGCCCTGAGCGCTACAGCTGCGATTCCACCGGCAGCCAGCTGATCACCCGCGCGGTCCAGCGCTTGCCCAGGCTGGCACCGGGTTCGGCCTCCACCCAGTGCGGCGGTGGCTGCCGCTCCAGCCAGCGCAGGTCATCATCGCGCCCCAGCGCCAGCCACCAGCTGTGCTCCGGGCCGGCCAGGCGCAGGTACTCGTCGCGCAGCTGTGCACCGAGCGCCGGGTCATCGAACAGCACGCCCATTTCGGTATTGAGGTAGGCCGAACGCGGGTCGAGGTTGAACGAACCGACGAAACCGCGGCGGTCATCGACCACGAATGCCTTGGTGTGCAGGCTGGCGCCGCTGCTGCCGAACAGGCTGGCATCCAGCTGGCCGTGTGCCTTCAGTTCGTACAGCTGCACGCCGGCCCTCAGCAGCGGCACCCGGTAGCCCATGTAGCCGCCGTGTACCGCTGCCACATCGTTGGCGGCCAGTGAGTTGGTCACCACGCCCACCTGCGCGCCGCGTGCGGCCAGCGCCGACAGCGCCTCGACCCCATCGTTGCCGGGCACGAAGTAGGGCGAGATCAACAGCGCACTGCGCCGCGTGCTGCGCAACTCGTCGCTGAGACGGCTGACCAGCCAGCCGCGGCGATCGTCATCGCGGTGCTTCATCGGCGGATCGGAAGCGATGCGCACGTTCGCGCTCCAGTGCAGCGGTTCCGGGCTGGGCCGCTGCAGCGCGCGCGACTCGGCCACGCGTTGCAGGTAGGGCTGTGCCTTGGCATGCATGGCATCCAGGTCCGACTGCCGTACCAGCTGCTGCAACTGTGCATCGGTATACGAGGCCAGTGCGGAAATCGGGATCGCCGTGCTGCTGTTCCAGTAGTCGTCGAAGATCTGGTTGGCCTGCTGCACGGCGGGGCCGGCCACCACCAGGTCCAGGTCCTGGAAGTTCACATCGTCGCGCGCGCTGAAGTATTCCTCGCCGATGTTGCGGCCACCGACGATCGCGATGCGGCCGTCGGCGATCCAGCTCTTGTTGTGCATGCGGTGGTTGACGCTGAAAGCGCGTTGCACCAGCTCCAGCGTGCGCGCGATGCCGCTGCGGTTGCGGAACGGGTTGTACAGGCGGATCTCGATGTTCGGATGCGCATCGAGTGCCATCATCAACGCGTCCTTGTCCTTGGCGTTCATGTCGTCAAGCAGGATGCGCACGCGCACGCCGCGCTCGGCGGCGTCGTACAGCGCCTTGGCCATCAGATGGCCGATCAGGTCGTCGTGCCAGATGTAGTACTGCAGGTCCAGGCTGCGGCCTGCGTGCGCGGTGATCATCGCGCGCGCGGCGAAGGCATCCATGCCATCACTGAGGAACGCCACGCCGGACTGCCCGGGGCGTGCGTCCTGCAGCGGCACGATCTGCTGGTCGATGCGGGTCTGCGCCGGCTGCAGTGGCAGCACATGCGAAGGTGCGCCCTGTGCCTGCGGGGTGAGGTGGTCGGCCAGCAGCAGCCCGGACAGGACCAGCAGCAACAGCGCGGCGAGAATGATCGCAGCGACGCGCAGCAGGCGTCGCCACAGGGGCTTGGGCAGGCTCATGCCCCGATGGTAGATCCACGCCGTGCGTGGATGAAAGCCAATAGACCCGCTGCAGTAGATCCACGCCATGCGTGGATGGCAGGGACTTCGCGGTCAGAAGCGCTCGTCGCTGCCCAGGTAACGCCACTGCCCCGCAGGCAGCGGTCCCAGTGCCACGCGGCCAATCCGCAGCCGACGCACGGCCGCGACCTGCAGGCCGGCAGCGGTGACCGCCACGCGCAGGCCCTTGGCCGTCAGGCCCTTGCCGGCGAAGCGCAGGCGCTGCTCGCTCTGCCAGCTGACCTTGGCGCCGCCCGATTCCTGCTGCAGCCGCGCCATCAGCCACGGGCCGCGCTCGGGACCGCCTTCGGCCACTTCGATCAGGTATTCCTGTTCGGTGCGGCCCAGATTGCGCTGCAGATGGGCCAGCGTGGCCGGGTCCTGGCTGACCACCACCAGGCCGCTGTCGCTGGCCGGAAGCGAGGCGGCCAGCTGCAGGCCGTGGAAGTGACGCTGAAGCGGACGGATGTCGCTGGCATCAAGTTCGCTGCGGCTGTCACTGCTGACCAGCGCACACAGGGTTTCAGCGGCAACGCCTGCCGGCTTGTGCAGCAGCATGCTGACCCGCTCGGCCTTTTCATCGCTGGCCTGCTCGGCCACGACGATCACCGCGCTGTCATCGACCGGGCGCTGCGGCTGTTCCACCACGTCGCCATTGACCGTGACCCAGCCGCCTTCGATGTAGCGCCGCGCTTCGCCGCGCGGGATGCCGAGCAGGGCGGACAGGCGTTTGTCGAGACGGATCGGTTCCATGGCGGAAAGGTCAGGCAGGGGGCGCGCAGTGTAGCCGCTGCGGCCGGTCAGCGCTGGCCGCGGTTGGCCAGCTCGGTCAGGTACAGGCGGGTATCGAACTCCAGCTGCAGGTACTCCGGCTCCATGTGCTGGCACAGCTGGTAGAAGGCCTTGTTGTGATCGGCTTCCTTCAGGTGGGCCAGTTCATGCACCACGATCATGCGCAGGAACGCCGCTGGTGCCTGGCGGAACACGGTGGCGATGCGGATCTCGCGGCTGGCCTTGAGGCGACCGCCGTGCACGCGGGAGATGGCGGTATGGGTGCCCAGCGCATGCTTGATCACTTCCAGCGTGTTGTCGTAGCAGACCTTGTTGAGCGGCACCGACTTGCGCAGGTAGCGGTCCTTCAGCTCCTGCGTGTAGTCGTACAGCTGGCGGTCGCTGCGCACCTCGTGCGGATCGGGATAGCGCTGCTGCAGCCAGGGGCCGAGCTTGCCCTGCGCCAGTAGTTCACTGACCTGGGCGACCAGGGGTTCGGGATAGCCGGTGAGGTACTTCAGGACTGCCATGCAGGGGCGGCGGGGCGTCGGTAGAATGGGGCATCCAAGATTACACGCGGTACGCATCGACCATGGCAAAGCCCAACGCGCTGCAGGAACAATTGCTCAAGGCCGGCCTGGCCAAGAAGTCGCAGGCCAGCGCTGCCGCGAGCGCGCAGGCCAAGGCCCGGCAGGGCAAGGCCGAATCGACCTCGGCCGATGTCCAGCGCGAGGCTGAACGGGCCCGCGCCGAGAAGGTCGAGCGCGACCGCGCACTGGCCGCCGAGCGCAATGCCCAGGCCAGGCAGGCTGAACAGAAGGCCCAGGCCCGGCAGATCATCACGGCCCATGCCGTGCCCCACAAGGGCGACGACGAGTACCGTTTCAGCGATGGCGCGGCGATCCGCACCCTGCTGATCGACCCCAAGCTACGCAAGGCGCTGTCGGTGGGTGTGCTGGTCATCGTTGCCCTCGGCGACGGTTACGCCCTGCTGCCGCGTGCCGCTGCCGAAAAAGTGCGTGAACGCGCCCCGGAGGCGATCATCGTCGACCACGGCCAGCCGGGCTCGACCGCCGAGATCTCCACCGGCAATGCCGAGGACGACGCCTACTACGCGCAGTTCCAGGTGCCGGACGACCTGGTCTGGTAAGCCAAAAAGGGGACGGAGGGGATTAAGCCGCAAATGGCCTGCTCCGGCCCGTCTGCCTTCTGCTCAGCTTGCTGAAGGCCCGCCGGTCATGGCTCGGCGCTACCGTTTACTGCGCGGCGTATCGTCCCCATATCAGGCGACACACCTGCGGAGGATGGCCATGGCCACCGGTTGGGCGGGAGACGGCGCGGTCCAGGACCAGATCGACGCCACCGTCGACGATGCGATCGCCCGCGCGCGGCGCCAGCTGCGCGAGGGTCCTGGTCTGGAACATTGTGAGGAATGCGACGCGCCGATCCCGTTGGCGCGGCGCCAGGCCGTGCCCGGGGTACGGCTGTGCGTGGCGTGCCAGCAGGCGCATGACGACGAAGCGCAGGCGCATGCCGGCTACAACCGGCGTGGCAGCAAGGACAGCCAGTTGAGGTAAAGGTTGTTCGGCAGGGCTTGCAGCCCTGCACCTGCCGAAGCCTTCAAGCCAAGGCAACTTCAACGTCAAAAGCGGGCATTCCGTAGGTAGGAGGGACGGTGTGGGTAGGCAGGACACGCCGTAAACCCCCCTCCGGGGTCCGGCCCAGCCGCTGGCGGCTGGGCGTTCGGGCGCTTGCGAAGCAGTGCTTCGCAAGCAAAGCGCCCTCACCCATGGGGGCTCGATGGCGCCATCCATGGCGCCAACGGTCCTGCCTACCCACACCGTCCCGCCTCTGACAGATTTCCGCGGCTGTTGGTAGGCGTCGACTTTGGTCGACACATCTGTCAGATATCGAATGAGTCATCCACGCATGGCGTGGATCTACCGTGTCGACCCAGGTCGACACCCACCAGGGCAATGCGTCGTTCCAACAGCTCGCGGAAATCTGTCGAAGGCGGGGTGGGTCCGGTGGCGGGAGTGTCCGCGGCATGGATGCCGCGGCCAAGCCCCCATGGACGGGTTTACGGCGTCTCCCGCCACCGGATCCATCCCGCCAACCCACGGAATGCCGGCTTTTGTTTTCGCCTTTGCTGTTGCTGGTGCTGTTGCTCCAGCTCATAGCGGGTGCAGGGCGCAGCCCTGCCGAAAACCACCCTCAGCCGTCGCCCTGGATGCCGCCGGGGGCCTGCGCCGGGTCGCGCCAGCGGCGCACCGTGCGCTGGAAGAACAGGTTGTTCGGCAGCTGCAGCACCGTGCCCTCGTGGCCGTCGCCGGTTTCCTGCAGCGTGGTGTAGATCAGGTTCACGTCGATCACCCGGCCCTTCAGGCCAGGCTTCTCGCCGTTTTCCAGCACCTCGATGTAGTCGTGCAGGCGGAACGGGCGGGTGGTGAAGATCAGCAGCGTGCAGAAGATGTTGGACAGCACGCTCCACGCCGCGAAGAAGGCCACCGCGCCCACGGCTGCAAAGCCGGTGAACGCGGTCCACAGCACCGACGGCTTCGCGCCGAGCAGGCTGAGGATGTACAGCAGGGCACTGAAATAGACCACGAAACTGGTGATCCGGCGCGCGCCCATCACCATTTCCGGCGGCAGCGTGTAGTGCTCGGCAAAGCGGCGGATCAGTCGACGGGCGAGCACGCGCAGGAGCCATGCGACCAGCAGCACCAGTACGATCTGCAGGGCGACGCCAGCGTAGTTCAACCACGGGTGGGTCCAGGCGGGCAGGTGATCCTTCAGCGACAACATCATGGGGCGAAAACAGGCGGCGGGAACGGCCCCTGATGTTACCCGGCGCGTGCGGGGGATTCGACCGCCGGGTTCCAGGCCACGCACACCAGCTCCTGGCGGTGCTGCTGCAGGCAGGCGCGGCCATTGTCGGGACGCAGCTGCAGTGACAGGCCCAGCGCCTGCAGCAGGACACAGGCGGTGATCACCAGCAGGGCGGCGCAGGATGGGCTGGACATGGCAGGACTCCTGGACGGCAATTTCGCGAAGGACCTTTCATGGATGCAGCAGCCACCCAAAAGGTTGCATGCCATCGATCATCGATCGGCTCTAAACCTTTTCCCGGGTCGCCGCATCCAAGCGATATGCTCGACACCACCATGCCCGCGCCGCCTGCCGCCAACGACGCCGTCGATGAACCCGCCCTGGTGCGGGCGGCGGCCGCCGGTGACACCGCTGCCTATGAACTGCTGTACCGGCGCCACGCGCCCCGTGTATTCGCTGTGCTGTGGCGGTTGTGTGGCGGCCAGCAGGCACGCGCCGAGGACGCGCTGCAGGAAGCGTTCCTGCAGGCGTGGAAGGCGCTGCCGGGCTTCCGTTTCGAGAGCAGCCTGTCGACCTGGCTGCACCGGCTGGGCGTCAACGCGGCACTGATGGAGCTGCGCGGACGTGCGGGCGGGCAGGATCATGACAGCCTCGACGAAGTGGACGGAGGGTTGCAGGAGCTGGCAGTGCACGATCGTTGCGCCGGCACCGAACGCGACCTCGAACGGGCACTGTCGACACTGCCGCCACGGGCACGTGCGGTACTGGTACTGCACGACATCGAAGGCTGGAAACACCAGGAAATCGCCGAACAGCTGCAGATGGCCGTCGGCAGTTCCAAGGCACAGTTGCATCGTGCGCGCGGCCTGTTGCGCGCACGGCTGGGAGACATGACATGAGTACACACGACCACGATTCCGACCACGATCTGCTGGCCTGGCTGCGCGCGCTGCCGACCGAACGCGGCGTACCCACCGATGGCTGGGCACGCCTGTCGGCGCAGCTGCCGCCGCGTGAACCGCAGGCGGCACCTGCGCCGGGCGACAACGTGGTGGCCCTGCCGATCCGCTCGCGGCGCCGCTGGTGGCTGCCGGTGGGGGCTGCACTGGCAGCCAGTCTTGCGCTGTACGCGGTGGCACCGTGGCGGCATGCGCAGCCGGACGCGCCGGTGCCGTCTACCCTGCAGCTGCAGGCGGCGGCGATGACCGAGCAGTACCAGCAGGCCGTCGCTTCGCTGCCCGATGGACGGGCGCCGGAATGGCAGCCGGCGCTGCACGAACTGGATGAAAGCGCAGCGCAGATCCGTGCCGCCTTGGCGCAGGACCCGCGTGCGCCGCACCTGCTTGGCCAGCTCAAGCGCACCTACGCGCTGCGGCTGGAACTGACCCGGCAGGCGGCCTATGCCGCCGAGTCCGGCTTGACGACCTGAGGAGACCCCCATGACCCGAACCCTGATTTCCTGCTGTGTCGCGCTGCTGCTGGCCCCTGCCGTGGCGCTGGCCGACACCCGCATCGACGAGCGCCACACCCTGGCCGCGGGCGGTCGCATCGAGCTGAGCAATGTGGCCGGCAAGGTGACCGTGCGTGGCTGGGACCGCAATGACGTGCAGCTCACCGGCACGCTCAGCGACGGCCTGCAGCTGCGTCAGGAGAAAAGTGCCAACCGTGTGCGCTGGGAGATCGAATACCCGCGCCGCAGCAGCAATGGTGGCGCGACGCTGGTACTGAACGTGCCGCGCTCGGTGGAGCTGCTGCTGAGCACGGTCAGCGCCAGCCAGGACATCAGTGGCATCGATGTGCGACGGCTGCAGGCCGACACGGTCAGCGGCAGCCTGAGCGCGGCTGGCCGCAGTGGCGACAGCAAGCTCAACACGGTCAGTGGCAGCGTCAGCGCACGCCTGCAGACGCCGAAGCTGGACGTGAACACGGTCAGTGGCCGGATCGAGGCCGGCGGCGGCGTGTCTGGTGATATCGGTGCGCAGACGGTGTCCGGTCGGGTCGAGGTGGATGCCGGGCGCGTGCAGCGGCTGGCGGTGGAGACCGTCTCGGGCAGCATCGATCTGGCAGCGGCCGGGTTGGCTCCTGGCGGCCGCATCAACGTCGAATCGGTCAGTGCCTCGGTCACGCTGAGCCTGCCGCGCACGGTGTCGGCACAGCTGTCGGTGAACAGCTTCAGCGGATCGATCAACAGCGATGCCGGGCAGGTGGAGCGGCCGCGCTATGGGCCGGGCAGCCACCTCGATACGCGTCTGGGCGGCGGTGATGGTGACATCCGCATCCAGTCGCATTCGGGCAGTGTGCGGGTACGCCTGGACCGCTGAACGCGATCCGGCAGGCCGCGGCGGCAGCGCCGCCGCGGTCGATACTGGGTCAGCTGGCTTTCTTCAGCGCCCAGGTGGTGCCGAGGACTTCGATCTTGCCACCGGCCTTGCGGAACGCTGCCAGGTCCGAAGCGATCGAATCGCTGCTGACCACAGTGCTGGCGGCCGCGCCCTTGCGTTCGCTGCGGATGCTGTTGCTGGCCTTCGCGGGGGTCTTTGCCTTGCGGGGCATGGTTGCTCCTGTCAGGTGGAAGGGGAGGAAAGCGCCCAGGCATCGGCCTGGCGCAGGTAGTCCTGCCGCTCGCGGCGGCAGTCATCGCCGCCCATCGAAAACTGGCGGCAGATCGCCGGGCGCTGCGAATAGATCGTGCAGCGCAGGTGATAGGGATCGATCGCCGCGCACCAGCCTTCCTCGTTGCGCGCCATCACGGCACGGCCGTGGGTGTCGCGTGACAGGAACTGGCCGGGCACGTGGTCGCCGGGCTGCAGCAGCACGGGCAGCCGGCAACAGACCGCGTCACAACGGCGGCAGTCGATGGGTGCAGGTGCTGCGTCAGGTTGTAAGGCCACAGGGGCCTGGCGGGTGCCCAAAGCGGGTCTCGATGGCGGCTCAGGTGCTGCGCGGACCATGAACGAGCCAGGAAGGCATGGCCGCTAGGCCCGCGGGGCGGGCCAGGCTGCACTGTGGACACACACCGGCGTGGCCGGCGGAAGGTGCAGCGTGGTTCTAGCCGACCAAGAGTAACTTAGACCGCGTAACGTTTTGTTAATCCTGGCTGGCTGCCGCCAGCGCAAGGCCCTGGACCACGCCCAGCGAGGGCTCGCCGTGGACCATGCGGGCCCCCGGGAAGGCCTCGGCCACGGCCTGGCGCAGGTAGCCGGCACGGGACATGCCACCGGTCAGGAACACCGCGTCCGGGTCGCCGCCGATGTCGCTGCGGACCTGGGCCAGCAGCTCGCGGATCTGCTCCAGGTAGCCATGGGCGGCGGCGGCCAGGCCGTCGGCGCTGCTGTCGGCATGCAGGTCGCGGGCGATGTAGTCCAGCGTGCTGCGGTGTTCGCTGGCGGCGCTGAGGGCAATCTTGGCGCGTTCGACATCGCGGTACAGGCGGGCGGTGTTGCCGGTGTCCTGCAGGGCCTGCAGGCGCGCGCCCCACGGTTCGTCGACATGGTCGTATTTGTGCTGGCGGAAGTCGCGCTGGCGCGTCATGTCCTGCACGGTGGCGGCTTCCACGTAGTGGTGGGCGGGCACGCGGGTGATGCCGCGGCCGAACAGCGGCATGTAGCTGGACAGGCTCAGCGCCAGATCGATGTCGGTACCGCCACGGGCGATACCCCAGGCGCGGTGGATGCGCGGCGCAGCATCGCCACCAACCTCGGCGTGGGCGATATCGGTGGTACCGCCGCCGATGTCAACGATCACCGCCTGGTGCCGCTCGCGGCTTTCGGCGTGGTAATGCATGGCCGCCGCGGCCGGTTCCTCGAGGAAATCGATCTGGTCGAAACCGGCCTGGGTGGCGGCTTCGCGCAGGATGTCCAGTGCCTGATCGTTGCCGGCCGCGCCGATCGAGCTGCGGAACTGCACCGGGCGGCCGAGCAGGGCGGCACGCAGCGGCTGGCCAAGCTGGGCGCTGGCGGTCAGGCGGATGTGCTCGAGGATGTGCGCGGCGATGCCGGTGATGGTCTGCTTCGCGCGCGGGTGCAGGTTGTAGCCCAGCATCGACTTCGGGCTCTGCACCAGGTTGCCTTCGTGTTCCTCGAAATAGGCTTCCAGCGCGTCGTCGCCGTAGACCGCGTTCTGCAGCAGGTCGCTGGCGCTGCGCTCCTTGCCGGCGCGGGCTTCCATCCATTCCCGGCGCAGTGCGCGCAGGGCTTCGCGGCGCAGCGCCTGCGGCGTGCGTTCCTGGCCGGCGGCGCGGGCCGCGCGCGCGGCGCTGTCGATCATCTGCTGCAGCTCGTGTTCCTGGCCGGCGTCGAGCTGGAAGTCGTCCGGGTCGGGCACCACGCCAGGGAAGTACACGCTGGTGCGGAACTGCTCGGCGTCGCCGAAGCGGATCGGCAGCAGTTTCCCCTCATGCACGATGGCGGCGGCGGAGTTGCTGGTACCGAAGTCGATGCCGAGGCGCATGGGGAGTTCCGGGGGCGATCAGGGGCCGCGCACTCTGCTGCAGTTCGTCGCCGACTGCAAGTTCCTGCGGCCTTCTGTTCTGGGTGGGGGTTCCGGATCGGGTCATGCGAGCCGCCGGGCGCTGGCCGGAAAAGGGCAGGGAGCCAGGCGGTTACAATGGCGGCTGTTGATTCACTTTGAGGTACTTGCTGATGTCTTCTGCCCCCGCCTGCCCGCAGTGCACCCTGGAAAACACCTACGCCGATGGTGCGCTGTGGATCTGCGCCGACTGCGGTTTCGAATGGACCGCCGAGGAAAGCGCCGGTTCCACCCTGGTCGTGCGTGACAGCAACGGCAACACCCTGCAGGCCGGCGACACCGTCACCGTGATCAAGGACCTGAAGGTCAAAGGCTCCTCGATCCCGCTCAAGCAGGGCACCGTGATCCGCAACATCCGCCTGGTCGAGGATGACGCCGAGCACATCGAAGGCAACTCGGACAAGATCAAGGGCCTGGTCCTGAAGACCTGCTTCCTCAAGAAGGCCTGATCGCCTTCAGCGCTTGGCCTGCTGCTGCGCGCGCCAGCGGGCCAGGCTGTCCAGCTTGGCCTGGTAGCGCGCCTGCTCCGGCGCGCCCCCCAGTTCCTGCGCACGCAGCAGTTCGCGATCGGCGCGCTTGAGCTGGCCAGCCAGGAAATAGACGCGTGCCAGCCCGAAGTGGAACTGATGCGCGGTGTCATACAGGCGAACGGCCTGCCGGTAATAGCGGATCGCCTGGTCCAGCTGGCCGGCACGTTCGGCCTTGGCGCCGAACATGTACTGCGCGAACGGGTCTTCGCGCTGCACCGACTTCAACCGGCGCTCAAGTGACTGCGCCTGCGCGGTCAAGCCCAGGCTGCGGAACAGCGCGGAGGCATTGGTCAGTGCGGCATCCTGGCGGCCTTCCAGCTGCAGCGATCGGTCCAGCGCCTGCCGCGCCGCCTCGTTGTTGCCTTCGCGGTGGTCGAGCACGCCGAGGTTGTTCCACACCGGAGCGAACCCGCTGTCCTGAGCCAGGGACGCGTCGAAGAATGCACGCGCGCCGACGAAATCACCGTCGGCGAGGCGCTCCGCACCCCGGTTGTTGTAGAAGTGCGCCAACGCCCGCGCACGGCTGACGGGAACCGGGCCGCGGCGGTCATAGAGCACATTGCGATCCAGATCGACGGTACCGAAACGCCCACCGACGTCGACACCGGCGTTGACGTGGCCGACGCTGTAGACCACGCCCGCGTCCTGGTCCTGGTACCAGGACACCACCTGCCCGACTTCCTGCACGCGGGCCTGGATGCCAGCCTCCCGCGCAAGCGTCACGAACAGCAGGGTGAAGGCCAGGCAGTTGGCGCGGCGGTGCTGCCAGATATCGCTGACGGTGTAGGTCGCATTGGCGTCGTACTGCAGGTCCAGCCCGTGCTGGTCGAAGATCATCTCCACGAGCGCCTGCAGCCGCTGGTCGCGGGAGTAGCTGCGCTGGATCACCTGCTTCTGGAGCATCGCGCGCAGGTCCGCGGGAATGGCGAACACTTCTTCCGGGGTCGGCACACGTGCGGCCGACACGGTGATGGTCGGGGTCGTCACCACATCGGCGGGCGGTGTCTGGCCTGCGCCGAAGGCAGGAGCACAGAAGGCCAGCAGCGAAAGAGTGAGGCAATGGGCGGCAGAACGGTACATGACGGTTCCCGGCAGCGGCGGGCGCTCCCGCCTGTGGCGAGTGTATGCCCATGGATGTCCGGCTGCAGCGACCGTTGGTCGGCGCCGCGTTCATCCACAACCGGTGTGGACCAGCGCTCGACAAAGCTGTGGACAACTGGCTCCGGGCCCCGCCCGGCAAGCGTTGTGAGTGCGTGGTGAAAAAACCGCCAGCTTGCCCGGCGCCGGCGCAGGCGGGATGATCCGGTCATGGACTTCTCACCGCTGACGCTTGCCCCGGCGCAGTGGCAGGCGCTGCAGGACAGCTATGCAACGCCGCCACGGGCCTACCACCACTTCGGCCATGTGCGCGCGGTGCTGCAGCATTGCCAGGAGGTCGCCGACGGCCCCGGCTGGAAGCAGCCGGCCGAGATCTATCTGGCCGTGCTCTATCACGATGCGATCTACCAGGCGGGGCGCAAGGACAACGAGGCGCGTTCGGCGCAGCTGGCTTTGCAGGCGATCACACAGGCGCCAGAGCTTGCCACTGTCGACGCCGCTCGCGTGGAGCAATTGATCCTGCTGACCGCCCGCCACGGCGCGCTTGGTCCGGAGGATGTGGATGCCGAGGCGGCGCTGTTCCTGGACTGCGACATGGCGATCCTGGCCGCGCCGGAACCGGTGTTCGCTGCCTATGACCGTGGCGTGGCCGAAGAATACAAAGGGGTGGTGCCGGGCTTCCTGTACCGTGCCGGCCGTCGCCGCTTCCTGCAGGGCCTGCTGCGCGCTCCGCGGATCTTCCTCAGCGGGTTCTTCCACCAGCGCCTGGACGCGGCCGCCCGTGACAACCTGCGACGTCAGCTGGGCGTTTGAGCCGGCCCGGTACACTGGTGACCTGTTTCCAATGATTGCCGTTTCCGACCGTGTCCGTCCCTGATCCCGATCCCCGCCCGCTGCCACCGGAAGAACCCGGCCCCAACGAATGCTGCGGCAGTGGTTGCCCGCTGTGCGTGCTGGACCTGTATTCCGATGAGCTGCAGCGCTACCGCAAGGCGCTGGCCGAGTGGAAGACGCGGCATCCAGAGGCCGCACCATGAGCCGTGCACGCCCGGCGGCGGTGCTGGCGCTGGTGGCACTGGTGCTGTTCGTGGCCACCGCGCTGTGGACCCAGGTTGCGCGCAGTGATCTGGACTGGGTGCGGGCGACCTTGAGCCTGTACCTGCACGGGCCGTGGGGGCTGGCATTGCGCGCTGCCTACTGCCTGCTGGCGCTGGCCATTGCGGCGCTTGGCATTGCGCTGTATCGCGGCAGCATCGGCCCGCGGCGCAGTGCGGCCGCACCATTGCTGTTCACGGTTTCCGCGCTGGGCCTGGCGACGGTCGCCATCGGCGACAGCTGGCTGCCTGAAGCAACACCGCTGCTGGCACCGTTCATCCATGGGCTGGCAGCCAACACGGCGTTCCTGTGTGCCAGCGTCGGCATGCTGCTGCAGGCCTGGTATCTGCGCCGCGAACCGGGTTGGCAGTCCGCTGCGGGCCTGCTCTGGGGCTGGGCATGGCTGGCCTTTGTGCTGCTGTGGCTGCATGTGCTGTGGCGTGGTGGTCCACCGCGTGGGCTGGGACAGAAAGTGGTGATCGCGGTGATCGTTGGCTGGCTGCTGTATCTGGCGATGGCGCTGTACCGTCGCAGCCGTCGGGCCGCAGCCCACTGAATCCCCAACGGCCTGCGCCGGTACGTGCCGTGCACGCGGCGGCGGCGTATCGTGTGCGCATTCCATCGGGGATGCGATATGAAGCGTGCAGGGCTGGGCAGGGCAATGGGTGTGGTACTGGCGCTGGCCGCGCTGCCGGCAACGGCGGCCGTGACCCCGCAGCAGTTCAGCCATGGGCGGTTCGAGCAGATTCCGGTGCACATGCCATCCGGCACGCCGCAACGGGTGGTGATCTGGTTCCACGAACCCACGGCCGGTGGTGACACCAGCCGCCTGCCGATCGAGGCCCTGCGTGCCGATGGCGCGCTGGTCGCGGCAGTGGACATTGCGCACCTGCGCGGTGTGCTCAAGCGCGAGGGGGACCCGACCTGTTCGTTCGGTTCCGGTGACGTCGAGAATTTCTCACGTTGGCTGCAGGCCTCGCTGCATCTGCCCGGCTACCACCTGCCGCTGGTCGGCGGTGATGGCGAAGGTGCCGAGATGGCCTATTCGCTGGCAGCGCAGGCCGATACCCAGGTGTTCGCCGGTGTACTGACCACCGGCTTCTGCCCGGACCACAACCACCAGCGCATGGTCTGCGGCGATGGTGTGAAGCACGACAGGCTGCAGCCGGCCGAACTGAATTTTCCGTGGTTGAGCGCGGCCGGTGACCGCGGCTGCAAGGTCGGCCAGGCCAGCGCGTTCGTGCAGCAGGTCGCGATGGCACGCGAGTTCAAGCGCACCGCGCGCGGTGATGCGTCACCGGGCCTGGTGGCTGCGGCACGGGTGATCGGCGCGCAGGCCGGCGTCAGCCTGGCACCGCCGCCTGCTGCACTGAAGGGCCTGCCCGTGGTGGAAATGCCGGCGACCGGCAGCGGCGATACGCTGGCGGTGTTCGTCTCCGGTGACGGTGGCTGGGCTGGCCTGGACAAGAACGTGGCGTCGTCACTCAACGAGCATGGCGTGGCGGTCGTCGGCATCGATTCGCTGCGCTACTTCTGGAGCGAGCGCACACCGAAGGGCTTTGCGGGCGACCTGCAGAAGATCATCGACCACTACCGCCAGCAATGGCACCGCGACAAGGTGATGTTGATCGGTTTCTCGCAGGGCGCCGACGTGCTGCCGGCCACCATCAACCAGCTCGACGTCGGCACCCGTGAGGCGCTGGAGCGCATCGTGCTGCTGTCGGTGGGCAGGAAGGCCGACTTCGAATTCCATGTCAGCAACTGGCTGGGCGGTGGCGGCGACGGCCTGCCGATCGCACCGGAAGTGGCCAGGCTGCCGGCGGAAAAAACGCTGTGCGTGTACGGCGACAAGGATGAGGACGCGCTGTGCCCGGATCTGCCGGCCAATGACGGCGTGAGGAAGGTGAAGCTGCCGGGCGATCACCATTTCGGTGGCGATTACGACCGCCTCGCCGAAGTGATCCTGAAGGGCGGGGTGTAGCGTTTGGTAGACGCCGACCTTGGTCGGCGCCGGGGCTGAAGGCGCTGCGGGATGGGCGTGTCGACCAAGGTCGACACCTACCAGGCGCATGTAGCGTCGAGCCACGCTCGACGGCTGTTGGTAGACGCCGATCTTGGTCGGCGCTGGGGCTGAAGGCGCCGCGGGATGAGCGTGTCGACCAAGGTCGACACCTACCAGGCGCATGTAGCGTCGAGCCACGCCCGACGGCTGTTGGTAGACGCCGACCTTGGTCGGCGCCGGGGCTGAAGGTGCCGTGGAATGAGCGTGTCCACCAAGGTCGACACCTACCGGGTGGCAGGTAGCGCCGGGTCATGCCCGGCGGATCGCGGCTTCAATTCCGCCGCGGATCCAGCGAGATCAGGCGCGTGGCATCCAGCAGCGCGGCCGGCAGATGCATGCCGCCGGGCGCGGCGAGATAGCGCGGCCGCCACTGCGGATCGAACTTCGATTTGAAGCGGCGCAGGCCACTGAACCCGTAGAAGCGTTCGCCGTGCCGCGCCAGCAGACCGGCCAGTCGGTTCCAGCGACCGGCCAGCCGATGCTGTGCCAGCCCGGACAACGGTGCCATGCCCAGCGAGAAACGCGCATAGCCCTGCGCGCGGCCCCACAGGAACAGTTCGATGAAGAGGAAGTCCATCGTGCCCTTCGGTGCTTCGTTGACGTGGCGCATCAGGTCAACCGACAGCTCGGCGCCAGCCGGTGCCTGCCACAGGTTGGCGAACGCCACGATCTGGCCCTCGGCTTCGACCAGCGCCACCGGGAAGCGCACCAGGTAGTCCGGGTCGTAGCTGCCCAGCGAGAAGCCCTTCTCATCGCCGGCCTTGTCTTCCAGCCATGCGTTGGAAATTGCGTGCAGGCGCGGCAGCAGGTTGGGAATTTCCTCCACCGGTGCCACGCGGAATGACAGGCCACCGCGCTTGCCCCGGTTCCAGGCCTGGCGCAGATCGGCGCGTTCGCGGCCTTCCAGGCCGAAGTCATGCAGCGGCACCATCGCTTCCTCGCCCAGCTTGACCAGGCCCAGGCCCAGGTCGAGGTAGGTCTGCCAGTAGGTCTCGCCCACCTGGTAGAACACCGGGCGCAGGCCCAGCCGGTCGGCTTCCTCGCGGAAGCGCCAGATCAACGCGCGCGCCACGTCAGGCGGGCCGACTGGATCGCCCATCGCGATCAGCGAACCGCCGTAGCGCTGCATCATCACGAAGCCCTGTTTCGCGTCATCGCGCAGCACCGCCTTGTCGGCGGTCAGTACCAGGCAGGCCTGGGTATCGGTGGCACCGACCAGTACCGGCGCCAGTGATTGCAGCGTGGCCTCGTCGGCGGCTGGCAGCGGGCTGCGCGTGCTGTGCAGCAGCCGCGCCAGGCCGAACATCACCAGCGCGATGGCGACCACCAGCAACGCACGCAGTGCGCGCGGTGCATTGCCCGACACCGCGAACTGCCACCACAGCTCGTTCTGGTATTCGACATGACTGTAGGTGAAGAACAGCAGCCAGGTGACCGCAACCAGCACCAGGCCGAGATTGCGCAGCCACGGCCACGACCAGGCTTCGTCCAGCAGGGCACCCTGGCGGTAGAACTCGCGGCGTGCGGCCCACAGTGCCATCGCCACCAGCACTGCGGAAACTGCGATCAGCCATTGGCCACCACGCAGCCACAACGGCAGCGGGGTGACCACGCACACCACCATCGCCAGCATCCACGCCGCATGGCTGCGCCGGGCCAGGCCCTGGCCGATCAGCAGCAGCGCGACCCCGCTGAGGCTGCCGATCAGGTGCGAGGTTTCCAGGATCGGCAGCGAGGCGTTGACCAGGTGACGGCGCGGCGTCGGCAGCGTGCCGTCGATGACCAGCGCGGCGCCGATGCTGAACACCGCCAGCGCGATGATCTGCGGCAGCCACGGGCGCAGCGCGTTCCAGCCGGCGCGGGTTGCGCCGGCACTAGCCTGCAGCGGCTGACGCAGTGCCGGCGCGAGCGCGAGGAGCGTGGCCAGCACCAGCGGCAGTACGTAGTAGGTGACGCGGTAGATCAGCGCCGCCGCCAGCACCGCTGCCGGTGCCACCTGCGGCAACAGCTTCAGCAGGCTCCACTCGAACACACCCAGGCCCGCGGGCACGGTGGAGACCAGGCCGGCCAGCACTGCCACCAGGTAGAGCCCGACGAAGCCTGGCAGACCGGTGGGCGTGGAGTCCGGCAGCAGCACGTAGAACGCGGCACTGGCCAGCACCAGTTCGATCACGCTGAGCACGGTGACACCGATCATGGTGCGGCGGTCGGGCAGCCACAACGCATGACCGAATACGCTGAACTGCCGTCCATCGCGGCCGACCAGCAGCACCGTGGCGAGGTAGGCGAGCAACGCGACGATGCCGACGATACGTACCGCATTGGGATCCAGCGGCAGTGCCAAGGCTGCGGCAGCCGGTTCCATGCACAGCGCCACACTGATCAGCAGCCATGCACCGAACACGAAGCCGAGCGTGCTCATCAGCACCACCTGGCCGATCTGCGCCAGGTCCAGGCCGGCGCTGCGGTAGCCACGCAGGCGCACCGCGCCGCCGGTCAACGCGGCAAAACCCACGGTCTGGCCCAGCGTGTGCGCAAGGAAGGCGGTGATGCCGATGCGCGCGGGGTGCACGCGGATGCCGCTGCGACGCAGGCCGATGGCATCGAAACCGATCAGGCAGGCGTAACTGGCCAGGCCGAGTACCACGGTGAGCGCGATCTGCGTGCCGCTGAGCTGCCGGAACGCCTGGCGGATGGCGCGATAGCCGTGCTCGTCGAACTCGTTGGCCAGGCCGTGCAGGGCCAGGGCGAGGATCAGCAGGGGGATGACGATGGTGGCAACCCGCTTCCAGGTTGGCGTGGAAGAGGCAGTGGTGGAATCGACGGGGGCGGTCATCGGCGCAAGGGTGCGGCAGGAGGGGCGAGGGCGGTGTCAACGCGGGCGTGGCGCATCGTGCGCCTGTCATCGTCATTTGACCAGTGGGACCGTCGGAGTCCGGTAGTGACGTGTCGCGGAGGATGCCCGTGCACCCACCGTCGACCGGTTTGGAGGACAATGCAGGCCTGATCAACCGCAGGAGCCACGCCCATGATGGAGCGTTACGACGTCGGACCGCGCATGTCCGAAATGACCGTATACAACAAGGTCGCCTATCTCTCCGGCCAGATTCCGGAAGACACCAGCCAGGACATCACCGGCCAGACCCGGCAGGTGCTGGCAGAAATCGACAAGCTGCTGGCGTTGGTCGCCAGTGACCGCCAGCACGTGCTGCGCGCCGAGGTGTTCCTGGCCGACATGGCTGACTTCGACGGCATGAACAAGGCGTGGGATGAGTGGGTGGTCGAGGGTGCGACCCCGGCGCGTGCCACGGTCGAGGCCAAGCTGGCCCACGCTGACTGGAAGGTCGAGATCGTAGTGACGGCGGCGGTACCGTAACGGCAGGCAAGGTCAGGTCCCACCAGCGGAGGGTAGAGTCGACGGTTAGTCGACTATCGCGCGCAGCGCGGGGTTTTGCGCCGTCGGAACGAAGAGCAGTCGACAAACAGTCGACTCTACCCCGCCGCTCCACTGCCGGTTGGTCTGGTGGCTACGTTGGCACCAGCTCGATGCAGTCCACCGGGCACGGTGGAATGCACAGCTCGCAACCGGTGCACAGATCGGCAATGACCGTGTGCATGTACTTGGCGCCACCGACGATGGCATCCACCGGGCAGGCCTGGATGCACTTGGTGCAGCCGATGCAGTCGGCTTCCACGATCAATGCCACCTGCGGCGCCTTGTGCTCGCCGCGCGAACGATCAAACGGAATGGCGGGTACGTCCAGTACCTGCGCCAGTGCGCGCGCGCCAGCGTCGCCGCCCGGCGGGCAGCGGTCCACGCCTGCCTCGCCGCGCGCCATGGCCTGCGCGTACGGGCGGCAGCCGTCGTAGCCGCATTGCCCGCATTGGGTCTGCGGCAGCAGGCGGTCGAGGCGTTCGGTCAGGGGAGGAATCAGGCTCATGCGTGGCGAAGGCTGCGCGTTGGGGTTACTTCAAGGGTTTGCCACGGAACCAGCGCTCGTGGGCCAGCGCCAGCATCGGCTTGTCCTCGGAACTGTCACCGTAGGCATGGATGCGCACGTAGCGTGACAGATCGAACTGGCGGCGGATGTGCTCGACCTTGCGTGGGCCGCAGTCGCCACCGGCATAGCGACCTGTGAGACGGCCGTCCTGGCTCTCCAGCCGGTTGCAGATCAACTGCAGGCCCAGCTGTTCGCACCACGGCCGAAGATACAGGTCCAGCGAGCCGGACACGATCACCACGGTGTGCTGCTGTTCCTTGTGCCAGCGGATCTGCTCCAGCATTTCCGGGCGCACCACGTCGGGCAGGAACTCACGCGAGAAGCCGGCTGCCAGCGTGGCGATGTCATCGCTGTGGCGGTCGCTGAAGGTCAAACGGGTGACGCGCGCGCGGATGCGCTCGGCCGAGATCAGTTTCAGCTTGTATGCGGCCAGCCACGGGCCGACCTTCCACCACGCCTGCGCCAGCTGTTCGGCGGTGGCCACGCGGCGCAGGAAACGGCCATAGGTATCGCAGGTGGTCACGGTGTGGTCGAAGTCGAACAGCGCCAGTTCCATTCCGTTGCCTCCCATCGCGTTGCCCCGAGGCCGGTGCTGCCGGCGGGCGTGGCCGCAACCACGCCCGCTGCGGGCATCAGCGGACCGGCATGCCCGGCTGCGCGCCGCTGTCGGCGTCCAGCAGCGCCAGCGCGCCGCCGTCGAAACCGGCCGACAGGATCATGCCTTCGCTCAGGCCGAAGCGCATCTTGCGCGGGGCCAGGTTGGCGATGAACACCACACTGCGGCCGACCAGCTTCTCCGGCTCGCCGTAGCTGGCGCGGATGCCGGAGAAGATCTGGCGCTTGCCCAGCTCGCCGGCATCCAGTTCGAAGCGCAGCAGCTTGTCCGAGCCTTCCACGAACTCGCAGACCAGCACCTTGCCGATGCGCAGGTCGAGCTTGGCGAAATCGTCGATGCCGATGTAGGCCGGAGCATCGGCACCCTTGGCTTCGTCCTTGGCCGGTGCCGGTGCCGGTGCGGCCGGCTTGGCGGCGTCGGTCCTGGCGGCGGGGGCGGCAGCGGCGGCCGGCTGCAGGGTGTCCTTGGAGGCGTCGATCATGGCGTCAATCTTCTTCGGGTCGATACGGGTGAACAGCGGGGTGTACTCGGTGATGCGATGGCCCAGCAGCGGCTGCGCCAGTTCGGTCCAGTCGGTCACCGGCGCGGCCAGGAAGGCCTCGGCCTGCGCAGCGGTGGCCGGCAGCACCGGCTTCAAGGCGGTGACCAGCACGCGGAACAGGTTCAGGCCCTGGCTGCACACGGCCTGCAGCTGCGCGTCGGCGCCATCCTGCTTGGCGATCACCCACGGTTTGACGTCGTCGATGTAGCGGTTGGCTTCGTCGGCCAGGGTCATGGTCAGGCGGATCGCCGCGGCCGGATCGTTGCGCTCGTAGGCTTCACGGATCGGCGCCAGGCCGTCGACGAAGCGCTGGTACTGCGCCGCATCGGGCAGCTGTGCGGCCAGCTGGCCGTCGAAACGCTTGCTGATGAAGCCGGCGCAGCGGCTGGCCAGGTTGACGAACTTGCCGACCAGGTCGGCGTTGACGCGGGCGATGAAGTCACCCAGGTTCAGGTCGAGATCGTCGACGCCACCGCCGGACTTGGCGGCGTAGTAGTAGCGCAGCGCTTCCGGCTCCAGGCCGGCGTCGAGGAAGGTACGCGCCATCACGAAGGTGCCGCGCGATTTGCTCATCTTGGCGCCGTCTACGGTCAGGTAGCCGTTGACGTGCAGGCGGGTTGGCGCGCGGTGGCCGGTGCCATGCAGCACCGCCGGCCAGAACAGGCCGTGGAAGTTGACGATGTCCTTGCCGATGAAGTGGTGCAGCTCGGTGCTGGTACCGGCGCGCAGGTGCGCTTCGAAGTCCTCGCCGATCCTGCCGCACAGGGTCTGGAAGCTGGACAGGTAGCCGATCGGAGCATCCAGCCAGACGTAGAAGTACTTGCCCGGCTGGCCGGGAATCTGGAAACCGAAGTACGGTGCGTCGCGCGAGATGTCCCACGCGCGCAGGCCACCTTCGGCATTGAGCCACTCACCCAGCTTGGCCTTCACGCCCGGCAGGGCGACATCGCCGGCCAGCCATTCGCGCAGGAATGCATCGAAGTGGCCCACCTCGAAGAAGAAGTGCTCCGAATCGCGCATTTCCGGCGTGGCACCGGAGATGACCGAACGCGGCTCCTTCAGGTCGGTCGGCGCATAGGTGGCGCCGCAGACTTCGCAGTTGTCGCCGTACTGGTCGGGGCTGCCGCAGTTCGGGCAGATGCCCTTGACGTAGCGGTCGGGCAGGAACATGCCCTTGGCCGGGTCGTAGAACTGCGCCACCGAGCGGCGGCTGATGTGGCCGGCCGCTTCCAGCTTCAGGTAGAACTGCTCGGTCAGCGCCTTGTTGGCCGCCGAATTGGTCGAGTCGTAGTGATCGAAGGCCACGCCGAAGGCGGCGAAGTCACGTTCGTGACTGGCCTGGATGTTGGCGATGAAGGTTTCCGGGGTGACCCCGGCCTTTTCCGCGGCCAGCATGATCGGCGTGCCGTGGGTGTCGTCGGCGCAGACGAACCAGGCCTTGCCGCCACTCATTCGCCGCGCACGCACCCAGATGTCGGCCTGGATGTAGCCGACCAGGTGGCCCAGATGCAGCGGGCCGTTGGCGTAGGGCAGGGCGGTGGTGACGAGCGCGGTACGGGTCATGGTCGCGGGGTGAAGCCGAGGGGAACCGCAGAGTATCGCATGCCCGCAACGACGTGACCCGGCCGAAGCCGGGTCACGGGGATGAAGCGGGGCCTGGGGGCTTACTCGCGCTGCCAGGTCTGCGCGCGGCAGATGAAGGCAATGCAGCCGGACACGTCCAGCTTGGTGCCGCCGGGCTGCAGTTCCATCTTCGACTTGTAGGTCTTGCCGTTGGCCGGGTCGAGGATGGTGCCGCCGGACCACTTGTTGGCGCCGTCGGCCTTCAGGTTCCAGAGAATGGTCATGCCCTTCACCGGCTTGTTCTTGTTGGCGCCTTCACAGCCGTCGCAGACCGGGTTCGGGCCCTTGTCCGAGTGCAGGATGTCGACCACCTTGCCGGTCAGCGTGCCGTTGGCGGCCTGGCTGATCTCGACGATCGACTTCACCTTGCCGGTTTTGTCGTCGATGGTCTTCCAGCGGCCGGCGGCGCCGTCGGCGGCCTGTGCCGACAGGGCGGCCAGGCACAGCGGCAGTGCCAGCAGCAGGGTCTTGAAGGTGTTGCGCATGGTCCCCTCCCAGGGTTCATTCCGGCACGCTGCCGGTATGGGTCGACTGTATACCCATTCGGCGGGGTATGGGGAAGGGGGGGCTTTGCAGGGCTGCGCCCTGCACCTGCGGGGGCAACAGCAACTGCAACAGCAACAGCGGGCTATCCGTGGGATGGCGGGGTGGGGGGGGGGGGGGGGGGGGGGGGGGGGGGGGCGGGCGGCGGGGGGGGGGGGGGGGGGGGCGGGGGCCGCCCCCCCCCCCCCCCCCCCCCCCCCCCCCCCCTTCGACAGGTCTCCGCGATCTGTTGGAATGCCACGGCCTGCTCTTGGTGGGTGTCGACCTTGGTCGACACGTAGATCCACGCCATGCGTGGATGGGCCTCCGCGATTGAAAATCGCTCACGCGATCTCGTACAGCTCCAGCGGCAGGTCGTCGGGGTCGGCGAAGAAGGTGAAGCGGCGGCCGGTGTATTCGTCCACGCGGATCGGTTCGCACACCACGCCATGCGCGGCCAGGCGCTGGATGAAGGGTTCCAGCCGGACGACGCGGAACGCGAGGTGGCGCAGGCCCTGGGCTTCCGGGCGGCTGGGACGGGGCGGCGGCGAGGGGAAGGAGAACAGTTCCAGCTGGCCACCGTCGGGCAGGGCCAGGTCCAGCTTCCAGGAATCGCGCGCGGCACGGTGGTTCTCGGCCAGCACGCGCAGGCCGAGGATGCGCACGTAGAAGTCCTTCGAGCGTGCGTAGTCGCTGCAGATCAGTGCGGCGTGGTGGATGCCCAGCAGGGCGTCGGCATCGCGGCTCATTGCAGGGTGTCCAGCCAGCGCTGGGCGATCTTCAGCGCCAGCGGATAGGGTTCGGGGTCGTTGCGGTTGGTCAGCACGATCACGGTCAGGTGCTTCTCCGGGTGGCGCACGATTACGTTGCGGAAGCCGATGCTCTCGCCGCTGTGCCATTGCACCGGGCCATTCAGGCGCCAGCCGAAGCCGTAGTGCGGCACGTCCGGTTCGGGTGTTGCGGTGGCCGGGCTGAACATCGCGCGGCGCGAGGCTTTCGACAGCAGGTGGTCGTCATACAGCGCCGCATCCCAGCGGGCCAGGTCGTCCAGCGAGGAATAGATGCCGCCATCGCCGAGCACGGCGCTGGTGGTGCTCTGGTCGGTGCGTTGCCAACGGCCATCGATCCAGCTGTAGCCATAGGCGCGTGCAGCGACCGTGTCCTCGCCGTCCTGGTGGGCCACGGTATGCGCCATGCCCAGCGGGCGGAAGATGCGCTGCTGCAGAAAGCTCGCGAAATCCTGGCCGGAGGCGCGGCCGACGATCATTGCCAGCAGTGCATAGCCGCTGTTGCTGTAGCGGTACTGCGTGCCCGGTGCGAAGTTCAGCCGGTCCTGGCGCGACAGCAGGGCCAGCACATCGGCATCGTGTACCTGCCGTGTGTCAGCCGGGTCCATCAGGTCTTCGTAGTCGAGCAGGCCGCTGGTGTGCGAGAGCAGCTGGCGGATCGTGATGGCCGCTGCAGCCGGCGGCAACTCGGGCAGCCACTGCCGGGCCGGCTGGTCGAGCCCAAGCCGGCCATCCTCCACCAGCAGCAGCACCGCCGCAGCGGTGAACTGCTTGCTGACCGAGGCCAGCCGGAAGTTGCTGGCCGCGGTGACCGTGGTGCCGTCCTCCAGCACCGCCAGGCCGTAGCCGCGGCGGAACACCGGTTGCCCGTCATGCAGCACCAGCACAGCGGCGCCGGGCACCTGGCCGTCGTAGGCCTGCATCAGGCCGTCGATGCCCGCATCCGGTGGGGTCAGCACCGGTGCGGCGGAGGTGGCCAGCGGCAGCAGGCCCAGCACGGCGGCGAACAGGACGACGGCAGGGCGCATGGCGGCTCCGGAGGGGTCAGGGTGAAGGCGCGGGTGTGGCGCTGGCCGGCTGCGCCATCCAGCGCTCCATCTTGCGGTCCAGCACGTCCAGCGGCATCGAGCCATCCTTCAGCAGTTCGGCGTGGAAGCGGCGCAGGTCGAAGGCGGCACCCTGGCGTGCCTTGGCCTTGTCGCGCAGGGCGACAATGGTGGTCAGGCCGGCCACGTTGGACAGCGCCTGGCCGGGCTGGGCCATGATCCGCTCGACTTCGGCGTTGGCGTCATCGCTGCTCATGTCCACGGTCTTCTGCAGGTAGGCCACGGCCTGCTGCTTGCTCCAGCCCTGGGCGTTCACGCCGGTGTCGGCCACCACGCGGGCAGCGCGCAGCAGGCGCGAATACAGGTAGCCGATGCGGTCGTAGGGATCGGTGTAGATGCCCAGGTTCTCACCCAGTGTTTCGGCATACAGGCCCCAGCCTTCGACGAAGGCGAGATCGCCACCCAGGCGGCGGAAGCGCGGCAGCTTGGCCAGCTCCTGCTGCAGGCCCAGTTGCACGTGGTGGCCGGGGATCGCTTCATGCAGGTACTGCACCGGCACGTTCCAGCGCTTGCGGCTGGGCAGGTCGCGGGTGTTCACGTACAGCACGCCCGGTTGCCCGGCCGCAGACGGCTGGTAGGCCGCTGCTGCGGCGGTCAGTGCACGCTCCGGTTCCACCGCGCGCACGTCCAGCGTGGACTTGGGCAGGGTATCGAGCACCTGCGGCAGGCGTGCGTTGACCTGCTGCTGCACCTGGCGATAGCGGTTGATCAACGCATTGGCGTCGCCGTACTGGAACTGGCGGTCGTTACGCATGCTGCGCAGCAGCTTGGCCGGCGTGCCGCGCAGCTTGGCGTCCTTCATCACCGTGGCGATCTGCGCCTGCAGTTCCTGCACGCGCTGTTCGCCCAGCGCGTGCAGCTGCGCGGCGGTCTGGTCGCTGGCCGTGGTCTGCACGATCAGGTTGGCGTACCAGGCCTGGCCATCGGGCAGTGCGCCCAGGCCGCTGCTGGTGCGCGAGGCGGGCAGGTATTCGGTGGCGATGAAACCGCGCAGGGCACGATAGGCCGGCATGATGCGCAGTTCGATCATGCGCTTGTATTCGGCGCTGATGCGGGCCTTGTCCTCGGCCGCGATGGTGTTCGGCATGGTGCGGATCGGCGACCAGAAGATGCTCTCTTCGGCGGTCGGCTTGATCACTGCATCCAGCTGCGGCAGCACTTTTTCCATCAGGTCGCGTGGCTGCACCACGCCGGCCTTCATGCCCTGGCGCATGTTGTCGATGGCCTGGTCGAACAGCTCGGGAATGCCGAGCGAACGGCGCGACCAGGTGTCGTAGTCCTGTACGGTGTTGAACGGCTGCGCGCCGGCACCTGCACCGAGGATCGCCATGATGCTGCCGACGTTGTAGTACTGGCTGATCGGCATCATCCAGCTCGGGTAGCGCTCGGCGGCCAGCGAAGCGCGCGCGTCGCGCACGAAGATCTCGTAGCTGAGCAGGTCCTGGCCCTGCAGGCCGTCGCTGCCGAGTTTCTCGACCTTGCCCAGCCACTCGGTGGTGAAGTCGTGCGATTGCTGGCGCCACGCGGCGGACAGGATGTTGGGCAGCTGGTCGTTGTAGCGGGCCTCGCCCTGGAAGGTTGCCTGCAGCGGATTCAACCGCATCGAGGCATCCCAGTATTCGTCATACAGGCGCTCCAGCTGCACCTGCTTGGGTACGGCGCGGGCCGGTGCGACCGGACGCGGCGTGGCGCGGCGCGCCGAACTGCCACGGGCCGGCGCGGTAGCGCGGGCAGGCCGGGCCTTGGGCTTGGCGGCCTGGCGGGTCTGCGCGGCGGCAGGGCGGCTGGCCTTCTTTTTCGCTGCTTCGGCCGACGGCACGGCGCTGAACAGGAACAACGCGGCGATGGCGGCGGCCAGGGCGCGGGTGGGATGCGGCATCAGGAGCTTCCGTGGAACACAGACCGTGGAGCTTGCACGATCCGGCCGCGTACGGCCAGCGTGAAGGCGCAGTCAGCTTTTTGCTGCTGGGGCTTCAGTCAGCCGCAGCGGCGGCGCGCAACGATGCGGCTCGCTCGGCACCCAGATAGCGGGTGATGGCACGCCGCATCAGGTACAGCATCGGAATCAGGGCGATCGCAAAGCCCATCTTGTAGATGTAGTTGACGCTGCTGACGGCCAGGAACAGCGAGGTCGGCCAGTGCTGCGGTCCGAGCACGAAGGCGATCCAGATCACCACGAAGCTGTCCACCACCTGCGAGATCGCGGTGGACCCGGTCGCACGCAGCCACACGTGGCGTTCTCCGGTGGCCTGGCGGATGCGATGGAACACCGCCACGTCGATCAGCTGGCCGAGCAGGAAGGCCACCAGCGAGCCGGCGATGGTCCACATGCCCTGGCCGAACACCGCTGCGAATGCCGCCTGGTAGTCGGGCACGCCGTGGCCATCCATCGACGTGACCCACCAGCTGGCCGGCGCCAGCGAAATGGCCGCGAAGGCGAACAGGAAGCCGTAGCCGATCAGCACCACCGCCAGCCACGAGATGAAGCGCACGCCGCGCTTGCCGAAGAACTCGTTGATGGTGTCGGTCATGATGAACACGACCGGCCACAACAGGGTGCCGGCGGTGAAGCTGAGCGAGCCGGTCTGGCCGAACAGGTTCCAGTTCAGCGGAGCGATGCCCAGGGTGTCTTCCAGCGCGAAGATCTTCACCCCGATCAGCTCGGCCAGCACCGCATTGCCGCAGAAGAACGCGGCCAGCACGATGAACAGCAGGACCGCGCGGTCCTGCAGCGGGCGCTCGATCGGCGCCGGGGTCATTCGGTGCGTTCGCCGGCACGGGTGAACGGCACGCTGGACGGCGCCACGGCACCGCCGGAAATGATGAAGCTCATGGCCTGGTCGACGGTCCAGTCGGTCGGCGTCAGCAGTTCCACCGGCACGATTTCCAGGTAGCCCGAGGTCGGGTTCGGCGTGGTTGGCACATACACCGCGGCCAGCTCACGGTCGGTGCCGTGTTCCTTGATCACGCGGGTGACCAGGCCGACCGATTTCATGTCGCGGTGCGGGAAGTCGATCAGCACCACGCGCTGGGTGCTGCCCGGCTCGGTCTGCAGCATGTCCAGCAGCTTCTTGGCGCTGTCGTAGATGATGCTGGCCAGCGGAATGCGCTTGATGACCGCGCCCACCCAGCGCAGCAGGCGCTGACCGAGCACGCGGCGGCTGGCCACGCCCACCGCCAGGATCACCAGCAGGGTGGCCAGCAGGGCGATGGTGTCCTGGATCCATTCGGCGCGGACCCAGCCGAGGTAGTGCGGGAAGCTTGTCGCGATCTGCTCGGACAGCGGTACCACCAAGGGGCTGGAAATGCCCGACAGCAGCACGAACACGAACTTGACCACGACCCAGGTCAGCCAGATCGGCAGCAGGGTGAGCAGGCCGGTCAGGAACAGGCGCTGCAGGGAGGGGCGGGGGACCAGGGCGGGGGCTTCGAGCGACATGTGCGCATTGTAGCGGTCACTGTCGGTCGATTACGCTGGTGGATCGACTGCGGCAACGAGCCATGGAAGGGAAGCTGTGTTGAAGATTCTGCGCGGACTGGGCTGGACCCTGGCGGGCCTGCTGCTGTTGACCATCGTGGTGTGGTGCGCCTCACGCATGTGGCCGGTGCCGGAATCGCGGTTGCAGGCGCAGCAACGGCTGGAAGCGCGGCTGCCGGCGAGCGGGCGCAACGGTTATGCCCTGTTGTGGACGCTGCCGTTCGACGATCTGGATGCCGGCCAGCGCGAGCAGGCGTTGGCCGAGGACGTGCGCCGTTGGGAGGCCGACCTGCGGGGCAGCAGCGGCGCCCAGACACACCTGGTGGCCAACCATGCCGAGCTGCGCTCGCGGCCCGGTGCCAGTTGCGGGCCGGCCGCCAGCGGCTGCCTCGCCCAGGTCCGCGCGGACCCGCAACGCTTCGTGGAGGCCCACGCCGGCCACCAGCAGTTGCATGCGCGGCTGGATCAGCTGGCCGAAGCGGACTACTTCATGTCGCCGTTCCCGCCGAAGGGCGAGGGCGTTCTGGTTCCGTTGCCGACCTATGGCGTGGTGATGGACGCCACCAGTGCACGCGCGCTGGCGTACGTGCAGGGCGATATCGACGGTGCCCTGCGAGGTGCCTGCCGTGGCTTGCAACTGGGCCGGCGGCTGTTGCCCGGCAGCAGCTATCTGGTCGAGAGCATCATCGGTGCCAGCCTGGTGCAGGCCAATGCCCAGCTGCTGGCCGACATGCTGGTCGAACTGCCGGCCGACCACCCCTTGCCGGCGGAGTGCGAACAGGCCATGCAGCCGCTGCGGGCCGAGGAACAGAGCCTGTGCCGTGCCATGCAGGGTGAGTACGCGATGAGCCGGGCGGCGATCGAGACATCGGCGCGGGAGTTCGGCGGCGTGCTGGTGCTGGATCGCAGCAGCACCCTGGCCCGCGCGGCCGGCAATCTTGGCTGGGCCTGTGGCGCGGCAGCCACATCGGCGCTGGAAGCGGATCGCCCGTTGCCAGTGCCGGCGCCACCGCAGCATGACTTCGGCTGCCTGTCGAACGTCATGGGCTGCGTGCTGACCGATATCGCCGCGCCGATCTATCCTGCCTATTCGTCACGGCCACAGGATGCCGCGGCGATGGTGCGGCTGCTGGGGGCGCAGCGTTGGCTGCGGCAGCAGACGGATGATCCGGTGGACGCACTGCAGCGGCTGCCGGTGCAGTTCCGCTCGCCGGTGCGGGCGCCGCAGCTGTCGGCCGACGGCCGCCACCTGCAGGTGCCGCGTCGCTCTCCAGCGCGCAGCGCTGAAGAGAACCCGTGGCTGTCGGTGCCGTTGCAGAAGGAATCGGCTTCGACTGCTGCGGGACGCGACTGATGCGCGCTCAGCGTGCGTGTGGCTTCAACCGCAGGTAGACCTGCTTGCGCACCTGGGCGACCACCTCACCGCTTTCATCGACGACATCATTGCTGAACCATCTCAGCACTTTGTCACCAGCGGCGGCTTCGGCGCGCAGTTCGTCCAGCAGTGCGTCATCGATGCGGAACGACGTACGTACGGTGCCTCTGCCGGGCTTGAGGAAATCGATGGCGCCGGCACGGTCCCACACGTAGTAGTCGCGGCCAAGGATATGCAGCAGGCCGAGCATCCAGAACGGATCGGTCATCGCGAACAGGCTGCCGCCGAAATGCGTGCCGACGTAGTTGCGGTTCCAGGGCCGCATGCGCAGTTCGACGTCGATCTGCCGGTAGTCCGGCGAGACCCGGGTGACGTGGATGCCGGTGAACAGGAACGGCGGCCAGAGATTGATACCGAAGCGGAACAGGCGGGCGTTCATGCGGGTCCGGGGGCGCAGGGCGAGGCGCCCAGTCTAACCATTCGCATGCGTATGTTGCACCCCGGGCGGCGAGGGTCACGCCTCGCCGTCGATGACATACCCGTCGCGGCCGTTGGCCTTGGCCTGGTACAACGCGGTGTCGGCGCCTTCGACGAAATGGTGTGGTTGCAGCGTGCCGTCGGGTACGCGGGTGAACACGCCGATGGTGAGGGTGACGCCTGCTTCGCTGCCGTCACCGGGCGCCGGCAGTGCGCGCACGCAGGCGATCAGGTCCTCGATGACCTGGCGCGCGCCCTCGGCCGGGGTATCGGGCAGCACCAGTGCGAACTCGTCGCCACCGTAGCGCGCGGCCATGTCGCGAGGGCGTCGCGCATGCGCACCGATCAGGCGTGCAACATCGCGCAGCACGCGGTCGCCGACCTGATGGCCGTGGCGGTCGTTGTGGCGCTTGAAATGGTCAACGTCGATCAGTGCGAGGCTCAAGGACTTGCCACTGCGTCGCGCGGCATCGCATTCCTGTTGCAGCGACTGCTCGAAACGCAGGCGATTGCCGAGACCGGTCAGCGCATCGCGGTTGGCCAGGCGGTGCCAGGCCGAGACGCGCCAGGTCGCCCAGGCCAGCAGCACCAGCAGGATGCCCAGCATGGCGCTGGCCGGTGCCCACCACAGGTCACCGGCGCGCAACAGCAGCCAGCTCAGCAGCGGTGGAAGCGGCAGCGAGCACAGCGCCGCGAGCCATGGCAGGCGCAGGCCGAGCAGGATCACGCACAGTGCCACCAGGACGCCACTGATGGCGTGCTGCCCGAGGCGGGGCAGCAGGTCGATCTGCTTGTGCTGCAGCAGCATCGAAGCGATGTTGGCCTGGTACTCGCTGCCGCTCATCCAGAACTCGCGGGTGGTCGGGGTCAGCAGCCGCGGTGCGATGCCGCTGGCGGTCATGCCCACCACGATGCGGCGGCCGTGCAGCATCGCCATGTCCACGTGACCATCCAGCACATCGGCATAGGACACCTGCGGCAGGCGTTCGGGCGGTCCGGCATAACGCACCCGCACGTAGTCGTTGCGCCGCCATTGATAGGGCGAACCGATCTCCGGGTCGGGGTCGGGCAGGCCGTGCACCGCGCCCGCCGGCAGGTCGGCCAGCGCCAGGCCCAGTGCTGGCCAGTGGGCCTGGCCGATGCCGGCACGCAGGTACACGCCGCGCGCGACACCATCGCCATCCACTTCCACATCGGTGTGGCCGATCGCTGCGGCACTGGCCGCGATCTGCGGAATCGGCAGCATTTCCTCGGCCATGCGGTCGCCGGCGGCCGGTGCCGCGAGTACCGGCAGCACCACCCGGCCGTTGCGGCGTATCGCGGCGGCCAGTTCATCGTCCTGGCGGCTGTCGCGACGATCAGGTTCGGACAGCATCAGGTCCAGTGCGACGCGCTCGGCACCGGCATCGGTCAGCCGGTCGAGCAGGCGGGCATGGATCGAGCGGGGCCAGGGCCATTGGCCGATGCGCTGCAGGCTGCCCTCGTCGATGGCCACGATCAGCACGCTGGGGTCGGGGCGGTAGTCCCAGTTGCCGACCATGGCGTCGTAGGCCGCTTCGTCCTGTCGCCACAGCCACTGGCCCTGGCTGGCGATCACCGTCAGCACCCCGGCCAGCAGTGCCAGCAGGATCCGCTTCGGCCACGGCAGCGGCGAGCGCCTCATAACAACAGCAACAGCAGCAGGGCGCCACCACCGGCGCCGTAGCACAGGCGGCAGGGCAGCTTGATCTGCTGGGCCGGTGAGTACTCACCCGCATGACCATCGTCGTCGATGTACTGCACACGCACATGCAGGGTGCCGCTCCACGGCCGCTTGAAGCTGACCTGCGGCTCGCTCACGGTCTGGTCGACCAGGGGCGCCCTGAAGTCGCCACGACGGTCCACCTGCACCCGGTACTGCTGGCCTTCGCTGCCGGCCTGCCAGCGCAGGGTCAGTTCGCCATGCGCGGCCTCAGGCGGCTGCAGGGCAGGGTCGACCGGTTCATTGCTCAGTTGCAGGGGCAGGGCCTGGCCGTAGCGGCCCTGATGGCCGTTGCCGTCGCGCGACGCCACCCGCCAGAAGTACTCGCCGGGCGGCAGCGGCTGCGCCAGGCGCAGGTCGGTACCTGGGGTGCTCTGTTCCTGTAGTGGCTGCACGAAGCTCGGCTCGGTGGCGATCTGCAGCACGCTGCTGCGCGCGCCCGGCGCCTGGCTCCAACGGAAGCGCGGGCGGTCACTGTTGACGGTCTGCCCATGCAGGGGGGCCACGGTGAGCGGCGGCGGGGGCTGGTCGCTGAGTTCGAAATCGGCGCTGGCGTCGAGGCCTTCCACGCCCTGTGCATCCACCGCGCGCAACAGGATGCGCAGCTGGCCAGGGGGCAGGTCACCGATCGCCAGCCGGGTGTCGGCGGTGGTGGCGGCAAACAGCAGGATTTCCGGCGTCGCTGCCTGTACAACTTCCACGCGGTAGCGCGCGGCGCCGTCGACGGGGTCCCAGGCAAGCAGGGTCGGCAGGGGCGCCAGGCGCACCTCGTCGCTACGCAGCTGCGGCGCTGGAAGAAGGGCGGAGACAGCGTCCGGTGCGGCATCGGCGCTGCTGCTGCGGCTGGCCTGTCCAGGCTGGACCAGGCGCTTGCCGTGGGTGTTGCCGACCTGCACCTTGCCCTGCAGTACTTCGGTGGCAGCCACCTGGCCGGTGTCACCGGCGCTGACCCGGAAGACGGTGCCGCGCACGCTGCTGGTCGCCGTAGGTGCATCGATGATGTAGCGCGAGGCCGGGCCACGGGCAGGTGTCACCCGATTGCTGGCGCGGCCCTGCTGCAGGCGCAGGCGGGTATCGACCATGCCGGTGTGGCCGTAGCGGCTGAGCTGGTCCAGGCGCAGCCGGGAGTACTCGCGCAGCTGCAGGCGCGAGGCGTCAGCGAATTCAAGCGTGACGCTGGAGTCGCCTTCGGTCTGCACGGTGTCACCGATGCGAAGTTGTTCCCCGGCGACTATCGCGCGCGAGGCACTGCCATCGGCGCCTGACAGTTCGACCTTGCCGCGCACCGACAACACGCGGGCAGGTGCCGGTTCGATGCGCAGCCAGCTGATCGGGAAGCGCAGCAGCTGCCCCGGTGGCAGCTGGTAGGGGTTGTCGATGCGGTTGTGCTGTTGCAGCTGCTGCCAGCGCACCGAGGGCTTGAGGTACAGGCCTCCCAGATCCCACAGGGTATCGCCGGGACGGACCCGGTAGTTCCAGTCCTGGGCGGCGGCCATGGCCGGCAGGAAGAGAAGAGCGCAGAGCAGCGCGCCCTGGAAGCGCATGGCGAACGACAGCGAGCGGACGAAGGTCACAGTTTGCAATCCCGGCAATGCGGGGGCGCAGCTGCAAGACCCCATGGCCCCGACCTCATCCCCCCGAACGGATCGTGGCGACCGTACGGCCGCCATCCCGCGCATTATTGCCCGCGTTCAGTGCAGGGATTCTGAACGAAGTGGGTTCCCGTTCAGAACAGCAGGGAGGCCATCCGGCGGCGGTACTGGCCGACCAGGTCCTCGTCGGAGATCACATTGAAGGCGTCGATCAGGGCCTTGCGCGGCAGTCCGTCCTCGAACGTGCGGTCGATCCGCAGCATTTCCAGGAACTGGGCCAGCGCGGCTTCGTCGTGGCCACCGAGCAGCAGCTGTACGCCACGCAGGTGGCGTGCCTTGAGGTCCTTGCCATCGGCGGCGATGCGCGCGTCCAGCACTTCGGCGGCCGGGGCGTCCTTCAGGGCCGAGGCGAAGGCCAGCCGGGCGCGTGCACGCACGGCACGGTCGTCGGTGGCCAGGTTGGCGGGCAGGCCATCGATCAGCAGACCGGCTTCATCCACGCCACCGATCTGCAGCAGGGCCAGCGCCAGGTCGAGCTTCAGCTCGTCCTTGTCCGGCTCGGCGGCGATCTGCGCGCGCAGCACGTCCACCTGCGCCTGCGGGTCCAGCGGCGCTTCGTCTTCGGCGACGGCGTCGCCGATGTCGGCCGGCACGATGCCGTGCTGGGCCAGGAATTCACGCAGCTGGCCTTCCGGGATGGCCCCCGGGAAGCCGTCCACCAGCTGGCCGCCCTTGACCAGGAACACGGTCGGCACCGAGCGGATCTGGAAGGCGGCGGCGATCTGCTGTTCCTTGTCGACGTCGACCTTGGCCAGTTCGAAGGCGCCGTTGTACTCGACAGCCAGCTTTTCCAGCATCGGCCCGAGGGTCTTGCACGGCCCGCACCAGGTGGCCCAGAAGTCGACCAGCACCGGCGTCTGCAGCGACTTCTGCAGGACTTCGGCCTCGAAGGTCGCAGTGGTGGCGTCGAATACGTAGGTCGTCTCGGTCATGGGGGAAAGCATCGTTTGGCGTCTGGAGACTGATTCTATGGTGACGATCGATGCCGGTCTCAACCCGGGTTGTAGTAAATGCCTGACAATGCCGCCTTCCTGTCGCCGTCCTTTCCGGAGCCTGCATGTCGTCCCTGTCCCCGTTGCTGCGCCTGTCCGGTCTGGTCGCCGCACTGCTGTTCGTGCTGGCGGTGCTCGGTTTCGGCGCCGGCCTGGAAGGCTACGCACAGGCTCGCCACCCGGTGGCGTTGCTGGGAGCACAGGGGGTGCCGCATGCGCTGGCCTTCAATCTGCTGGGCTTCGTGCTGCCGGGCCTGCTGGCGGTGGTTGTGGCCGAGTGCCTGCGCCGTGGGCTGCCGGCAACCGCCGGCTGGGCGCCCCGGGTGGGCAGCCAGATGCTGCTGCTGGCCGGGTTGGCGTTCGCCGCGATGGGGCTGCTGCCGCTGGATGTGGATGACCTGCACGGGCCGGCCAGCCAGCTGCATGCCAGCGCCTGGATGATCTGGGTGCTGGGTTTCGTTGCCGGGACCCTGTTGCTGGGCACGTCGCAGTTGCGCCAGGCGCATGGCCGCGCGCTGGGCGCAGTGGCGCTCGCCTGTGGCGTACTGGCCGCGCTGGCGGCGTTTGCCCTGCAGGGCGTGTTGGCGGCGCCGCTGGCACAACGGCTTGCGTTCGCCTGCTGGACGGCCTGGCTGGCCCTGGCCCTGCCGTTGTCGCGGCCGCGCTGAGACCGGCCTCGGGCGCTCGCGGAGCCGGCCTTCAGCGGGCGGGATTGGAGACGTTTGCCGCACTGCGGTACGCTGTACCGCTTTGCCGCCGCATCCGCGTGTTCCATGACCAGCGCTGAAACCAACGCCTACGACCCGCAGCAGGTTGAATCCGCCGCCCAGCAGTACTGGGACGCCACCCGTGCCTTCGAAGTCGACGAGACTTCGGACAAGCCGAAGTACTACTGCCTGTCGATGCTTCCGTACCCGTCCGGTGCGCTGCACATGGGCCACGTGCGCAATTACACGATCGGCGACGTGATCAGCCGCTACAAGCGCATGACCGGCCACAACGTGCTGCAGCCGATGGGCTGGGACGCGTTCGGCCTGCCGGCGGAAAACGCCGCGATCAAGAACAAGACCGCACCGGCGGCCTGGACCTACAAGAACATCGAGCACATGCGTGGCCAGTTCAAGGCCATGGGCTATGCCGTTGACTGGTCGCGCGAGTTCGCCACCTGCCGCCCGGACTACTACGTCCACGAGCAGCGCATGTTCACCCGCCTGATGCGCAAGGGCCTGGCCTACCGCCGCAATGCGGTGGTGAACTGGGACCCGGTCGACCAGACCGTGCTGGCCAACGAGCAGGTGATTGACGGCCGCGGCTGGCGCTCCGGCGCCCTGGTCGAGAAGCGCGAGATTCCGCAGTGGTTCCTGCGCATCACCGATTACGCCCAGGAACTGCTGGACGGCCTGGACGAGCTGGACGGCTGGCCGGATTCGGTCAAGACCATGCAGCGCAACTGGATCGGCCGCTCCGAGGGCCTGGAAATCCAGTTCGACGTACGTGACGTTGACGGCGGCGTGCTGGATCCGCTGCGCGTGTTCACCACCCGTCCGGATACCGTGATGGGCGTGACCTTCGTGTCGATCGCCGCCGAACATCCGCTGGCGCTGCATGCGGCGAAGAACAACCCGGAACTGGCCGCGATGCTGGCCGACCTGAAGCAGGGTGGCGTGTCCGAGGCGGAACTGGAAACCCAGGAAAAGCGCGGCATGGACACCGGCCTGCGTGCGCTGCATCCGGTCACCGGCGAGCCGGTGCCGGTGTGGGTCGCCAACTTCGTGCTGATGGGCTACGGCACCGGTGCGGTGATGGCTGTGCCGGGTCATGACCAGCGCGACAACGAAGTGGCCAACAAGTACGGCCTGCCGATCAAGCAGGTGATCGCGCTGAAGGATGCGCGCACCGAAGAAGAGCGCACCTGGGATGGCAGCCGCTGGCAGGACTGGTACAGCGACAAGAGCCGTGCCTTCGAGCTGGTCAACTCGGCCGAGTTCGATGGCCTGGATTTCCAGGGTGCCTTCGAAGCCCTGGCCGAACGATTCGAGCGCAAGGCCCAGGGCCAGCGCCGCGTCAACTACCGCCTGCGCGACTGGGGCGTGAGCCGCCAGCGCTACTGGGGCTGCCCGATTCCGGTGATCTACTGCGCCAAGTGCGGTGCGGTGCCGGTGCCGGAAGAACAGCTGCCGGTGGTGTTGCCGGAGGACGTGGCATTCTCGGGTACCGGTTCGCCGATCAAAACCGATCCGGAATGGCGCAAGACCACCTGCCCGGAATGTGGCGGTGCGGCCGAGCGCGAGACCGACACCTTCGACACTTTCATGGAGTCGAGCTGGTACTACGCCCGCTACACCTCGCCGGGTGCCCGTGACGCTGTCGACAAGCGCGGCAACTACTGGCTGCCGGTCGACCAGTACATCGGTGGCATCGAGCACGCGATCCTGCACCTGATGTATTTCCGCTTCTACCACAAGCTGCTGCGCGACGCGCGGATGGTGGACAGCAACGAACCGGCGCGCAATCTGCTGTGCCAGGGCATGGTGATTGCCGAGACCTACTACCGCCCGAACCCGGATGGCTCGAAGGACTGGATCAACCCGGCCGATGTGGAAGTGCAGCGCGACGAGCGCGGCCGCATCACCGGCGCGACCCTGATCGCCGACGGTCAGCCGGTGGTGGTCGGTGGCACCGAGAAGATGTCCAAGTCGAAGAACAACGGCGTGGACCCGCAGGCGATGGTCGACAAGTACGGCGCCGACACCGTGCGCCTGTTCTCGATGTTCGCCGCGCCGCCGGAACAGTCGCTGGAGTGGAACGAAGCCGGTGTGGATGGCATGGCCCGCTTCCTGCGCCGCCTGTGGGCCCAGGTGCAGAAGCATGCTGCCGATGGCGCCGCTCCGGCGCTGGATGTTGCAGCACTGGATGCCAACCAGAAGGCACTGCGCCGCAAGACCCACGAGACCATCGGCAAGGTCGGTGACGACTATGGCCGCCGCCACAGCTTCAACACTGCCATTGCCGCGGTGATGGAACTGATGAACGCGCTGGCCAAGTTCGAGGACGGCAGCGCGCAGGGGCGCGCGGTGCGCCAGGAAGCGCTGCAGGCCATCGTGCTGCTGCTCAACCCAATCACCCCTCACGCCAGCCATGCCTTGTGGCAGGTGTTGGGCCATGGCGAGACCCTGCTGGAAGACCAGCCGTTCCCGCAGGCCGATGCCGGTGCGCTGGTGCGCGACGCACTGACCCTGGCCGTGCAGGTCAACGGCAAGCTGCGTGGCACCATCGACGTGGCAGCCGACGCCGCGCGCGAGCAGGTCGAGGCACTGGCCCTGGCCGAGCCCAACGCGGCCAAGTTCATGGAAGGCCTGACGGTGCGCAAGATCATCATCGTGCCGGGCAAGATCGTGAACATCGTCGCCGCCTGATGTACCCCGTACCGGCCACCCGCGTGGTGGCCGGTACCATTCCGGTGCAGGGCCCGGCGTTTGATGGCCCTGCATTCACGCGGCTTCGGGCACGCTGTGTGTTGCCGTGATCGCCCGGCTCCGCCAGACTGTCTCCATGACCCGAATCCTGCTTGCCCTCGTTCTTGTCCTCGGCCTTGCCGGCTGCGGTTTCCATCTGCGCAACAAGCTGATGCTGCCGACCGACACGGCACCGGTGAAGGTGGTTTCCACTGCGCCGTACAGCGAACTGGTCAAGCTGCTCAACCGCAGCCTGCTGGCCTCCGGCGCCAGGCTGGCCGATGAGGACAGCAAGGAGCCCAGCGCCCAGCTGCAGGTACTGTCCGAGCGCTGGGGCGACCTGCCGATCGCCATCGACTCGCAGGGCCGTGCGCAGGAATACAGCCTGCGCTACGCGGTGATCTTCATCTTCCGTCGCGAAGACGGCAGCGAACTGGTGCCCCAGCAGGTGATCGAGCTGTCGCGCGACTACGTGTCGCCGCCGACCGACGCCACCGGTACCACCACCGAACGTGAAATCCTGGCCAATGAACTGCGCCGGGAAATGTCCGCCTCGATCATCCGCCGCATCGACAGCGTGGTGCGTGCCGAGATCGAGAAGGGCGGCAACCTGTCGGCGCCGAAGGACAAGCCCATCGAAGGCGCGGTACCGGCCGAGCCGGTCCCCGCAGCCAAGCACTGAGCCGCGCGCATGGAACTGCGTCCGGAGCAGCTGGCCAGCCAGGGCGCTGATACCGCGCTGGCGCCGGTCTACCTGATTGCCGGCCCGGAAACCTTGCGCGTGCTGGAGGCGGCCGACGCCATCCGCGCGCGTGCGCGCGCCTCGGGCATTGGCGAACGTGAAGTGTTCGACGCCGATGGGCGTGATTTCGACTGGAACCAGCTCGACGCCAGTTTCAATGCCCCCAGCCTGTTCAGCGCCCGTCGCCTGGTCGAGGTGCGCCTGCCCAGCGGCAAGCCGGGCAAGGACGGTGCCGAGGTGATCAGCCAGTTCTGCGCCAATCCGGCGCCGGACGTGGTGTTGATGATCACCGCCAACGAATGGAGCAAGGCGCACCAGGGCAAGTGGGCCGAAGCGGTCAACCGCATCGGCGTGCTGTCGGTGGCGTGGGCGATCAAGCCGCACGAACTGCCGGACTGGATCGAGCGCCGCCTGCGTGGCAAGGGCCTGCGCGCGGACCCGGCCGCCGTGCAGCGCCTGGCCGAGCGGGTGGAAGGCAACCTGCTGGCTGCCGCCCAGGAAATTGACAAGCTGGCGCTGTTGGCCGATGGCCAGCCGCTGGATGTGGAGCGCATGGAGTCGCTGGTGGCCGACGCCGCCCGCTATGACGTGTTCCGGCTGGTGGAGGCGACATTCTCCGGGCAACCGCCGGCGGTGCTGCGCATGCTGGCCGGCCTGCGAGGCGAGGGTGAGGCGGTGGCTGCGTTGATGCCGATGGTGATCCGCGAGCTGCTGGCCGGTGCTGGCCTGGCCCGGGTGCAGGCCCGGGGTGGCAACCTGGCCGCCGAAATGAAATCGCGCGGCATCTGGGAATCGCGGCAGGCGCCGTACAAGCGCGCGCTGCAGCGGCATCCGGAAAGCAAGCGCTGGGAGCGCTTCGTGGCTGAAGCGGGACTGGTCGACCGTATCGCCAAGGGGCGCGCCGACGGCGACGCCTGGCTGGCGCTGGAGCGCCTGCTGGTGGCTGTGGCCGAACCGCGTGCCGTGCGCCTGCTGGCGCGGGCCTGAGCAATGAGCCTGCGGATCTACTACGGGGGCACCTTTGATCCGGTGCACCTCGGGCACCTGGCGATCGCGCGGGCTGCCCGTGATGAACTGCAGGTTGCCGTGCGCATGCTGCCGGCCGCAGATCCGCCGCACCGTGCCGTGCCCGGCGCCACGGCCGAGCAGCGCTGCAGCATGCTGTCGCTGGCCATCGGCGACGAACCGGGCCTGCTGCTGGACCGGCGCGAGCTGGATCGCGCGGCACGTTTCCCCGGTCGGCCGTCCTACACCGTGGACACCCTGCGCGAGCTGCGCGGCGAGCTGGGGCCGAGCCGGCCGCTGGCCTGGCTGGTCGGCGCCGACAGCCTGCTTGGCCTGTCCAGCTGGCACGAATGGGAGGCGCTGTTCGGGCTGGCTCATTTCGTGGTGGCGGAGCGCCCGGGTAGTCCGTTGCAGGCTGCGGTGGATGGCGAGCTGGGCCGGGCGCTGGAAGGGCGTTGGGCCGACACCGAGCAGGCCCTGTTCGCCAGCCCGGCCGGGCGCATCCTGCGCCTGCACCACCCGCTGCGCGAGGAATCGGCCAGCGCCGTGCGCTCGCAGATCGCCGCCGGCGGCCCCTGGCGCGCCCTGCTGCCACCCGGCGTGGCGGACTATGTGGCTGCACACGGGCTGTACCGCCCGGGCAGGCCGTGAATGGCGCAGCGGCGCCATCCCCGTATAATCGCCCCCACGTTTATCGAGTCGATCCACTTTGAGCAACCAGACCCAGCCCCAGACCATCAAGGTCGATCTGCCCAGCCCGCCGCCGTCCGTGCCGGAACTGCTGGCCAGCGTCCGCCAAGCCACCGAAGACCTGAAGGCCAAGGACCTGGTCGAGATCGACGTGCGCGGCCGGTCCAGCGTTGCCGACTACATGATCGTCGTTTCGGGCACCTCGACCCGCCACGTCAAGTCGATTGCCGACGAAGTCGTGCGCTTCGCCAAGAACATCGACGTGATGCCGCTGGGCGTGGAAGGCGAGCGCGAAGCCGAGTGGGTGCTGGTCGACCTGGGCGACGTGATCGTCCATGTGATGCTGCCGCGCGTGCGTGAGTTCTACGCGCTCGAGCGCCTGTGGACCGTCGGCGACCAGCCGCCGTCCAGCGACGACGAAGTGGCCTGAGCCACGCGTTGATGCATCCCTTCGACGGCGCCGATGGCGCCCTCGACGCTGTGGAGGGCCGGTGATGAAATCCCGCCGGATCGCCCCCCGGGAAGCCCGCCTGATCGCCACCGGTGAACGCGCCCCCAGCTGGGTGGCGCAGGGCTTCGCCGAGTACCAGAAGCGGCTGTCGCACTGGCTGCCGTTCGAGCTGGTGGAAATCGAGCCCGGCCTGCGTGGCAAGGGGCGCGATCCGCGCCGCGCCACCGAAGATGAAGGCAAGCGGGTGATCGCTGCGCTGCCGAAGAATGCCTATGTAGTGGCGCTGGATGTGCCAGGGCGACAGCTGAGTTCCGAACAGCTGGCACAGCGCCTGGAACACTGGCGCGGGCAGGGAAGGGACCTGGCGTTCCTGATCGGTGGCCCGGAAGGGCATTCGCCGGAGGTGTCCGCGCTGGCCGATGAGAAGTGGTCGATCGGCCCGCTGACGCTGCCGCACATGCTGGTGCGCCTGGTGGTGGCCGAGCAGCTGTATCGGGCTGCCGCAATGATTGCCAATCACCCCTACCATCGCGCGTGAAGAGTGGTTATACTAGTCGTCTGCCCGAATAGCTCAGCCGGTTAGAGCACTTGACTGTTAATCAGGGGGTCGTTGGTTCGAGTCCAACTTCGGGCGCCATGAATTACAAGCACTTAGGCCGCGCATAGTCGCGGCCTTCGTCTTTTGTGGGTTGCTGAAAACACGAAAGCAACACAGAAGCGTCACCCTCGCTGTTTAGATCCCTTCCGCGTCTTCGGTGACGATGCATGTCCACGCTGCCCCAGGTACTCGCCCAGCAGCTCCTGCGGGGCGACCCCCATGGCCTCGGCGAACTCCACCAGCTCAACGGCGTCGATGCGCCGCTCCCCGCGCTCGCACTTGGACACGAAGGTCTGCGTGTTGCCCAAGCGCTCGGCCAGCTCGATCTGCGTCACGCCCACCCGCTTGCGGGCCGCCTTCAGGACGGCCAGCAGGAGTTGGTAATCGCGGTTGTGGGTCGATTGAGACATCGTGCGGTGACATGAAGTTCACCGCACGCTAGAGTCCGTGTTGGATTAGTCCAAAATAGACTATTTAATTACATTGGCTCTGGGGGAGTGCATGAAACGGATAGGGATTCTTCTGGTCGTCCTGGCGGTTCTGGCCTGGGTCGGGTCGAGGCTGGTGTCGCGCAGCGAGCCCGCAGTTGCCAAGGCGCCCACAGTAGTGGCCGAGGTGCCGCAGGAGCAGGCCCAACAGGCGGAGGCCCCGAAGCCTGAGTCGGAGCGCCCCATGACGGCTGCGGAGAAGAAGGCGCAGCAGGAGAAGTGGTTCGGCGCCGAGACGATCGCGGCCGCCGAACGCGCGGTGAGGGGCGAGCTGAAGGACCCAGACTCCGCGCAGTTCCGGGACGTGCGCGCCAACTACACCGAGGAGTTTGGCGTCGCCGCCTGCGGTCGTGTCAACGCAAAGAACGAGTTCGGCGGGTACGCGGGCTTCCGCCGCTTCGTGTCCAGCGGTAAGAGCGTGATCCTTGAGGGCCGGGACAACATCGCTGACGCGTGGTCGGGTGCATGCCTATAGTTCTGGACTGTTGCGATGAAATGCACGGCGATAGCCGGTCCTCGCTCTCGCCCAGGTTTACGATGGTTCCGGCGGGTGAGGACTAAGACACTGGTTCCCACGATCTCGCGCATGGAGTGTTGGAGTATCTTGATCGGAGGCTTTACTGGGCACGGCCAGACAACCAATTCCCTAGCATGGGGTCAATCCGTTATCCTCTCTCAAGACGCGGGAGGAGAGTTGGTAATGGCGAAGAAGAAGGTCGGTACCAAGCTGGAGCAGGCATACGAAGACCTGAAGGCCGAGGTCAGGAATGGCCATGACTCGGCAGCGATGACCCAGATCATTACCGACTTGTATGCCGAAAGTCTCGCGTATCTAGCAGGATTTAAATCGGTTCAACTTGATTCGAAGGTCGCAGGTAAGAATTACATCGCGCATGACAATGGAAAGCGCATCTCACGTGCCATTAATGTAGGTCTGTATGTGCCTGATCTGGCGCAGTGGAAGGCGCTGAGTGCGCTACTAACGCCGGGTGCGAACCTCAATGGGAAGACAGATGCAGCCACGATAACGCGGGTTCTATACAGTATGGCGATCTCGTTTTGTGCGGCTATTGATTTGTTGAAAAATGGTGATCAGAAGACTCCAGGTACATACTTCGAGCACTTCATTGCTAGCTTCTTCGCATGGCGCGTGGGTGTTCGTCCCACAAATTCCATACAGGTTCTGAGCCTGGATGAAGAGAACACGAAGCTCCCCACAGACTTTATATTTGACCTGGGTAAAAACGCTCAGAAGTTCCACATGCCCATCAAAACCTCCACTCGTGAGCGCGCGATCATGCTCTGGGCACACCAGAGGCTACTGGATGGTGTATTCGGTACCGACCGGTTCATGGGCACTCCGGTGCTGCTGGCTGAGACGAAGACTGATAGTAAGAAGCGTGATGTGATGGAAATTTGCTTGCCTGAGCAATGGCGGTTGTACCAGCTTTACATCGCTAAATTGAAGCGTGTCTACTATTTGGACATGCCAGCGGCGTACGAGAAGCTCGGTCGGAACTTCCCGCCGCTCGTAGTTAAACCTTTTGGCGAGTTTTTCTTCGAGTGGGATGCCCTAACTCAAGGTTGATGGCGTTCTTGGTCTTTCGAGGCTTCTTCACTTTTGGCTTTCGATAAACCATGAAGTAGGAATGGTTCTTTCTGGCGTGATATTGCTTGGTCTTTAAACGAGAAACTCCTGGCTTCATCGTCTGTATTACAACGAAAAGGTCTTCGACTACAAAGCCCTGCCGCTCGAGCTCGTTCGTTATCTCTACATGGGTTAGACGCTGCTTGTTCGCACAGACTTCGTCCTGACATTTGACTACGTAGATCCCCTCCGGCTTAAGAACGCGAAGAGCCTCACGGGCGGAGCGATAGTACAAATCCAAGACAGCTTCGTGATACTTGGGCGGATTGCCTGAAGTCTCGCGCCATATTTCTTCAATCACCTGCGGGTTCTGCTCGGCATTGTTCGCATAGTACGCCTCGAAGTTCTGATGACCATTGTGTGCAGTGCCCCCCGGGGTATGCATGTACGGTGGGTCAAAGATGAGGGCATCCAGAGTGGCGTCCCCATACGGGAGCTTCCTCGCATCCACTCCGCCTCGCACAAATTCAGGGATTCCATCACGCTTCAGGTCGCTGAACAGAACTTCATAGTTGGCCAAGTCAACTCGCTTCCAGAAGACGCCTCGGCCGTACGTGACGTCAGCGATGCGCGCTCCTTGCGGTACATAGATGTCGAGAATGTGCGGGAATACCGCATCGTTGGAGTCAACGTACGCCGAGTGAACTAAGTCATTAGTTGCAACACCCCCATTGACACGGGCAGTCTTTTTTGGCTTCTTTTTCGATCCACCGACGGGGGGCGCACTGACGTCGCGGGCCACAATTGCACTCATTTAAGATCAACTCCTCAGCTCAACTTGCAGTTTAAAGAAACGAACGGAATTCCGGAAGCCCCTTGGGAGACTTTTGACGCTCGAAAGCACACGTGCGGCATGTCGAGATCAACGGCTCGCGCTAAGGAAAGCGATGGCCTGTGCTTGCTCTGCGCTATCCTTAAGCTGGCTGGTGAGCCGTCGCGCGCGGCGTCGAGACGGAACGTTTACACCTCTTTTCCTCATCTCGTTGGCATACCAGCGGACGCACTTGTCCGTAGTCGCCGCACCGTCGATCTGCGCGTTGACCATTTCGGCCACCACCGCGTGCGAATAGCCCGCCGGGTCCATCAGGATCGCGCGTGCGAGAGCGCCGATACCTTTGCCTTGGGACTTCTTATCGGAGGCATCGGGCCGCTCGGCGACGTCGGCCTTCGGCTCTGCGCGCTTAGCGGCCACCTCGGGCATCTTCGGCTGCCCGGACGACGACAGATGAATGTCCTTGTCTGCCGCGATTTGCTCGATCCGGGCCACGAGCTTCGCCCGGGTCGCGAATGTCTTGGGGCCGGCGGGCTTGTCGGCGATTCGGTTGTACAGTGCCAGCAGTTGCTTAGTCGGCATGTCTTCCAGTTTCACGGTACTCACCTACGGTTGGGTTGTAGGGACATCGTGTCGCGCCGGGTGAGATAAGGGAGCCGGGGTAGGCCCAGAATTGAGGGTTCTAATTGCCCGTCGGTGGGTAGGAATTCTTAAGTCCATGAAAAAGAAGGGAATGCCGTTGCAGCATCCCCTCCGAAACACGGCCGGGCCACCCGTTACCCTCTGCGCACCTAACCAACCCGACCGGGTTTGCTCAGGTCAGGCCGTGAGGAAGGCTAGGTGCGCCATCCCCAACCCCAGGGCCTCCGCCCTGCGCTTGGTCTCGCGGTCGATATACAGGTCCAGCGCGCGGCAGTAGGGCTGTCCGGCCAGCGCCGCGGCCTCGTCGAACTCCTCAGAGCCGACCGCCACGCCGTTGCGGGCGGCGACCGCCTCCAGCTCGGGGAACGGGTCGCACCTGTGCTGGATCGCCGCGACCAGGGCGGCGAGTGCCAGCATCGCCGGGTGGCACGGCGGGTAGTGGGCGCGTCGATCAGTCATCGCCGTCGCCCCCGATCAGGTCGTGGTCGATCTCCCGCTCGCGCATGGCGAGCTGCAGCGAGCCGAGCGGGTTGGACTTGCCGGCGCGCCAGGCGCGGATCGCGACCAGGATGCCCTGGAGGCGCGCGTCGCCCAGCTTGATGTACTCCTGGACCTTCAGGAAGTCGTCCTGCTTCATCGCCGACGCCAGCTCGGCCGGGCCGACCGGGCGGTCCTTGCTGGGCATGCGGTCGATCAGGGACAGCACGGCGGAGGCCAAGGCGACGTTGCGCGTGCCGACGGCGACCTGGGCCATGTGGCCGAGCTCGGCGGGGCCGGCGTGCTGGAGCTGCTGGAGGTACTCGGTGCGCTTGGGGTCGCCCAGGGCCGCGCGGGCCAGGACCTTCGCCGGGGAGTCGTAGAACTGGCGCTGGCCGACCACCTGTGCGTGCGGCGCGCCGGCCTCCTTCATGATCTTGTCCAGCTCGGCCTTGGAGTTGTCCTTGATCTCGCGGACGCTGGCGAGGGTCTCGTGCTCGGCGAAGCGCGCCACGTCGGCCATGCCGATGCCGGGGGCGCTTTTCCAGCGCGCGGCGATCTGCTGCTTGCGGGTCGCGATGTCCTTGTTCAGGCGCTCGATCGCGGCGAGGGTGCGCTTGTGCAGCAGGTCCAGGGTCGAGGCGAGCTCGCCGATCTGCTGGGTGCTGAGGAGGGGGGTGTCGCTGAGTTCGATCTTCATTGCTCGTGTGCTCCGGTGGGTTGTGGTCCTCCGGTCGCCTGTCACGAGCGCATCCCCAGCCGTGGGGTGGTCTGCGCGCCAATGCGCTGACCGGATGCCTGCAATGTGTCGCGGAGCGTTGGGCGCGGATGCCATCGTTCTCCGGACGTGTTTCCCTCGAAGCCGCCGCCGTCACCGCGGCTTGCGAATCATGGGTTTGGCGTCGCGCCGCCCGCCGATGGAATGTTAGAGGGTTGAAGTCGTCGCAGGATTTGCGACGCGCTCGTGGTTCCATTTACTGGCATCAAACCGATGCACACGGGGAGCCAAACAATGGCGAACAATCTGATTGTGTCGTACGACCTGTACAGCCCAGGACAGGATTACTCGAAGGTTATTGAGGCAATTAAAGCCCTAGGCTCGTGGGCGAAGATCCATAAGTCTGTCTGGTACGTCAATTCCAGCTACACAGCAGCCCAGGCTCGCGATAAGGTCTGGGCAACGATGGATCGCAACGACTCCATCTTCGTGGTCGATGCCACCGATAACGATGCAGCTTGGCAGAATCTAAGCAACGAGGTCTCGAACCATATCAAGGATCAGTGGTTCAAATAGAAGGGGGGCGACCGCGTGACCGTTAGTGCCCGCGATTGATGCTGATATGCTCGCGCCGCCCCTCGTACTCTTGCGACATACGCTCCCAGGTTTCGGCGTCTAGGCGCGGCACCGGGCCGATGCAGGTCATCTCGCTGCGCCGGGCAAGGGCGTCGCGCCCGCCCATCGCCTGGACCGCATCGGGCGAGGTGCCCTCGATCGCGTCGAGCATGCCCTCAATCTGCGCGGCCTGGTGGAGCGCCTCGGCCACCGTCAGGTTCTCACTCATCGTCTTGCTCCTTGTTCGCGTTGTATTTGCCCAGTAGGGCGACAAGTTGCGCACGCTCAGTGGCAGGCATACGCAGCAGCCCATCTGCTGACAGGCCTGTGTCCTCGACCTTGACGCGCAGGCGTTCGGCCATCTCGTCGCCGTAGTGGAACTTGAGCATCACCTCCAACAAGCGGTCGCTGTGCTTCTTCACTGTGAGCGCGCGCTGTTCGCCTGTGTGTGGGTCGCGTTCTGTTGAGACTTGGCCTTGGTAGATGACTGGCTCGTCCACGCCGACCACGGCGCGCCGATACGCTTCTTCCAGAAGGGCATCCATTGCGATCTGGATGGACTGCTCCCAACGGCGCCTGAAACCCAGGTCTTTCTGCTTGTACTCGAACGCGAGGCGCCTGGAGATGCCACACACCTGGGCCGCCTGTTTTGGCGAAGCTGTGTCCTCCAGAACCTGGAGAAAGACCTCCTGCACCTCGGGGGTGAACTTCTTCGTGGCCATGTCCGAATCCCGAAAGATGGTGTTGAAGCTGATCGTGCCGTGTCATACGCGCGAGGCACGCCAGCACTTATGCAAGCCGATCAATCGCTTGGGATGCATGGGCTACCCGAACCCCGATTAGATGGCCTGAGTCCACGCGCGAGGGAGAGGTCTGGCGCGCAGTTGGACGACGATCCGACGCATTCTCTGCATTGGCGCCACGCCCACCACATTCGACCAGGCACTCGCCTCTTCGATGCCTGTTGCACTCCCTTGCTGCTGTGTCAGGTGGCCCGAAAGTCTTGTGCAGCAAGGCTTGTTGCTTCGTTGCTGCTGCTGCGCTCGATTTGCTTTAACTGCCAGAGCTGTCTGGCCCTCGATCCTGAATCTGACCAAGGATTTCCTGTTTCAGGTCTTAATTAAACAAGAGCAACAGAAGCAACAGAGCAACGAGTATTGCAGCACAAGGCTTTCGGGCGCTGCCCATGGCCACTGATGGTCAGCAGCCAGGGCAGCGCCCATCCTCATGTCATGGCCTCACGTAGCCGCGCCCCTGCTTCCCCTCATGTCCAACGCGCACGTTGCTCTTGTGTTCCCAGCCCAAATACTTCTCCATCACGATCTTCAGGCGCTGTGTGTGCTCAGGACGCAGGCTTCCTGCGGGAATCTGTAGCGCATCGGTCAACAGCATGCTTGTATGCACACGATCCATCGGCTCGACTTCTTTGTAATTTTCATCGCCAACCCAGACGATCTTGCGATCAACATAGGCGCGCAAGATATCAGCCCATGGGTCTTCGGAAACACGCTCTTCCTGCTCGATGGCTGCCATCTCCCACAGGTCCTGTGGCAGGAACAGTGACTCGCCTTCCGCCTCCCTGGCAGCAGCTTCTGCCCAGAGCTGGTCGCGATCAGCCACCAAGGCATCCAGGTCGATAATGCCAACCTTCACGGGCCAGAAGCGTCTGTTTCCTGTCTGGTCCTTCAGGTACGTCGCCTGGTTCGTGGTGCCGATGAAGATGCACTGACGCCGTAATTCCTCATGTATGCGACCATACGGGCGACGGACATGGTCGATGCTGCTCGACACGAACGCCTTGAGTGCCTCGACGCCCGACTTGGACAGAACGGACATCTCCCCTAGTTCGATGATCCAGCGTCCCTGCAATGACAGGGGTGCATCCTTTGACTCTGTATTGCCGATTGGTGAGTCAGAGAACCACTCGACGTGCGGCGACAACAGCTTGACGAAAGAGCTCTTGCCGCTTCCCTGGCTTCCTTCCAGGACGATGACGTTGTCGAACTTGCAACCAGGCTGGTGAACGCGCCTCACCCCAGCAATCAAGGTCTTGGCACCAATGGCGCGAACATAGGCATTGTCCATCGCGCCTGCATACGTCACCAGCAGCTTGTCGATGCGGGGCACGCCATCCCAGGTCAAGCCATCCAGGTAGTCGCGGACTGGATGCACGGTGTTCTCGCGAGCAATGGTGAGCGCTGCCTCCAGGATGTCGTCCTTGGTCCAGTTTGCGTCAGTAGCCTCGACGAAATACTGGCGGATGCGACGCACCACGTCGTCGTCCAGCCTGCGACCCACGTCCACTGTCCATGGCAACTCTGGTGCCGTGAGATGCGTTGACCCGCCGAACTCGTCATAAGCCAAGCCAAGCTGGTCGCGGATGTGACGCATCAGCTTCAGGCAGTTCGGAAAGTTGCTGACGATCTTGCCAGCGTCAGTGCGCCTCATCGCAGGCAACTGCTCGCCCTCGAACGGCACAATGTCGAAGTCCTCTTCTGGGGCTGAATGTGGCACGGTCCCACCCGCGGCTTGCACCACCTTGTGCAGGTACTTCACGGTGATCGGCTTTCCTGCGCGCCCTGCCGAATGCAGTGAATCCCAGCGGCGCCCGATGATGTGGCGATGATCCGAGTATTCGGGGTCGTCGGTGCTCCAGTCGATGAACTGCTCGCGACCCTCACCAGCAGTGGCGTGATGGCATGCCATCATCAGGTTGAGCCATTCCTCATGTTCGCGGAAGTTATTCGGGTCGAGATGTTCCAGGGCTGAGGCAAGCATCTCTGGGGTGAGTTGGCCCCACAGTTCTACATCCGCTCCCTGTTGTAGTTCTGGTCTACGGATCAGCTCTAGGAGCGAATCTGGCGCCTGCGGCGTTTCATCCAGGCCAGTCAGGAAGAATTCGGGCTCATAACGCTTGCCATTGGGGTGCACGGAACCTGCCGCCACGACCTGCTGGCCTGCCGTCTTGAACTCGACACCTGGGTACTTTGCCAACGTGCCAAGGATGGGCATGTCTGCGGGCTTGTGCAGGTGATAGTGGTGGCCACCGCCGCCCGTCATTACATGCGGGCACGCATCCAAATGCAGGCCGATGTCGCTGGCGAGTTCAGCCAGGCTATCGCGGCCTGCAGGGTAGTTGCGCGGATCGGCATCGATGACGAGGTCAATTGGGCGCAGGCGGACGCCCACGTTCAGCCCGTCGCGTTCCGCGTGCGCCAATACTTCGGCGGGGTCGGTCTGGGCGCGTGTCCAGCCCGTTGAAATCGGCCGCTTGTCGCCGCGATGCAGGAGGATGAGGCAATGCCCTGCCTCGACGTAGGCCCGCATGGGCGCGAACAGTGGCTTCAGTGCGAGTGGGTTGGCGGCATCATTGTTCCCGTGAGCCTTGGACAGCTCCGTCTGCTGGTCAGTCATATCCTTGCGCCCGCCTTGCCCGCGGGCGTTTTCTTTCATGTCCATGCTCAGCCCCCCATATCAGCGCCACGGCGCTTCATGTGGGCTCGCAGGTCGCCCATGCGGTATCGGACTGTGCGCGACCCGACCACCAAGTGTGGCGGATGGCTTTCAGGGCGCTGCGTACGGCTCCAGGCCAGCGTGCGGGGTGTCAGGCGCAGGAAGGCGGCAGCCTCGATGCTGGTGACGACGGCGTCGTCAGGCAGGGCATGCAGCTCAGATAGCTCTTGGGGATTGAGCCGTTTGGGCTCGTGTGGATTGGCCACGGTGGTCTCCTCGTCAGCCGTTCTCGCAGCGACGACATGTCGCCGGAGACTCCGCAGCCTTTCGCCGCAGATAGGCCCCTTGTCCACCCGTTGTCATTCGGAGGGGGGCTCGGCTGTTCTTGCCACCGATGGCACTTCTGATCGCCATAGCAATCGCCGACGATCCTCCGGGTCAGTTGCTGACCAGGATTGGCTCGATATTACTTGCTAACCAAAGCCAAGGAAACCATTGCTTTGTCAGCATGCTCAGGCGGCTCCGTGTCGCTTCCGAAGGCCTCGGGCTGCTCAGCGCCAAGGCCGAAGCCCCCGGAAGCGACACGGTCCACCTGGTGAGACCGCGTGGCTATTCCCTGAGCCGTGGCGGCCACGCTCCGGGTTCGTGAATCAGGCCCAGCGCGTCGAGGATGTAGACGGAAGCCTTCTCTTGATGTTCGCGAAGGTGGTCGAGCGAAGGGTGCAGGTATCCCATGGTGACGCCGCCGCTGGAGGCGCTATGGTTCAGCAAGAACTTCAGTTCTAGCAGCGGGATACCAGCCTGCAATGCTAGGGAAGCATAGGCATGGCGTAGCGCATGCCCCGTCAGTCCGTCCAGTTCAGGCTGCTGTACCTCGGCGACGTGCCCACTCTTGCTGTCGGAAGGAAACAACCATGGACTCCGCCTGTTGATTGCAGTGTTGGCGGCGATCCTGTGGGCGACCAAGTCGGTCAGCGCGGATGACAATGGCAGGTCGAAGGCACGGGCGGCACCACCCTTGGGCGAGGGAACATGCAGGGCACTACCTTCCTCGCTGATGTGCTCCATGCTGGACTCGCAGGCAGCCGTGCGCCGCATCCCCGACAGCATCATGAACAGATTGAGGTCACGCCTGACAGGTGACAGGCTCAACACTGCCTTGCCCCACGCCTTCAGGCGATCCGCCTCGACGTCCACCTTCCTGCGCTTCTGGCCATGGAAGTCCACATTCATGGCCGGGTTGGCGGGCAGGTCGGGATGCTCACGCAGACCGCGGTTGTACACGGCACGGAAGATGCGGAACACCGCGTCGGCGGTGGTAGCGCCGTTCTTTTTGGTGATGCGCGCATGGCGCTCACGCACGCCAGCACGATCTGCACCGAGTTCGGCCAGTGGCATGTCTAACCAGTCGGACAGGTACTGACCACAGTTGTAACGATATCCCTCGACCGTCTTCGCCGACAGCTTCTTTGCCGAGATATGCAGGTCCAGCGCCTGCTGTAGTGTCATGCCCCGCGCCCGTGCTTTCCTGCGCTCTTCGGTCGGATTGACACCCGCGCGCATGGCGACCAGCGTCTTGGCAGCTAGCGCCCTCGCATCCTTTGCTGCCAGCGCGGGGTGTTCCCCGATCTTGGTGCGCACCTGCCGCCCGCGCACTAGGCTTTGCGTGTAGTAGGAGCGCTTGGTGTTGGACACGATCAGGTAGAAACCCCGCAGTTCGGGGTCGGCATACAGGACAGTGCGGCCACGCTCCACCGTCGGCGCCCGCTCGACGAGCGCCTGAGTGATCTTTGCTTTCATGGGTTGGATTCCTCGACGATTGCGACACCGTCTGAACACGGTTTTTGCGCACAACAGCGCAAAGCTGTGCAAGCTCAAACCCTCAGACTCACCGCCATAATGTCGTGTAAAATCAACGGCGTAAGCCTGTTTTTGCCCAAGGAATCAAGCCACGGCAAAGCCTATTCGTGCCGTCTGTTAATCAGGGGGTCGTTGGTTCGAGTCCAACTTCGGGCGCCACCTTGAAAAACCTGCATCGCGAGATGCAGGTTTTTTTTTGCGTCTTTGTAGCGTCGAGGTTGCGCGACTGCTGTTGTGGAGCCGAGCCATGCTCGGCTGCTGCGGATGAACCAGCCGAGCGTGGGCTCGGGTCTACAGCGCGAGATTGCCTCGCCAGAACGCCACCAGCGTGGCGATCGCCACGATCAGGATCGCAGCGAACAGCACCCCCTCCCAACGCGTGAATACCTGTTCGCCGCGTTGGCGCCTGGTCAGCGCGAACAGCACCACACCGGGCACGTACAGCAGCACTGACAGCAGCAGGTTGTCCAGGCCACCGGCATACACCAGCCACAGCGCATAGGCGCTGGCCAGCAGTGCGACCACGAAATCGCGCCAGCGCACGCCTGGTTCACCGGCATAGGCCTGCCCACGCCAGGCCAGCTGCACACCGAACGCGGTGGACAGGAAGTAGGGCACCAGGCTCATCGACGCGGCCAGCAGCACCAGCCCGGTATAGCTGCCGGAATTGACCAGCACCAGCAGCAGGAACAACTGGATCAGCCCGTTGCTCAACCACAGTGCATTGGCCGGCACGCTGCGCGCGTTCTCACGCCCCAGGAAGGCCGGCATGGTGCCGTCACCCGCGGCGGCATAGAGCACTTCGGCGCACAGCAGCACCCAGGCCAGCAATGCACCGAGAACGGAGATGATCGAACCGATGATGATCACCGTCGCGCCCCATTCGCCGACAATGGCTTGCAGCACGTAGGCCATCGACGGATTGGGCAACCCCGCCAGTTCGGCCTGCGACAGCACGCCCATCGACAACAGGCTGACCAGCACCAGCAGCAGCCACACGCCGAGGAAGCCGATCACCGTGGCGCGACCCACGTCGGCACGGCGTGCGGCGCGCCGCGAGTAGATGCTGGCGCCCTCGATGCCAATGAACACCCACACGGTCACCAGCATCATGCCGCGCTGCTGCTGGCCGAGGTCGCCGAGTGCAGGCGCGCCGAGGAAATCGGCGCGGAACACGTCCATGCGGAACGCGCCGGCGGCCAGGACCAGGAACAGGGCGATCGGCAGCAACTTGGCCACGGTCACCAGGCCGTTGACGATGGCGGCAGTGCGCAGGCCACGCAGCACCAACAGGTGCACGGTCCACAACAGCAATGAGGATGCGGCCACGGCGGCCGGGGTATTGCCTTCGCCGAACACGGGCATGAAGTGGCCCAGGCCACTGAAGATCAGCACGAAGAAGCTGGCGTTGCCGAGCACCGAGGCGACCCAGTAGCCCCACGCAGCGGAGAAGCCGATGTAGTTGCCGAAGCCTTCGCGTGCGTATGCGTAGATGCCGGTATCGAGATCAGGCCGGCGGTTGGCCAGGGCCTGGAATACGAAGGCCAGCATCAGCATGCCCGCGCCGCTCAGGGCCCAGCCGATCAGCGCGGCGGCAGGCCCGGCGCTGCGCGCCACGTTCTGCGGCAATGAAAAGATGCCGGCGCCGACCATCGAGCCGACCACCAGTGCAGTCAACGCGGGCAGGCCCAGGCGTTGCGAAGTTGCGGCCATGCAGATCCCCTGCGGCGGTGATGCCGCGTGCATACGGTAGCCATGTGCCCGTGAACATGCCTGCAAGGGGCGGAACGACGAAGGCCCGGGCAGCTGCCCGGGCCTTCGAAGTTGCTGCGTTGAAGTGTATTGCCTGTATTACTTGAAGGTGTACTTGGCACCGACGGTGAAGTAGCGACCGATGGCACCACTGAAGTGCATCGGGTTGTAGTTCACACCGCCATAGGTCAGCGGATCCAGCGGAGCAATGCGGTCGAAGACGTTCTCGACCGAAGCATTCAGCTCGAACGCTTCGGTGATTGCCCAGCGGCCGGAAAGGTCGAAGGTGGTGAACGAAGAGATCTTCTTCACCGGCGAGCCGTCGGCATAGAAGAACTGGTACTTGCCGCCGCGCTTGTCGGTGTTTTCCATGCTGGAGATGTAGTTGGCCACGCCGCTGACACTCCACGGGCCCTGCTTCCAGGTGGTACCGAAGTTGATGCGGTCCTTCGGCGTGCCGATGCAGTTGGTCACGTCGCAGTTGCCGTGCGTGCCCAGGAAGTCATCGGTGCTGGTACCGCTGGTGCGCTCGAACTTCAGCAGGTGGCTCCACTGCAGATCCATCTCCAGCTGGCCCGGGCCGATGTCGAAGGTCTGGCGGATGTCGGTGTCGATACCGCGAACGCGCGAGGAACTGGCGTTGATGTAGGCGGTGTTGACGGCCAGGATGCTGCCGGTACCGGCGACGCCGTTGAGCAGGTTGTTGTCGCGCAGGACGTTGCCAGCCCGGATCGCGTCATCGGTATCGCCCTGGGCGATCTCGTTGGTGCGCTTGATCTCCCACGCATCGACGGTCAGCGAGGTGGAGCGGGTAGGCTGCAGCACGATACCCACCGAGTAGCTCTTCGACTCTTCCGGCTTCAGGTCCTTGTTCGGACGGGTGATGATCGCAACCGACTGCGAGCCGCAGTCGTCCGGCGAAGCGCCCGGGGCAGGGTTTTCACCGTCCGGGCAACGGATCGGATCCGAGGCCGTGGAGAACGCGGCCAGGCCACCGTCGCCGTTCTCGGCCGGGTTCGGTGCACGGAAGCCTTCGGCGTAGCTGGCGCGCAGGGCGATCCAGTCGGCCGGCGTCCACTTCACACCCAGCTTCGGCGTGGCCTTGCCTTCACCACTTTCATACTTGTCGTAGCGCAGGGCAGCGGACAGTTCCAATTGCTCCAACACCGGTGCCGACAGTTCGACGTAACCGGCGTACACGTTCTGGGTGCCGTCGTAGGCCGAGTAGCCCAGGCCGATGATGTCACCAGTGTCGGTGTAGGTCTGCGGGGTCAGGCTGTTGCTGGTCTTGCGCCACTCGGTACCGATCGCCAGGCCCAGCGGGCCACCCTTCAGGTCCATCAGGCTGCGCGACACGGTGAAGTCGAACATATCCAGGCTGGACTTGGCGCGTGCGCTGATCTTCGGCGAGATGTAGTCATACAGCGCCTGGGAGTTCAGGTTGGCATTGTCGCCAATGCGCCATACGCCACCGGCACAGTTCGCGTCACCCAGTGCACATTTCACGGCGCTGTAGCGCAGGAAGCCGGTGCGCTCGTTGACCAGGTCGGTGCCCGAGTGCAGGTAGGCGGTGTCGTAGCTCCAATCACCCCAGTTGCCCTTGACGCCGACCAGGAAACGATTGAACTCGTTGGTGTTGTCGGTCACGCGGGGGCCGACGTCCCAAGCGCTATAGCGCAGGCGCAACGGGCCAGTACCGAGGCCGGCAGGCCGGTCAGGATGATTGGGACCAAGCACCACGGCGCCCGGACCGCTGTTGCCGTTGACCGGGCCGCCGGGATAACCCCAGCCGCCGGACGCGGCGGACGGCGTGTTGCTGAAGGTGGTTTCCTTCTTCGAGTAGCCGATCTCGGTGTAGATTTCGCCACCTTCACCGAACGCGAAGCTGGCGCGGCCGAACACGTTGACGTACTTCTCTTCCGGCGAGATATCGCGATACAGCTGTGCCGGATCCCACAGGCAGCCCTGCGCGGCGACAGAGGCGTCGGTCTGGCCACCGATGGTGGTCAAGCCCTGGCAGCCCGGCAGCGGTACGAGGGTGGCCGGATTCGTGTCGGTGACATTGCGGTCGTCGTACACCGAGCCATTGGGACCAACGCCGCCGCGGGTCTTGCCGCTGAGGAAGGCGCCGCCCAGGAACTGGGCATTGTTGCCATAGCCCCACTGGCGGGTGTCGCCGGTGCCGATCCACTTGCGGTTCTTGCGGTCGCTGATCTTGATCGCGTCGCTCTTGCCGACGTCAAGGCTGAAGAAAGCGTTCCAGCCGTCGGTGGCCATGTCGCCGGTACCGGCGGTCAGGGTCGCCTTCTTGGTATCGCCATCGCTGTCGCCGGACAGGCCGTAGGAGCCGCGAAGGATCGCGCCCTGGAAGTCGCTGCGCAGGATGATGTTGACCACGCCGGCGATGGCGTCGGAACCATAGATCGCCGACGCGCCATCCTTCAGCACTTCCACACGTTCAACGGCGTCGAGCGGGATGGTGCTCAGGTCGGTGAAGACCTTCTGGCCGTCATCGGCCAGGCCGTAGGTGGCCATGCGGCGGCCATTCAACAGGACAAGGGTCGAACCCGCGCCCAGGCCACGCAGCGAAATGCCGGCGCCACCACCGGCGAAGCCGTTGCCGAACGATTTGGGAATCGAGCCGGCGCCATTGGCGGTGATGGTCTGCAGGTACTCGGCAACCGTGGTCTTGCCCGTACGGTCGATTTCCTGGCGGGTCACCACCTGCACCGGGGACGGTGTTTCAGTGTTGGTGCGCGGGATGTTCGAACCGGTGACCGTGATGCGGTCCAGGTTGGTGGCCTTTTCCTGCGCGAAAGCGGAGGTGGAAGCCACGGCGCCAACCAGCAGCAGCGTGCCGCCGGTAAGGATATGGGTGATGGACGATGCCAGGGTGGTGCGGCGGCGGCTGGCGGGCCGTTGGATCAGGTGTTTCACAGCTTCTCTCCTAACTGGAAAACCGTAGCGTTGAGGGCTGTCTCCGGAAGATTCCGGGACGGACCAATCTAGGTTTCCGACAGGTGACGAAGTCGTGAATTTTTGCTTAATCAATAACAGTTGATCCTGTTCCGTCCGTACCCGCCCGGACGGAAGCGCCGGCCCGGCAAGCAGCCGGGCCGGCGATCACCTCAGTCCGGCAGCGAGAACTGCACCGGCACCATGCCGATGGCCGGCACGGCCACGCCATCACGCTGGGCCGGCTCGAAGCGCCAGTGCCTGAGCACCTGCTGGCGTGCGGCCTGGTCCAGGCTGCGCGAGCCACTGCTGCGCTCGATGCTGACCACCGCCGGCTGCCCGTGGGAGTCCACCTCTACCCGCAACAGCACCGTCCCCTGCTCGCGGTTGCGCAGTGCTGCCAGCGGGTAGGCCGGCGGCGGGGCGCTGCGGTACTGCAGCTGGGCGCCGGCCAGAGGCGTGGAGGTGTCGATGCTCGGTGCCAGCTGGGGCGGAGCCGGTTCGGCGGCCGGCAGTGCGATGCCCTGGGTCTCCTCCACGGTCGCGGTAGGTGCGGGCAGGGGCGGTGCTACCGGCTGCGTCCGGGGTTTCGGCATCACCTGGACGATCTCTTTCGGCGTGATCGGAACCGGCGGCGTGGGCGGTGGCGGGATCTTCTCGATCAGCCTGACCGCAGTCTTGTCACGTGGGACCTGCACGGCCTGGTAGGTCGCCGGGATCAGCAGCAACAGGAAGGCCAGCAGATGCAGGGCGATGGCCGCGCTCCAGGCGGCAACGCGGGCGGGGTCGAAATGCGGGGATGCAACGGGATACGTACGAACCATGGTCCACCTCCATGCCAGTGACGAAGTCCTCAACGCACCAGGGCCCGTGGCGGGGTTGCCGCACGCGGCTGGCAGTCCATCAGTAGCGCGACAGGGCGGCCACTGCCTAGAGGCAGGGGGGCGATCGTTGGGCTGGCCTTCAGCCAACGCCGGCTGCGGGCATGAAAAAGGCGGACCCCCTGCGGGATCCGCCTTTGTCGGCAATGGCGAACGGGATCAGCGACCCAGTTCGAACACCACGTCCAGGTTGACCGAGACGGTCGACTCACCCGGTGCGACCGGGGTGGCCTTGTCCATCGCCGCGCCGGCCGACATGGCCCGCATCATCGGCATCGGGCGGTAGCCGCCGCCAGCGTTCTCGGAAATGCTGACGATGCGGCGCACCTGCAGGCCCAGCGACTTCGCATAGGTCTGGGCGCGGGCCTGGGCCTTCTTCAGTGCAGCCAGGCGCGCTTCGTCGTAGACCGGTTCCGGCTGGTCGATCTCGAAGCTGGGGCCGTTGATCTGGTTGGCGCCCTGCGCAGCCAGTGCGTCCAGCACCTTGCCCAGCTTGGCGATGTCGCGCACCTTCAGACTGACCGTGTTGCTGGCCTGGTAGCCGGTGATCTTCGGTGCTTCGTTGTCGGCATAGCGGTACTGCGGGTTGAGGCTGACGCCACTGGTCTGCACGTCGCGCTCGGCGATGCCGGCGGCCTTGATCGCGGCCAGTACCTTGTCCATCTGCTGGGCGTTCTGGCGCATGGCGCTGTTGCCATCGGCAGCCTGGGTGACCACGCCGGCCGACAGGGTGGCCACGTCCGGTACGCGGGTGGCTTCGGCATTGGCCGAGATGTTCAGCAGGGTGCCTTCGGCCGGGGCGGCGATCGACGGCGACGACGGGGCAGCATGGGCGGTCATCGAGGTTCCAAGGGCGAGGGACAGGGCGAGCAGCAGCGGGGTGGCGGTCAGGCGCATGGAGAACTCCTTGTTGTGCCGTTGAGGGTGGTGTCGTAGCGATGAACGCGCTGTGAGCCCGTTCGGGGTTGCGCACGTTCCGGGACGGGTTGCCGACGATTCAGGTGGCGGCCTCAGGTTATGCTGTGCCGATGCTCTATCTTGCTTCCCGCTCCCCCCGACGCAACCAGCTGCTGGCCCGACTCGGACGCCCCTTCCAGGCCCTGGACCTGGAGGTCGTCGAGCAGCGCGCGCCCGCTGAAAGCGCCGAACAGTATGTCTGCCGGGTCGCCGCCGACAAGGCGCGCGCCGGGTTGGCCCGGGTGCTGGCCGATGACCCGCGGGGGCGCGTGCTCGGCTCGGACACCGAGGTGGTGCTGGATGGCGACGTGTTCGGAAAGCCCACTGACGCCGCCGATGCGCGGGCGATGCTGGCGCGCCTTGCCGGGCGTACCCATCAGGTGATGACCGCCGTGGTGGTGGTCGGCGCGGACGGGCTGGACAGCGAACTGGTCATTTCCGAAGTGACCTTCGCCCCGATCGACGCTGCCGACATCGCCGCCTACGTGGCCACCGGCGAGCCGTTGGACAAGGCCGGGGCCTACGCCATCCAGGGCGGGGCCGAGCGCTGGATCGAACATCTTTCCGGCAGCTACTCCGGCGTCATGGGGCTGCCATTGCTGCATACCGATCGTCTGCTGGCGCGCTGCGGCGTGCCGGCCACAACTGCCGATGCCGCCAGGGAGGCTGCCGATGTCTGAGGAAATCCTGGTCAATGTGACCCCGCGCGAAACCCGGGTCGCGGTGATCGAGAACGGCATGCTGCAGGAACTGCACATCGAGCGCGGTTGGCGCCGGGGTGTGGTCGGCAACATCTACAAGGGCAAGGTGCAGCGGGTGATGCCCGGCATGCAGGCCGCCTTCGTCGAAGTCGGGCTGGAGCGTGCCGCGTTCCTGCATGCCAACGACGTGGTGCGGCCGGCGCCGGTGGCCAGTGCCGATACGGAGAACACCACGCTGCCGCCGCCATCCAGCGTGCCGATCGTCGAGCTGCTGCGCGACGGCCAGGACATCGTGGTGCAGGTGGTGAAGGACCCGATCGGGACCAAGGGCGCACGCCTGACCACCCAGATCAGCATTCCCTCGCGCTACATGGTGCTGCTGCCGCAATCCAAGGTCGTGGGCGTTTCCGCACGCATCGAGGATGAAACCGAGCGCGCCCGCCTGAAGGCGCTGGTGACCGAACTGTCGGCGCAGCACGGGGGCTACGGCTACATCGTGCGTACCAATGCCGAGGGCCAGCCGGCAGAGGCCATCGCCGAGGACATCGCCTACCTGTCGCGCGTTTGGAACGTGGTCGAGCGTCGTGGCCGCGAAGCGGCCTCGTGCAGCAACATCTATGAAGACCTGAGCCTGCCGCTGCGATCGGTACGCGACCTGATCCGCAAGGACGTTGACAAGGTGAAGGTGGACTCCAAGGAGACCTTCGCGCAGTTGCAGGCCTTTGTTGCCAAGTACATGCCGGTGCTGGCCGAGAAGATCGAGCTGTACAGCGGTGATCGCCCGATCTTCGACATGTTCGGGGTGGAGGACGAGATCGGCCGCGCGCTGGACAAGCAGGTGCCGCTGAAATCCGGTGGCTACCTGGTGATCGACCAGACCGAGGCGATGACCACCATCGACGTCAACACCGGTTCGTTCCTCGGCCAGCGCAACCTGGAAGAGACGGTGTTCCGCACCAACCTGGAAGCGGCACAGGCGGTGGCACGGCAGCTGCGGCTGCGCAACCTGGGCGGCATCATCATCATCGATTTCATCGACATGGACGATGCCGAGCATCGCCGCCAGGTGCTGCGCACCCTGGAAAAGGCGTTGGCCCGCGACCATGCCAAGACCACGGTGTACGACTTCTCGCCACTGGGCCTGGTGGAGATGACCCGCAAGCGCACGGTGGAAAGCCTGGAGCGCCAGCTGTCGGAGACCTGCCCGCAGTGCAGCGGCCGCGGCAGCATCAAGACCACCGAGACGGTGACCTACGAGATCTTCCGCGAGATCACCCGTGCCGTGCGCCAGTTCGATGCCGCGCGCCTGCTGGTGATCGCGTCGACCAAGGTGGTCGCGCGCATCACCGACGAGGAATCCGCGGCGGTGGCCGAGCTGGAGGAATTCCTCGGCAAGAGCATCCGCTTCCAGGCGGACGAGCAGTACCTGCAGGAGCAATTCGATGTCGTTCTGCTCTGATCCTCGCCGGCCGCAGGCCGGCGGTGGCCGATGAGCGCGCCGCCGCGCCTGCGACTGCGAAGGATCCGCCGTCATTTCATTGCCGCCTGCGCGGTGGGCCTGGTCGGGCTTGCACTGCTGGTGGGCACCTTCAGCCAGCTGCTGCCGCTGGCCGAGCGCCATCCCGACAGGATTGCCGCCTGGCTGAGTGAACGCGCTGGCCAGCCGGTGCGTTTCGACCAGCTGCAGACCGCCTGGACCCGGCGCGGCCCGCTGCTGCAGCTCAAGGGCCTGCGCATCGGCGCCGGCCAGGGCCTGGCGATCGGCGAGGCCGAAGTGCTGGTATCGATGTACAGCGGCCTGTTGCCTGGCCGGTCGCTGACCGAGCTGCGCCTGCGTGGCCTGGCGCTCGACCTGCAGCAGGGCGAGGACGGTCGCTGGTCGGTACGCGGCCTGCCGCAGGCCGCCAATGGCGGGGACCCGCTGGATGCGCTGCGCCGGCTGGGCGAACTGCAGGTGATCGGAGGCCGCCTGGGCGTGCATGCGCCGGGGCTGGGAATCGACACCACGCTGCCACGCATCGACGTGCGCCTGCGGGTCAATGGCGACCGCCTGCGTGTAGGCGTGCGTGCCTGGGCCCAGACCGAAGCGCTGCCGTTGACGGCGGTGCTGGACGTGGACCGCGTGCGCGGCAATGGCCAGGCCTGGCTGGGCGCCGATCCGGTCGATTTCCATGCCTGGTCGCCGCTGCTGGCGGCCGGCGGTGTGCGCCTGCGCGAAGGCAAGGGCGAACTCAACCTGTGGCTGACCCTGCGCGATTTCGCACCGGTGGCGGTGACCACCGATTCGGACCTGCGTGATGTCCGCATCGATGGCGCACCGATGCCCTCGATGGCGGCTCCGCAGCTGCAGCTGCAGCGGTTGCAGGCACGCCTGCGCTGGCAGCGCCAGGCTGATGGCTGGGCGTTGCAGGTGCCGCGCCTGCGCCTGAAAACCGAAGAGGGCGAGCAGCAGCTCGATGGCCTGCAGCTGCAGCTTGGCAAGCAGCTGCGGGTCCGTTCTGGCGAAGTGCAGGCCGGCACCGCGCTGCGTGCGCTGGCCCTGAGCGATCGTCTCGAACCGGGCCTGCGTCGCTGGCTGTTCCTGTCCAGGCCGCAGCTGGATGTGCGCGAGTTGCAGCTGGCGGGCGATCGCGATGGCCCGCTGTGGGCGCAGGGCGAACTGCAGTCGCTGGGCTTCGCCAGCGTGGGCAATTCGCCCGGCCTGCGCGGCCTGGGCGGGCGCTTCGAAGGCGACGCGGATGGCTTCAGCCTGCAGTTGCAGCCGCAACGGCAGCTGCAGTTCGATTGGCCGACCGGCTTTGGTGTGCGTCATGACCTGCATCTGGCGGGACAGGTGGTGGGCTGGCGCGACGAGGGCGGTGGTTGGCGTATCGGTACTGCGGCGATGCGCGTGGAAGGCACCGACTATGCGGCCGACGTGCGCGGCGGGGTCTGGTTCCAGGGCGACGGTACGCGGCCGTGGCTGCAGCTGGCGGCCAAGCTGGACGACGTGCCGATGACTGCGGCCAAGCGCTTCTGGATCCACTCCAAGATGAGCAAGGGCGCCACCGACTGGCTGGACATGGCGCTGGCCGGCGGCCAGGTGCGCAATGGCATCGGCCTGGTCAGTGGCGACCTGGACGACTGGCCGTTCGACAACAACGATGGCCGCTTCGAGGCCACCGGCCATATCACCAACGGTGACATCCGTTTCCAGCACGATTGGCCGTTGATGAGCCAGGTCGACGCCGATATCGCCTTCATCGGCCCCGGCTTCGACATGCATGGGCGCGGCGATCTGGCCGGTGTGGCGGTGCAGAAGTTCGAGGCGGGCATTCCGGATTTCGGGCAGCAGCCGCTGTATGTGCGCGCCGATGCGCAGAGCGAGGCGGGCAAGCTGCTGGCGATGCTGCGGCAGAGCCCGCTGCACAAGGATTATGGCGACACCCTGGACAACCTGACCGCAGCGGGTCCGGCGCATGTGACCTTCGATCTGCTGCAGCCACTGCACCACGATGAAGGTGGCGGCCACCTGCAGGGGACGGTCGATCTGGCCGGCGTGAAGCTGGTCGACAAGCGCTTCCAGCTCGCCTTCGACAACATGCAGGGGCAGGCGCGCTACAGCAATGGCGGTTTCGATGCCGAGGCACTGTCGGTGCGCCACCTTGGCCAGGATGGTCGCCTGAGCCTGCGTGCCGGTGGCTACGTGCACGACAGCAGACTGGCCTTCGAATCGCAGCTGTCGGCCACGCTGGATGCTGGCGTGCTGATCGACCGCGCGCCGGAGATGGCCTGGCTCAAGCCCTACATCACCGGAACCTCGCCGTGGACCATCGCGGTCAGCCTGCCCAAGGTCGCTCCAGGGGCGCCTGCGCCGCCCAGCGAGCTGCGGTTGAGCTCCGATCTGGTCGGGACCCGGCTGGACCTGCCGGCGCCGCTGGACAAACCGGCTGCCGAGCCGTTGGCGACCACCGTGGCTGCACAGCTGCCGATGGGGGCCGGCCGCATCGACGTTGCGTTCGGCCAGCGCCTGGCGCTGGCCGCACGCAGCCACAACAACCAGACCGGTGTGCAGGTGACGCTGGGCAGCGACCATGTCGACCGCGAGCCGCCGCCGAGCGGATTGACCGTCAATGGCCGCAGTCCGACCCTGGACGCTCTGGAGTGGATCAGTCTGGCGCGGGGTGGCAGTGATGACGACGCCATGCCGCTGCGTGCGGTGGACGTGCAGGTCGGCCAGTTGAAGCTGATCGGTGGCGTGTTCGAGCAGACCCGGTTGCAGCTGCGCCCGGGCGCGCAGGCACTGGATGTGCGCCTGGACGGCCCGTCGCTGGCCGGGCGCCTGACCGTCCCCAATGCAGACGGCGGCACCATCAGTGGCCAGCTCGACCGCGTGCACTGGCAATCCCTGCCGGCGGCTCCGGGTGCATCGGCCGCACCGGCACGGGTACAGGCCGGCGCCAACGACATGGACCCGGCCAAGCTGCCGCCGTTCGCGCTGGACATCGCCGACCTGAAGTTCGGCAAGGTGGTGCTGGGCCAGGCGGTACTGCGTACGCGGCCGCTGGCCAATGGCCTGAACGTGGACGAGCTGCGCTTCCGTGCGCCCGACCAGGAGATCGACATCAGCGGTCGCTGGCTGGGCCGCACCGGTGGTGCCCGCACCGAGCTGACCGCACAGGTGCGCAGCGAGGACCTGGGCGGACTGATGCAGAACCTCGACTACGGCGGCCAGCTGCGTGGCGGTTCCGGCCAGGCGCAGCTGCAGGCCACGTGGAGTGGGGGGCCGTCGGACTTCCAGCTGGGCAACCTGCAGGGCCGCCTGGACCTGCACGCGCGCAACGGCCAGCTGCTGGAGCTGGAACCGGGCGCTGGCCGGGTGCTGGGCCTGCTCAGTGTCACCCAGCTGCCGCGGCGCCTGATGTTCGACTTCCGAGACTTCTTCTCCAAGGGCTTCGCGTTCAACCAGATCGACGGCAGCATGCAGTTCGGCCAGGGCATGGCGCGCACCGACAAGGTGCTGATCGAAGGCCCGGCAGCCAACATCACCATCCGCGGCCAGGCCGACCTGCGCAACCAGCAGTTCGACCAGACCATCGACGTCAACCCGCGTGCAGGCAATCTGCTGACCGTGGTGGGTGCGGTCGCCGGTGGCCCGGTGGGGGCGGCGCTGGGCGCGGCCACCAATGCGGTATTGTCCAAGCCATTGGGCGAGATTGGCGCCCGTACCTACAAGGTGACCGGTCCATGGAAGGAACCGAAGGTGGAAGTGATCGAGCGCAGCCGCGACAAGGCTTCGCCACCCGTACCGGCACCGGCGCCGGCCATTCCGCCGACCGTCACCGGCCTGCCGCGCTCGCGTTGAGCGCGGCTTTCCTGTTCACGGGGCTTGCCTGAGCGCCCCCGCATCCCCAGATCGAGAACCATGACTGATATCGCCCTGACGCTTGCCCAAGACCGCCTGCTGCGCCCCGGCGGCCTGGATACCGCTGGCCTGGAGCGCACCTTCGGCCAGCTGCTCGGCCCCGGTGTGGACTTCGGCGACCTTTATTTCCAGCATGCCCGCCGCGAGAGCTGGAGCGTGGAAGACGGCATCGTCAAGGACGGCGCCCATTCCATCGAGCAGGGCGTAGGCGTGCGGGCGATTTCCGGCGAGAAGACCGGCTTCGCCTACTCCGACGACATCCATGCTGATGCGCTGCTGACGGCGGCGCAGTCGGCGCGTGCGATCTCGCGTGAAGGTGGCGCCCAGTCCGGGCGGTCGCTGCTGCGCGGCAACGCGCGCGCGCTGTACCCGGCGCTGGACCCGATCGATGGCATCGGCAACGAGGCCAAGGTCGAGGTGCTCAAGCGCCTGGATGGCTACCTGCGCGCCGCCGACCCGCGCGTGAAGCAGGTGATGGTGAGCCTGTCCGGCGGCGTCGATACGGTACTTATCGCCCGCAGCGACGGTGTGCTGGGCGCTGACGTGCGCCCGCTGGTGCGCCTGAACGTGCAGGTGATCGTCGAGCACAACGGCCGCCGTGAATCGGGCTATGCCGGCGGCGGTGGCCGCTACGGGTATGAGGAGCTGTTCGCCGACGGCCGCCCCGAGGCCTTTGCCCGCGAGGCGCTGCGCCAGGCGCTGGTGAACCTGGACGCCGTTCCGGCACCGGCCGGGGTGATGCCGGTGGTGCTTGGTCCGGGCTGGCCCGGCGTGCTGCTGCATGAAGCGGTCGGCCATGGCCTGGAAGGCGACTTCAACCGCAAGGGCACCAGCGTCTACGCGGGCCGCATCGGCGAGCGCGTTGCCGCCCCGGGCGTGACCATCGTCGATGACGGCACGCTGGACGGACGCCGTGGTTCGTTGAACATCGACGATGAGGGCCACCCGAGCCAGTGCACCACCCTGATCGAGGACGGCATCCTGGTCGGCTACATGCAGGACAGCCTCAATGCGCGGCTGATGGGCATGGCGCCGACCGGCAACGGCCGCCGCGAATCGTTCGCGCACCTGACCATGCCGCGCATGACCAACACCTACATGCGCGCCGGCCAGCACGACCCACAGGAAATGATCCGTTCGGTGAAGAAGGGCCTGTACGCAGTCAACTTCGGTGGCGGCCAGGTCGACATCACCAGCGGCAAGTACGTGTTCTCGGCCACTGAGGCCTACCTGATCGAGGATGGCCGCATCACCACGCCGGTGAAGGGGGCGACGCTGATCGGCAACGGTCCGGAAACCATGCAGAAGGTGCGCATGGTCGGCAACGATCTGGCCCTGGACGAGGGCGTGGGCATCTGTGGCAAGGACGGGCAGAGCGTGCCCGTGGGTGTCGGCCAGCCCTCGCTGCTGATCGAGGGCATCACGGTCGGCGGTACACAGGCCTGAGCCGGGCGATGGCCAGCGCCACCGCCCAGGCCGGCGCGGACTCAGTCCTCGTCGGCTTCGTCGCTGTCGACGGGGTCGGCGTCTTCGGCGCTGGCCTTCAGGCCCAGTGCGGCCGGCAGCATCAGGGCGCGCAGCACCTGGAAGATTTCGCGGTAGGCGCGTGGCGGCTTGTTCCTGGCCTTTTCGGCCTGGGCATTGCGCACCAGCGTGCGCAGCTGCTGGCGGTCGGCCTGCGGGTAGTCGTCCAGCAGTGCAGCCAGCGCCTTGTCACCCTCGGCCAGCAGGCGCTCGCGCCAGTCTTCCGCGCGGTGCATCATCGCCACTTCGCGGCGGCCGGTTTCGCTGTTGGCGTCCAGCGCATCGCGGATCGCATCCAGCGTGGCGTCTTCTTCGCGGCGCATGTGCTTGGCCAGGAACGCCAGCTGGCGCTTGTGGGCGATGTGGGCGGTGATGCGCTTGCACTCGGCGATATGCGGCAGCAGGTCTTCCGGGATCGGCAGGCGTGCCAGCTGCGCCGGGGTCAACGACACCAGCTTCTCGCCCAGGGCCAGGACGTCGAGCGCGTCGCGCCGGTTCTGGCTGCGGCTCTTGTCGTGGAATTCACCGGTTTCTTCGTCGCGTCCGCGCATCGTTCCTACCTGATCTCAAAAAAAGTCGCCCGGCGTGATGCCGGGCCCAACCCGTACAGGATAAAGCATTGAACGTGATCGCCCCTGAAGTCGCTGTCGGCGACGACAGCCTGGCCCGGCTGGAACGGCTGGCCGACCTCTCCCAGCAGCTGCTCGACCGCGCCCGTGCGCTGGGCGCCAGCCAGGCCGAGGTCAGCTGCAGCGAGGATCGTGGCCTGGAGGTCAATGTCCGCCTTGGCGAGGTGGAGACCGTGCAGTCCACCCGTGACCGCGGTATCGCCGTCACCGTCTATTTCGGCCAACGCAAGGGCAGCGCCAGCACCGGCGACCTGAACGAGGCCAGCCTTGCCGCCACGGTCGAGCAGGCCTGTGCGATCGCCCGGCACACCGAAGATGACCCGGCTGCCGGCCTGGCCGAGGCCGCACTGATGGCCACCGATTTCCCGGATCTGGATGCCTGGCACCCCTGGGCGCTGCAGGCCGACGAGGCGGTGGACCTGGCCCTGGCCTGCGAGAACGCAGGCCGTGAGGCCGATGCGCAGATCCGTAATTCCGACGGCGCCTCGGTTTCGAGCATGCAGAGCCTGTCGGTGTACGCCAATTCGCATGGCTTTTTCGGCCGTGAGCGTGGCACCCATCATTCGGTGGGCTGTGCGCTGATCGCCGGCCAGGGCGATGGCATGCAGCGCGATGGCTGGTACACCAGCGCGTTGGCCCGGGAGGACCTGGAAGACGTGGGCCTGGTCGGCCGTCGTGCTGCCGAGCGCACCGTCGCCCGCCTGCAGCCTCGCTCGATGGCCACCGGCACCATGCCAGTGCTGTTCGCCCCGGAAGTAGCGCGCAGCCTGGTTGGCCACCTGCTGTCGGCGGTGTCCGGCGGTGCGCTGTACCGCCAGGCCAGCTTCCTGTTGGACAGCGTTGGCCAGCAGCTGTTCCCGGACTGGATGCAGATCGAGGAACTGCCCCACCTGCGCCGTGGCCTGCGCTCGGCCGCCTTCGACGGTGACGGCGTGGCCACGCGTGCTTCGGCCCTGGTCCGTGACGGCGTGCTGCAGCGCTATGTGCTGGGCAGCTACTCGGCACGCAAGCTGGGCCTGCAGACCACCGCCAATGCCGGTGGCGTGCACAACCTGCAGCTGGCCGCCAACGCGGGCTCCCTGCAGGACATCGCCCGGCAGATGGGCGATGGCCTGCTGGTGACCGAATTGATGGGGCAGGGCGTGAACGGGGTGACCGGCGACTACTCGCGCGGTGCCGGCGGCTTCCGCGTCGAGAATGGTGAGATCCAGTACCCGGTGGATGGCATCACCATCGCCGGCAACCTGCGCGAGATGTTCAGCAGCATCGAAGCGGTCGGCAGTGACGTCGACCCGCGCTCGCACATCCGGACCGGTTCGATCCTGCTGGGGCGGATGACCATCGCCGGTAATGATTGATGGCGTCGATGGCGTAAGCTATGCCCGCCTGACGCAACCAGCTTGGTGCTGGTGGGTCAAGACCACCCAATGAAAAGGAGTTTTGTCGTGAGCGAATTCGATAACGTCCCGCCGCCGCCGGCCACCACCGACGTGCCGGCCGACCAGCGCACCATGGCCCTGGCCGCGCACCTGCTGGGCATCTTCACCGGCTTCATCGGCGCGCTGATCATCTGGCTGATCAACAAGGATGACGCGGGCAAGGCCTTCGTGACCGACCAGGCCAAGGAAGCCCTGAACTTCCAGATCACCGTGACCATCGCCATGGTCATCAGCATGATCCTGACCATCGTGATCATCGGCGTGTTCCTGGCCCCGATCGTGGGCATCATCAGCCTGGTGTTCAGCATCATCGCAGCGGTCAAGGCCAACAACGGCGAAGCCTATCGCTACCCGTTCGCACTGCGCCTGATCAAGTAATACCGGCAGCATGCGGAATTGAGAACGCCCGGCATTGCCGGGCGTTTTCATGTGCGGGGCGCGACGGGCGGTGCCCGGCGAGCGATCAATGATCGCGTTCGACCGCCAGCGTCGCCAGTGCACGCAGTGCATCGGCCTCTTCGCCATACCCGGCCAGGATCGACTGCATGCGTGCGGCCAGTTCGTGCAGCTGAGCCTTGGCACCGTCCATGCCGAGCAGGGCAGGGAAGGTGCTCTTGTCCTGCGCCTGGTCCTTGCCGGCGGTCTTGCCCAGCTGCTCGGAACTGGCCTCGACATCGAGGATGTCATCGCGTACCTGGAAGGCCAGGCCGAGTGCGTCGGCGAAGCTGTCCAGCTGGGCCAGCTGAGGTTCGTGGGCCTGGCCGCACAGCGCGCCCATGCGCACCGCCGCACGGATCAGCGCGCCGGTCTTCAGGGCATGCATGCGGGTCAATGCCGCCAGCGTCTGCTGCTGGCCGGTGGCATCGATATCCAGCGCCTGGCCACCGCACATGCCAGCGGCGCCGGACGCGTGGGCCAGGGTCTGCAGGCAGGCCACGCGCAGCGTGGCCGGCAGCGGTGCATCGGCCAGCAGGCCGAAGGCACGGGTCTGAAGCGCGTCGCCTGCCAGAATCGCGGTGGCTTCATCGAAGGCGATGTGGGTGGTCGGCTTGCCGCGACGCAGCGCGTCGTCATCCATCGCCGGCAGGTCGTCATGCACCAGCGAGTAGGCGTGGATGAGTTCGACGGACATGGCGGCCGCATCCAGGCTTTCCGGCTGCGCACCGAACAGGTGGCCACTGGCGTAGACCAGCAGCGGGCGCATGCGTTTGCCACCGCCCAGCACCGAATAGCGCATGGCCTGGTGCAGGCGCTGCGGCGCTTCGGCAGGCGAGGGCAGGGCGGCGTCGAGCTGGCTTTCGATACGGTCGCGCCAGCGCGCGAACAGAACCTCAGCCGTCATGGCTGGGCGGATCGAAAGGCTCGGATGCTTCCGGCTGCGCCGGATCGCTGAGCAGGCGCACGCGCAGCTCGGCCTGCTCCAGCGCCTGCTGGCACTGGCGATACAGACCGACGCCACGTTCGTAAGCACTGAGCGAAGCTTCCAGGCTCAGCTCGCCGGTTTCCATCTGCTCCACCAGCTGCTCCAGCGATTCGAGCGACTGCTCGAACTGGGCGACCGGGGAGGCGTTTTCGGGGGACTTCTTGGCCATGCGGCAAGTGTGGACGGGCCGCGCGCGGGGGTCAATTCACCAGCCGCCCGGGCGCCACTGCAACTGTGCGCCATGCGCCTGCAGCCAGGCCTGCAGCGGTGCGGCGACGAGCACATCGGCGGCGGCCAGCAACTGCGGGCCATCAAAGATCAGCGGCAGCTGCGCGCGTCGCCAGGGGGCGAGGTGTTCGCGTTGCAGGCAGTCCTTCAACGCGTGCGAATGCTGGCGACCGGGCAGCAGAATGCGCTCACCGCCCACGCGTGCACGGACCTGCAGCGGGCGTTCGAAGGCCGGGGTGCCCTGCAGGCGCAGTTGTCCGCCATCGGGCAGTGCCAGCGGTGCGCGTCCATCCCATTCGGCCTGCCACTCGTGGGGAAGCGCAGGCAGCCGGGCCGGTAGCAGGTAGGCGTGGTCGCGCCACTGTTGGATCGCGTGATCGTGCCAGCGCACCCGCGCCTGGCGATCGTTGTCGGCCGGCAGCAGCTCGTCCAGCGCCTGCTGCAGCACGGTGGCCGGCAGCGGTGCCGCGTCGTGGCCGGCCACCCAGGCACGCAGCACGCGTGCGGCACGGCCCGGTGAGACCTGGCGAAGCAGCTGCAGCGACAGCACGCGTGGAGCGACTTCCAGGTGTGCGATCAGCTCGGCGTCTTCCTCGTCAAGCAGTTCGCGGGTCTGCCCGCAGTGCGTTGCGCTGCCCGCCATCGCCGCAGCGGCATGCGGCCAGCGCTGGCGCAACAGTGGCAGTACCTGCAGGCGCAGGAAGTTGCGATCGGCGTGGTCGTCGGCGTTGCTGGGGTCTTCGATCCAGTGCAGTGCATGCTGGCGGGCGTAGTCGAGGAGTGCACTGCGTGGCACTGCCAGCAGCGGTCGCCATAGAGGCTTTTCGCCAAGGCGGCCGTGCGTGGACATCGCCGCCAGGCCATCGACGCCGGAAGCGCGCAGGGCGCGCAACAGGAAGGTCTCGGCCTGGTCGTCCTGGTGCTGTGCCAGCGCCAGGGTTTCGCCGTCGCGCAGTTCGGCCGCGAACGCGGCGCGTCGTGCCAGTCGCGCGGCACCCTCGGTGCCCAGGCCTGTGCCGTTCTCGACCTGCACGCGGTGCACGGCCAGTTCGATGCCCCAGGCGTCGCATTGCTGCTGGCAGTGCAGCACCCAGTCATCTGCATCGGGCTGCAGCCCGTGGTGCACGTGCACCGCGCGCAGCGCCGTGCCGGAAGCTTGCGCGCAGCACCACAGCCAATGCAGCAGCACGGTGGAGTCGACACCACCGCTGTAGCCCACCAGCAGCGGCGCATCCAGCGGAACGAGGGCAGGGAATTCACTCACGGGGGCAAGTATAGGGTTGGTCGGCAGGGCTGCGCCCTGCACCCGCAGACGCGCAAGCAACGGCAACGGCCGAAGCAACAGCAGAAGCGGGTTTCCTGAGGGTTGGCCGGGTGGGTCCGGTTGCGGGGGGCGCTGCAAGTCCCCCTCCGGGGCCCGGCCCAGCCGCTGGCGGCTGTGCGTTCGGGCGCTTGCGAAGCCGTGCTTCGCAAGCAAAGCGCCCTCACCCATGTAAGCTCGGTCGCCGCTTGCTCGTGTGCGCAGTCCTGCGCACACG